>DASZWK010000433.1:0-14851 GCA_035546235.1 Xanthobacteraceae bacterium | reverse complement strand
GGCATAGCGGGCGAGTATTTGGGCGCCTCCGCCGTGACCCACAAAGACGATTCTCCGCAGCGCAGGAAAGCTCGACGTGTTCGACAGCTTGGCGACGATATCGTCGAGGACGTCATAGGAACTCGCTGCGGACGCGCCGGATTGGAGCGGAGCCGGGCTCTGCGCCGGCGCGCCATCCTCCCAATCGTAATTCCACTGCAGGTAACGGTCGGGCAGGTGGTGCGCTGTCACATCGATCTGATCGAGAAATTGCGGTGCGACGACAACTGTCGCTTTCCCGTCGGCACCCGCGCCTTTGGCCATCGCAAGTCCGGTGGCGAAATAGTCCGACGCGTTGCGCAGTCTGCCGTGGATGATGATGAGCGCCTGGCGCGCTGTTGCGGAGCCCGTCTTGAGATCGACCGTTGTGAATAACGGATAGACGCCGGTCCCGCGGTGGGACGCAAGGTTCTCGATAATTGGGCCTATGGTCCCGACCGGCGGCGATGGATGCCGCGGGGTTTGCGCCGCGATTGGCACGCTGGCTGCCGTCATCACGGCCAATGCAACGACGCGCGGCAAAAACCTGCACAGCCGCCGCGACTGTCCTGCCACTATTTCAGCTCGCCTCGGCGAGCAATGACAGTTGCCGCGGCGGGGTGTCCTGCGCCATGCGGTCGGTGAGCGGTGTCGGGTATTCGCCGGTGAAGCAATGGTCGGTGAATTGCGGGCGCGCGGCGTTGCGACCCTTCTCGCCCATGGCGCGGTAGATGCCTTCGACGGAGAGAAAGGCGAGCGAGTCGGCGCCGATGAATTGCCGCATGCCTTCGAGGTCGTGCGTCGCGGCAAGGAGCTTGTCGCGTTCCGGCGTGTCGATGCCGTAATAATCCGGGTGCGTGATCGGCGGCGAGGCGATGCGGAAATGCACTTCGCGTGCGCCGGCATCGCGCATCATCTGCACGATCTTGACCGAGGTGGTGCCGCGCACGATCGAATCGTCGATCAGCACGATGCGCTTGCCGTTGACCACGGCACGGTTGGCGCTGTGCTTGAGCCGCACGCCGAGCTGGCGGATGTGCTGGGTCGGCTCGATGAAAGTGCGTCCCACATAGTGGTTGCGGATGATGCCGAGCTCGTAGGGGATGCCCGACTCCTGGGCGTAGCCGATCGCCGCCGGCACGCCGGAATCGGGCACCGGGATGACGACGTCGGCGGTGGCGGGAGCTTCGCGCGCGAGTTCGATGCCGCTCGATTTGCGCACGTCATAGACGCTGCGGCCGCCGATGATCGAATCCGGCCGCGCGAAATAGATATACTCGAAGATGCAGGGCCGCGGCGGCAGTTGCCCGAACGGCTTGTGCGAGTGCGCGCCGTCCTCGTCGAAAATCAAAACCTCGCCGTTTTCCACGTCGCGCACGTGTTGGGCGCCGATGATATCGAGCGCGCAGGTCTCCGAGGTGAGGATCGGGCAGCCGTCGAGCTTGCCGAGCACCAGCGGCCGGATGCCGAGCGGGTCGCGCGCGCCGATCAGCTTCTTGTTGGTCAGCCCGACGAAGGCATAGGAGCCTTCGAGCATGCGCAGGCCCTCGATGAAGCGGTCGACGAAGCGGTTGCGGTGCGAGCGTGCGACCAGGTGCAGGATCACCTCGGTGTCGGTGGTCGACTGCATCATGGCGCCTTCGCTCACCAGCTGGCGGCGTAGCGTAAGCCCGTTGGTGAGGTTGCCGTTATGGCCGATGGCGAAGCCGCCGGCGTTGAGCTCGGCGAACAGCGGCTGCACGTTGCGCAGGATGGTCTCGCCGGTGGTCGAATAGCGCACATGGCCGGTGGCGGTGTTGCCGGGCAGGCGGTCGATTACTTCGCGGCGTGAAAACGCATCCCCGACGAGGCCCAGACGGCGTTCCAAATGGAAGCGCTTGCCGTCGAACGAGACGATGCCGGCGGCCTCCTGGCCGCGGTGCTGCAGGGCGTGAAGGCCGAGCGCGGTGATGGCGGCCGCATCGGGGTGGCCGAAAATGCCGAACACCCCGCATTCTTCGCGTAACCGGTCGGCGTCAAGATCGGGGAGGGCGGTTTCGGTCATGCTCATCGGCCCTCCGAGGTCTTAGCCGCCGACTTTTCCGGCGGGCTGGTCCAGTGCGCCATGCTGCGGCGGCGCTGCATCGGGTTCACCGCCCTTATTCGTCTTGTACTTCTGATATAGGGCCTCGAGGTCCGGAGACATAGACCTGAGCCAGTCCGCAGTATTGGCAAGGAAAACTTTCGATTTAGCATCCGTGACCCACGCCGGCTGTGCCTTGGCGGGCACCAGCCAGTCGAAAAAGCCGAACGCCACCACGACGATGATCAGCCCCCGGCCGAGGCCGAACAAGAACCCCAACGTGCGATCAAGCGCCCCGACCCTGCTGTCAAGCACCATGTCGGAGATTCGCACAGTGATGACGGAAACCACCAGCAGGGTGATCAGGAACACGCCGCCGATGACGGCGCCTTTGGCGATCAGGTCGCTATTAAAATAGGCGGTCGCCGCCGGAAGGAGTTTGCCGTAGGCGTACAGCGTCGCAACGGCTGCCAGCACCCAGGCAACGATCGATAGGACCTCGCGCATGAAGCCGCGAATCATCGCGAGCAGGCCAGAAATGAGCATCACGGCGATGAGCGCTATGTCGAGCAGCGTAATCGGCATGATCGCCTGGTCCGTCCCCCTCGATAACCGCCTCAAGGCCAGCCGTGTATAGCGGGGCCCCGCGGCGCCGTCACCCGCCTTGTTGACGGTTCAGCAGTTCTACGATCGCGGCAGTTACGAACTCGCCGGGACTTCGCCGGAACCGTTAACCAAGCGGCCTGAAGGGCGGACGGCGATGCAGCTATTCAGCGGCGACGTCCCGGTCCCGTGAGCCGCGACGTGACGTATCGCCGCGTGCCGCAATCTCGGACACAAGGTTGACGAGCATCCCGACCGGGTTCAGCGCGAGGCCGGCGTCGGTGCTCTCGCCGCGAGTCCCCTCCGGAAGGATTGCCCGGGCAAAGCCGAGCTTTTGCGCCTCCTTGAGACGGGCAGCGGTCTGCGCCACCGGCCGCACCGCGCCGGACAGCGACACTTCGCCAAAATAGACGGCATCTGCCGGCAGCGGGGCGCGAGCGAGCGATGACACCAAGGCCGCCGCGGCGGCAACATCGGCGGCCGGTTCTTGGATGCGCAGTCCGCCCGCCACATTGAGATAGACATCGTGGCCCGACAGCCGCACCCCGCAATGCGCTTCGAGGACGGCCAGCACCATCGACAGCCGGCTTTGATCCCAGCCGACAACCGCGCGACGCGGCGTGCCGAGGGTCGTCGGCGCGACCAGTGCCTGCATCTCCACCAACAGCGGACGCGTACCCTCGATGCCGGCGAACACCGCCGTGCCGGGGCTGCCAAGGTCGCGCTCGGACAGGAACAGCTCGGACGGGTTCGCCACTTCGCGCAATCCGGCGCCGGTCATTTCGAACACGCCGATTTCGTCGGTCGGGCCGAACCGGTTCTTGATGGCGCGCAGGATGCGGAATTGCTGCGAGCCTTCGCCTTCGAACGACAGCACTGCGTCGACCATGTGTTCGACGACGCGTGGCCCGGCGATCTGGCCGTCCTTGGTGACGTGGCCGACCAGAATGACGGCGGCGCCGCTGCGTTTGGCAAAGCGGATGAGTTCTCCGGCCGAACCGCGGACCTGCGTGACGGTCCCGGGCGCCGATTCAACGGTCTGCGTCCACATCGTCTGGATCGAGTCGATGACGAGGAGGCGCGGGATGGCGCTGTGCGACAGCGTCGCGACGATATCTTCGACCGATGTTTCAGCGGCGACCTCGACTGCGGCCTCGGCGAGCCCGAGGCGCTCGGCGCGCAGCCGCACCTGCGCCACCGCTTCTTCGCCGGAGATGTAAACGGCACGGTGGCGGTTGCGGGCGAAGGCGGCGGCGACTTCGATCAAGAGGGTCGATTTGCCGATACCCGGGTCGCCACCCAAGAGGAGCACCGAGCCGCACACCAGGCCGCCGCCGGTGACGCGGTCGAATTCGGCGATGCCGGAGGGTGAACGCGGCGCCTCGTGACTCTCGCCCTTGAGCGGCTCAATGACGAACTGTCGCCCCTTGCGGGACGGCCGCGCCGTCGAAACAGCGCCTTCCTCGGTAATCGTATTCCAGGCGCCGCAGGCCTCGCAGCGTCCGGCCCAGCGGGCGGTGGCAGCGCCGCAGCTTTGGCAGACGAAATTCTGTGCGCGCGCGGCCATTTTGAGGGTCTCATTCGTGTAGTGCTTCAAGCACCGCGATAGACAAGATGGCAACGCGGACCGAGATGCGTAAGGATCTCGTAGCCGATCGTCCCGGCCGATGCGGCGACATCATCGAGCGAGATGCCGCCGCCGATGAACAGCGCCTCATCGCCGCGGCGCGCCGCGCCCTCGGGCAGGTCGGTAATGTCGATGCAGATCAGATCCATCGAAATGCGCCCCACCAGTGGGCACAGCTTCCCGGCGACGTTGGCGGAACTGCCCGATGCCGCCCGCGGAATGCCATCCGCATAACCGATGGCGGCGACCGCCAGGCGCGAGGGCCGCTTGGCCGTCCAGGTCGCGCCGTAGCCCACCGTGTCGCCACGTTCGAGTTTGCGGATCTGCAAGATACGGCCGGCAAGCTCGACGACGCTGTGCATCGGGTTGGCCAAACCGGGCGTCGGATTGACGCCGTAAAGCGCTGCGCCCGGCCGCGCCAGATCGCAATGGGCGGAATCGCCGAGGAAAATCCCAGACGAATTGGCGAGCGAAGCAGGCACCCCGCGAAACATCAGTTTGATCTCTTTGAACATCTCGATCTGCGCCGCGTTGAGCGGGTGATCGGCGATCTCGGCGCAGGCGAGATGGCTCATCAACAGCGTGATGCCGTGATTTTCGGTCTGCACGCGGGGCGCCAGCGCGATCGCCTCTTCGGCCGGAATGCCGAGCCTGTTCATGCCGGTATCGACGTGGAGGGCTGCGCCACCGCGCCAATTGCGTTCGGCGACGAAAGCATCCCACTCGGCAAGCTCGGTGGTCGAGTTGATCACCGGCTGCGCGCCGATGTCGATGAAGGCGGAGCCTGCGTCAGGCAGAAATCCGTTGAGCACGTAGATTGCCGCGTCATGCGCGCGCGATCGCACGCGCCGCGCTTCGGCGATGTCGGCGACAAAGAATGTTTTGCAGCCGGCCGCTGCGAGCTTGGCAGTCACCGCTTCCAAGCCGAGCCCATAACCGTTGGCCTTGACCACGGCTGCGCATTCGCTGGTGCGCAGCTGCCGCGCCAGCGTCCGCCAATTCGCCTCGATGGCGGCAAGATCGACGGTGAGCGTGCCGCCGGCCTCAGGGACCGGGGTTGCGCCGTTCGGTTCCGGCAAGACTTCCGCGAGCGCCATGGCGCGGTTATGACCCCCCGTGGGGCAGCGGTAAAGCGGGAGATGGCAGCGGCCGGCACAAGCAATAAATTCGCCTTAATCGGATGGCGTTGTACGCTTGACGTATAATCTGATGCGCTGTGGATGGGCGAGTTTGTGAAGCGATTCAGCGGGATTGAAAGGCAGGCGCTACGCAAGCTCGATATGCTTCATCAGGCGCGCGATCTAAACGACTTGCGTTCCCCTCCTGCAAATCGGCTCGAAGCTCTCGCGGGAGATCGGCGAGGGCAGCACTCGATACGCGTCAACGATCAATGGCGCATCTGTTTTATGGTGGACCAAGGAGGGTCCGGCCAATGTCGAAATCATCGACTACCCCTAAGGGTGTGGCGGCTCCCAACCGCGTAACCACTCATCCGGGCGAGGTCTTGAGTGAGGAATTTCTCAAGCCGCTCGGCATGTCGGTCAATGCCCTGGCGCTCGCCTTGCGCGTACCCGCGACCCGTATCGGCGCCATCGTCAAGGGCGAGCGCTCAGTCACCGCGGACACGGCGTTGCGGCTCGCGCGTTTTTTCGGCACCAGCGCTGAATTCTGGATCAATATGCAGGCCATGCATGAATTGACAAAGACGAGGATGCAGAGCGGCGTCGCCATTGAGCGAGATGTGCGGCCGCGCGCGGCTTAGCCAAAACTCGGCTGGTGCGCGGTATCGAGATTGGCGAAGCGTGTCACGGCGGCGTCGAACTGCAATTCGACGGTGCCGGTCGGCCCGTGGCGCTGTTTGCCGATAATCAGTTCGGCCTTGCCCTCCACGCGCTCGCCTTCCGCCAGCCATTCGGCGAATTTCTCGCGGTTCGCTTCCGTGGGCTTGCGCATCTGGTGATAATATTCCTCGCGGAATACGAACATCACCACGTCGGCGTCCTGCTCGATCGAGCCCGATTCGCGCAAGTCGGACAATTGCGGACGCTTGTCGTCGCGGCTTTCGACCTGGCGGGACAATTGCGAAAGCGCCAGTACGGGAATGTTGAGTTCCTTGGCGAGAGCCTTCAGACGCGTGGTGATTTCGGTGATTTCCTGCACGCGGTTTTCGCTCGAACGGCGGCTGGTGCCTTGGAGCAGCTGCACGTAGTCGATGACGAGGAGATCGAGTCCGCGCTGCCGCTTCAGTCGCCGCGCCCGCGCCACCAATTGGCCGATCGAGAGACCGCCGGTTTCGTCAACATAGAACGGCAGGTTCTGCAATTCGATCGAGATGTCCTTGATCTTCTCGAAATCGGCTTCGTCGATGGCGCCGCGCCGGATCTTGTTGGATGGAATCCCGGTCTGCTCGGCGATGATGCGCGTGGCCAATTGCTCGGCCGACATTTCAAGCGAGAAGAAGCCGACAATGCCGCCGTTGACGCTCGCCGTGTGGCCGTCGGGGCGGACCTCGCCGGCCCAGGATCTGGCGACGTTATAGGCGATGTTCGTGGCGAGCGCGGTCTTACCCATGCCGGGCCGGCCGGCGAGGATGACCAGGTCGGACGCCTGCAGACCGCCCATCCGCGAGTCAAGATCGGTCAGGCCGGTCGCCAGTCCCGATAGTCCGCCGTCGCGCTGGTAGGCGTGTGCCGCCAAGTCGACAGCACTGGTCAGCGCCTGGGCGAAGCGCTGGAATCCGGAATCGTAACGCCCCGTCTCGGCGATCTCGAAGAGTTTGCGTTCGGCCTCCTCGATGTGGCTTGTCGGCGTCGCATCGACCGGGGCGTCGTAAGCCAGATTGACCATCTCTTCGCCGATGGTGATCAAGTTGCGGCGAATGGAGAGGTCGTAAACGGTGCGGCCGTAATCCTCGGCATTGATGATCGTCGTGGCCTCGGCGGCGAGTCGCGCCAGATATTGATTGATCGACAGGCCGGCGACGTCGAAATCGGTCGGCAAAAACGTCTTCAGCGTCACCGGGGTGGCAATTTTGCCCGCCCGGACCAGTCCCGACGTCAGTTCGAAAATGCGCTGGTGGATCGGTTCGAAGAAATGCTTCGGCTCGAGAAAGTCGGAGACGCGGTAGAACGCCTCGTTATTGACCAGAATGGCGCCGAGCAGCGCCTGTTCGGCCTCGATATTGTGTGGCGGCGCGCGGAATGCCGGTTCCGCGGGAGGCTGCTTGCGTGCAATCGAATCGATTTGCGCCATAGGTCCGATCAAGAGATTCGCGTGTGGCCGATTTGCGGTCGGCGCCAGTGGCTTGGTGTATTTTGTTGGCACTCAACATCGCGGATCACTCAACGATGCGAAGGCCTCCGGTTCCTTACGCTTTCACGCCGTCCAAGGAGCGGAGGCAAGCTGCGCATGCGCATTCGATAGTCCGCACCCTGCAGATGGGCAATCGCCGATTCCGGCTTTCCCCGTTACCCACCGCACGCACTTTTACACACGCCACGACGATGATTTTTGCTTGACGCTTTTCTGCCGCGCGCGGTGCGGTTATTCGCCGGCGAGACGCAACGGCGGCGCGTGACCGGCTTCGAGCCCGCGCAACCGCGCCTCTTCACGCCCGATGTAATCCCGCGTTGCCGGCGTTATACCTTTGCGCTTGGTCATCTGGATCTGGAACACAACCATGTCACCGTCGCGGAACGCGATTTCGGACGAGGCCAGATAGAACTCCCACATCCGCACGAAACGCTGATCATAGAGCCGTACCACCTCGTCGCGATGGGCGAGAAAACGCTGGCGCCAAGCCTTGAGCGTTTCCGCATAGTGCAGTTGCAGCACTTCGATGTCAGTGACAAGCAGCCGCGCCCGTTCGACGGCGGGCAACACCTCCGAGAGCGCCGGAATGTAGCCGCCCGGAAAGATGTATTTGGCAATCCACGGATTGGTAATGCCGGGGACGCTTTCGCGGCCGATGAAATGCAGCAGCGCGACGCCATCGTCGTTGAGCAGTTCTGCGCACTTGCCGAAGAACGCATCGTAGAAGCCGACGCCGACGTGCTCGAACTTGCCGACCGAGACGATGCGGTCGAACTGCCCTTCGACATCGCGATAATCGATCAGCCGGAAGGTAGTGTCCCGCGTGTGCCCGCGCTCGACGGCCCTGTTTTGCGCGCGGCGGAATTGCTCCTCCGACAGCGTGATGCCGGTCACCTTGGCGCGGCAATTCTCCGCGAGGTAAAGCGCAAGGCCGCCCCAGCCGCAGCCGATATCGAGCACGTCCGCGCCGGGTGTAACCAGGAGCTTGGCCGCGAGATGACGTTTCTTGGCGAGCTGGGCGTCGTCGAGCGAAGCATCCGGGGTCTCGAAATAGGCGCAGCTATATTGCTGGTCGCCGTCGAGAAACAGCGAGTAAAGCCGGGCGTCGAGATCGTAATGGTGCGCGACGTTGCGGCGGGCGCGGAACCGGGAATTGAACTGCTGCAGCCGCCGGAACAGGTAGCGGGCGAGATGTGGCGGCCACGCCCAGCGCGGCGCCGGAATCCACTCCTGACGGAAGGCGATCGCAAGCAGGTCGACGATCGAGCCGCGCTCGACCACCAAGGTGCCGTCCATATAGGCTTCGCCCAGCTTGAGCTCTGCGTCGAATAGCACCGCGCGCTGAGCACGTGCGGTCGTAAATCGCACCGCTGCCGCAGGTCCACGGCCGTCGCCGAACATATAGACGTTGCCCGCCGCCGTCGTGACCTTGAGCGAACCCCGGCGGATGTAGCGACGCAGAAAAGCTACCAGCAACCGTTCCAACGTTGCCTCCAACACCCTTTAGCTTGGCCCCTTGGGCAGGCGATCGGCAGATCAACTCCTTGCCTTCCGACCCGTTGCAGCCGCATTCGGCCGCACCTTTGGGGGCATCTTACCTGCGGGGTCTTGTCCTGCCGTTATTAAAACAAAATCTTCCTAGACCAGCAATGCGATAAGCGATGCAATGTGGCCGCAGCAGCGTCGCAGCCCGGCTCAGTATCGGCCGGCCTCGGATTTGGGGATTTGGGTTTGGGGATCCGGGTTTGGATCGCCGGCGCGCCCCGAGACAATTGAAGGAGCAGAGGGTGTCCCGGCATCTCGCCCCCGCGATCATTCTGGCTGCGATATTGACGCCGATTTCGGCGCACGCACAGGTTAATATCGACCAGGACAAGACGCCGGCCCATATTTTTGCCAGCGATTGTTCGGTTTGCCACAAAACCACGCGCGGTCTCGCAAATGGCCGCGGCAATTCGGCCCTGACCGGGTTTCTGAGCGAACACTATACGTCGAGCCGGGAGGAGGCTGCTTCGGTGGCCGCCTATGTTCTGTCGGCGGGAGGTGGGGTTGGGACGGCCACACCCGTACGCGGCGAGCAAAAGCCGGATTCAGCGCGCGGCCGGCCGGCGGCGGAGGCCAAACCCGAGTCCAAGCCGGAGCCTAAAACGCGGCGGGCGGCGCGCGAGCACGGCAAGCCCAAGGAGGAGCGCAGCGCTTCAGTCGAACCGGGCACGCCCGCGACGGAAAAAAAGCCGGCCGATCGGCATCGCTCGGCAGGACCGACGCGCGCTCATGACCAGCCTAAGCCCGAGGAGACCGCTCCATCCAAGCCGGCACCCGCAGCGGTGACGGCAGCGGTCAAGCCCGCCGAACCGGCAAGGCCGGAGACCACCCCGGTATCGCCGGCGGCGAGCGCGCCGGCTCAGCCGCAGCCGGCCGCGGCTTCACCCGCGCCGACCGACAACATTCCCGACTGAATTCTTGGCAGATCAGGACGCGCTTGGCGCCGGCGTGGCGGCGGGAGCGTCCTCGCCCTGAGCCTCGGGTTCGCGGCGTGACTCGGCAGCCTCCGGCTCAAAAAATGCCTCGGCGGCCTCCACCGCAGCTTCGGCTTCGGTCTGTTCTTCGCGCCGGTGCGTCACGTCTTCGCCACGCGCAATGCGCTCCGCCTCGTCGGCGTTGCGGGCCACGATCACCTTAATCGCGGTTTCGATTTCGGGGTGGAGCGCGAGCGGTACATCGTGCTGTCCGATCGTCTTGATCGGCGTGTTCAGCGCAATCTGGTTCCGGTTGACGGAGTAACCCGCTTGGCTGATCAGGTGTACCAGGTCGCGCGGCGATACCGAGCCGAACAATTGGCCGGATTCGGATGCCTGCCGCAGCACGGTGAAGCTCTTGCCGTTGAGACTGTCGGCGATGCCAGTCGCCTCGGTCTTGAGCGCCTGCGATTTCGCCTGGAGCTCGCTCTTCATTGATTCAAAGCGCGTACGGTTTTCCGTCGTGGCGCGCAGCGCCTTGCCGCGCGGCAGCAGGAAATTGCGGGCAAACCCGTCCTTGACGCGTACGACCTCGCCCATCTGTCCCAGTCTGGCGACGCGTTCGAGCAGGATGACTTCCATCTCGGCTTCTCCAGAATACGGTCAGCGAATGACATACGGCAGCAGGCCGAGAAAGCGCGCGCGTTTGATCGCTTGAGCGAGCTCGCGCTGCTTCTTGGCCGAAACCGCCGTGATGCGGCTCGGGACGATCTTGCCGCGCTCCGAAACGAAGCGCTGCAACAGCTTGACGTCCTTGTAGTCGATCTTTGGGGCGTTCGCGCCGGAGAACGGGCAGCTCTTGCGGCGGCGGAAGAATGGCCGGCGTCCGCCAGCACCTTGCGGAGACATCGCCATGATCATTCCTCCGTCGGCGTTTCGGTTGCAACGGCTTCATCGCGTGGGCGCCGATCGCGGTCGCGATCACGATCGCGCGGCGGACGATCGCCGCGGTCGAAGCGGTCGCCACGGTCGAACCGGTCGCCACGCCGCTCGTCGCGGTCGCGATCGCGTTCGGCCCGGCGCATCATCGCGGACGGGCCGTCCTCGTGTTCCTCGACCCGGATAGTGAGATAGCGCAGCACGTCCTCGTTGAGGCGCTCCAGGCGCTCGATTTCGTTGATGGCAGCCGGCGGCGCATCGATGTTCATCAGCGTAAAGTGTGCCTTGCGGTTCTTGCGCAGCCGGTAGGAGAGCGTCTTCACGCCCCAGGACTCGCTCTTGGCGACCGTACCGCCGAGGCCTTCAACCACGCCTTTGAGCTGTGTGGTCAGTTCCTCGACCTGCTGCGCACTGGCGTCCTGGCGCGCAAGGTACACGTGTTCGTAGAGCGGCATTGATGGCCCTTTCCTCAACTATCGTGCTCGCCGTCGGCGCTAAGCCCCTCGAACCCTTCGGGAAAGGCTCGAATGCTCTGAAGGCGGGAACACCGGACGCCGGACCCGAGGGTCCTACCGTGCTGCATCGTCGAACATGCTGCACGGCCGTCCGTTCAGCCCCCGGCCGGGGACGAGCGGAAGGCGCACATATACGCAGCCCACAACGAAAGGCAAGCGAATCGGCTGGACCGGCCGCCTAAAGTCGCCCGCGTGGGCGCGCCGCAGGCCCCTGCGCTGGCGCCTGAATAAGTTCGGCAAGCCGTACGGCAAGTTCGACCGCTTCCCGCATCTGAGCGGCCGCGGAGTTGTCTTTCGGCGCTGCGCTTTGGCGCAGCTTCTGCAGCCCGGCGATTAAGGTTTCGAGGCTCTGCTCCAGCAGCTTTTGCCGGAATACTGGATCGCTGCGGGCCCGTGCCAAATCCATATCGGACACCGGCGTGTAGGCGCTCATGGAATGGTTCTCGTGAGCTCTCGGTTGGTCACGGCCAAGCGACCACCCCGCTGGATCAAGCGTTCTTTATCACAGCGCGATTAGCGATTTCTTGCCCGGCGTCTTGCTTGGCGGCTTCCCCGCCGAACTTGACAGGGCCGAGATCGCGGTATCTTTCGCCGCTTTCACGGTGAAGCAATGGCAATTGCGTTCGTTTTTCCCGGACAGGGAAGCCAGACCGTCGGCATGGGCAAGCCGCTCGCCGACGCCTTTGCGCCGGCGCGCCAGGTGTTTGACGAGGTCGACGCCGCGCTCGGCGAGCGGCTCAGCGACACCATCTGGAACGGTCCGGCCGACGCGCTCACGCTTACCGAGAACGCTCAGCCGGCGCTGATGGCGGTGTCGCTCGCGGTCATGCGGGTACTCGAAGCCGAGGCCGGCGTCGACCTGGCCCGCGACGCCGCCTATGTGGCCGGCCATTCGCTCGGGGAATATTCGGCACTCGCGGCGGCTGGGGCATTTACAATCGCCGACGCGGCGCGGCTGTTGCGGATACGTGGTCGTGCCATGCAGAAGGCCGTTCCGGTCGGTATCGGCGCCATGGCGGCCCTGGTCGGGGTCGAGCTTTCCCAGACCCAGGCCATTGCTGCCGAAGCGGCGAGTGCGGGCGTGTGCGCCGCCGCAAACGACAATGGCGGCGGCCAGGTCGTACTGTCCGGCGAGAAGGGCGCTGTGGAACGCGCGGTAGAGATCGCCAAGGCGCACGGCGTACGCCGCGCGATGATGCTGCCTGTATCCGCTCCCTTCCATTGTTCGCTGATGCGCCCGGCGGCGGACGCCATGGCGGATGCACTGGCGAAGGTCGCGGTCAGAAAGCCGCGCGTGCCGCTCGTTGCCAATGTGCGGGCAGCGCCGATCAGCGAGCCTGCCGACATCGTGGCGAGCCTGATCGACCAGGTGACCGGCACGGTGCGATGGCGTGAGTCGATTCAATTCATGGTGCAAAGCGGCGTCAGGACGTTCTACGAAATCGGCGCCGGGCGCGTGCTGTCCGGTTTGATCAAGCGGATTGCCGAAGCGGCCGAGACGTCTTCGATCGGTTCGCCCGATGATATCGCGCGGTTCAAGACGGCGGTGCGCGGCTGATCTTTCGTTTTGGCGCGGCGAAGAGGAAGCGGAATGTTTGAACTTACTGGCAAGACCGCGCTGATCACCGGGGCGACCGGCCCTATCGGCGGCAGCATCGCTCGGGTGCTGCACGCGCAGGGGGCGACTGTCGGCATTTCCGGCACGCGGCAGGACGCCTTGCAGAAACTTGCCGCCGATCTCGGCGAACGCGTTCATGTGCTGCCTTGCGATCTTGCCGACGCCACAGCGACTGACCAATTGGTGCCGCGCGCCGAGGAAGCCATGGGCCAGCTCGACGTGCTGGTCGCCAACGCGGGCGTGACGCGCGACAATCTCCTGGTGCAGTTGCGCGATGAAGACTGGGAGCAGGTGATCGCGATCAATCTCACGGCAACGTTCAGGCTGTCGCGCGCCGCGGTGCGCGGCATGATGCGCCGTCGCTTTGGCCGCATCATCGCCATCACTTCGGTCGTGGGAGCGACCGGCAATGCGGGTCAGGCCAACTACGTGGCCGCCAAAGCCGGCATCGCCGGCCTGATCAAGACGATCGCCCAGGAATACGCCAAGCGCGGGGTCACCGCGAACTGCGTCGCGCCGGGTTTCATCGTCACGCCGATGACCGAGAAGCTCAACGACAAGCAGCGCGAAGCGATCGTGTCGAAAATTCCCGCCAGTCGCGCCGGCACGACCGACGAAGTCGCCGCTGCGGTTGCGTATCTGGCCTCCAACGAGGCGGCCTACATCACCGGACAGACACTGCACGTCAACGGCGGAATGGCCATGGTTTGAAGGCGGAACGATAGAGGCGGACAATGCGCCGCTGCGCTAGTCAACGCGGGGGAAGTGTGCTAACCGAACCGCGATCGGGCTGGGGGAACCTGGAGAGCCGGAGCGCGGGGCAACAAATATCCGCCTCTGATCGGTGCCGACCGGCGGCCGCCACCGACGACGAGACCATAAGACTCAGTGAAACGGGTCGCGTTGCAAGATGAGGTTGGAACGATGAGCGACATTGCGGACCGGGTGAAGAAAATCGTCGTCGACAATCTCGGCGTCGATCCCGACAAAGTCACCGAGAACGCGAGCTTCATCGAAGATCTCGGCGCCGATAGCCTCGACACTGTCGAACTCGTGATGGCGTTCGAGGAGGAATTCAACTGCGAGATTCCCGACGACACCGCTGAAACGATTCTGACCGTCGGCGACGCCATTAAGTTCCTTGAGAAGAACGCCAAGGGCTGATCGGGCGCTGCCTGTCCGTTGTTCCAATGAGCCTCGGCCGGAACAGCCGCACACACACGGCAGGCGCGCGTATGCGCGCACTGTATGGTGCGGCCGTGCGCCGAAGCGGTAGACTTGGTTGCGGCGTAGGCCGCAGCGGCCGCCGCCGGGAGCGCCGATCATGAGACGCGTCGTCGTCACTGGACTTGGCATGGTGACGCCGCTCGGTTGCGGCGTCGAGCCGACGTGGCGGCGGCTGCTCGCGTCCGAAAGCGGCGTCAAGGCCATCGACAGATTCGAGGTCGCCGACATCGCGAGCCAGATCGCCGGCCAAATTCCGCGCGGCGACGGCACCAAGGGCACCTTCAATCCCGACCAGTGGATGGAGCCGAAAGAGCAGCGCAAGGTCGACGATTTCATCCTCTACGCGATGTGCGCAGCCAAGCTCGCGCTCGATGATGCCGGTTGGCATCCGCGCGCGTATGACGATCAAATCGTCAGCGGCGTCATGATCGGCTCCGGCATCGGCGGCGTTGAGGGTATCGCTGAGACGGC
>DASZWK010000432.1:0-11512 GCA_035546235.1 Xanthobacteraceae bacterium | reverse complement strand
AGCAGCGCCGGCGCCAGATCGCCGCTGAAAGTGGCGAAGCAAACGCCGCGGCTCTTCGGCGCCACGTGGCAGATCGAGCCGGTCGTCTTCAGGCAATGATGATTGGCGCCGCGCCACCATTCGCTCTGATTGTAGTAAATGCAGCGCGTATCGAGACAGAGGTTGCCGCCGACCGTACCCATGGCGCGGTGCGTCGGTCCGGCGATATGCGCCGCCGCCTGCGCCACCACCTGATAGTGCCGCACGACATCAGGATGTTCGGCAAGATCGGCGAGCGTGACCGCGGCGCCGATTTCCAGCCCGTGCGCGTCCGCCTTGATGGCGCGCAACTCCGACACGCCGTTGACGTCGATCAGCACCGGCGGCGCCACGATACCGCGCCTGATGTTGACGACCAGATCGGTGCCACCGCCAAGGAGGCGGCTCTCGGCATGGCCCGCGCGCGCGGCAATCAGCTCGTCGAGTGAGCGCGGGCGAACGAGATCGAATTGCGGCAGCGCGTCCATCAGCTATCACCGTCGTGCCTTCGACCCGCATCGCGCGCGCGCTTTTCCAGCGCCGCAAAAACGCGATCCGGCGTCACCGGCAAATCGTTGAAACGCAGCCCTGTCGCATCGGCAATCGCATTGGTGAGCGCCGGGAGAAAGGCCGCGAGCGAACCCTCGCCGGCTTCCTTGGCGCCAAATGGGCCGTGCGGATCGATGCTTTCGACAATGCCGACCTCGATCGGCGGCGAATCCTGGATCGTCGGCACGCGGTAGTCGAGCATGTTGGCAGTCAACATGAGGCCCTCGTGATAGGCCGCCTCCTCGCTCATCGCCTGGCCCATGCCCATCCACACCGAACCCTGGATCTGGCCTTCGACCGTGAGCCGATTGAGGGCGCGGCCGCAATCGTGCGCCACCCACACCTTGTCGACCGTGACGACGCCGGTGTCCTCGTCGACGCTGACCTCGACCACCTGCGCGGCGTAGCTGTAGCCCATGGTGCCACCGATGGCGGAACCGCGATATTTCTTGCCGCCGTGCGATTCCGGTATCGTCGAATAGTTTCCGGTGACCGTAATGGTACCGGTGTCCTTCAACGCCTCGGTGACGACTTCGTTGAAGGTCAGCCCCTTATCCTGTGCGCCGGCGCGATAGAGTTCGCCGAGGCACTCGATCTCGCCCGGCTTCGCGTCGAGTTTTTTGGCCGCCGCGGCGATCAGCACGGCTTTGAGATTGTTCGCCGCGTCGATGGCGGCGTTGCCGACCATGAAGGTGACGCGCGACGAATAGGAGCCGTTGTCCTTCGGCACCACATCGCTGTCGCCGGTGACGATGCGAATGCGCGACAGATCGAGCCCCAGAATTTCCGCAACACTCTGCACCAGCACGGTTGATGAGCCCTGGCCTATTTCGGCGGCGCCGGTGAGCAGCACGATCGAACCGTCGAAATCGAGCTTGAGCTTGACCGTGGCGTGCGGTTCGCCGGTCCAGTTCACCGGCTTCGAGGCGCCACTGATATAGTGCGAGCAGGCGAAGCCGAGGCCCTTTTTAACGCCGTTGTGGCTCGGCGACTTGCCCCTGCGCTGTTTCCAGCCGCTCACCTTCTCCACCCAATCGATACATTCGGGCAGGCCGTAACTGTTCACCATCAGATCGTTATCGGTGAAGGTCGGCGCTTGCAGGAGGTTGGCGCGGCGCACCGCGATGGGGTCGAGCCCCATCTCGTGCGCCATCTGATCGAGCAGGCTTTCGAACGCGAAGCGCACGTCGACCGTGCCGTGGCCGCGAAAGGCGCCGCACGGCGGCGTGTTGGTGAGCACACGCTTGCCGATGTATTTGACGTTGCGCAGGTCGTAGATCGCGTAGAGCATCGAACCGGCGTAGAGAATCGTCACCACGCCGTAGCCCGAATGTGCGCCGCCGCGCTGGGTGCACTCACACTCGACGCCGGCGATGCGGCCGTCCTGGCGCAGGCCGATCTTGAGTCGGATATCGGTTTCAGGGCGCCCGCGGTGCGTGATGAAGGTCTCCTCGCGGTTGACTACGAGGCGCACGCAGCCGCCAGCCTTGCGCGCGAGCAGCGCAGCTATCAGTTCGACGTTGAGCGTCTCGGTGCGGCAGCCGAAGCCGCCACCGACATGCGGCTTGATCACGCGGATGCGCGACATGTCCATGCCGAGAATCTGCGACAGCATAAGGTGCACGTAATACGGCACCTGCGTCGAGGCGTGGACGGTGATGCGATCGCGCACCGCGTCGTAGTCGGCGAGCGCGGCATGCATCTCCATCTGGTTCTGGCACACCTCGGCACAATTGTAGGTACCTTCGCGCACCAGATCGGCGCCCGCAAAGGCAGCTTCGACATCACCGAGCTCAAAGAAAACGTCGCGCTCGATATTGTGTGCCCGGCGCTCGTGAATGTTGATCGCATCCGGCGCCAACGCTTCGCGGGCGCTGTGATAAGCCGGAAGCTCTCGCACCTTCAGCTTGATGCGCCGCACCGCCTCCCTGGCGGTGGCGTCATCGACGGCGGCGACCGCCGCGACCGGTTCGCCGCGATAGCGCACCTTGTCGCGGGCCAGCGGATGTTCGGTGCGGGCGATCGGCAATACGCCGAACGTCTGGTCGCAATCGGCGCCGGTGACGATGGCTTTCACACCAGGCAGTTTCGCCGCCTCGCTCACGTCGACTTCGAGAATTTCGGCGTGCGAGTAAGGGCTCCGGAAAATACACCCGGCGAGCGCGCCCGGCACGATCAGGTCCGCGGTGAATTTGGCGCGGCCGGACACTTTTTCCGGCCCGTCGATCATCGGGATGTAATCGCCGATGTTGTGCACGGGCGCGATTTGGTTCACGGCGTCAATCCTTTGGCGCACAGATCAGCCGCGTGTTTCACCGCCTCGATGATTTTCACGTAACCTGTGCAGCGACAAATATTGCTGCCGAGCCCCTCGCGAATCTCATCGTCGCTGGGCCGCGGATTGCGCCGCAACAATCCGGCCGAGGCCATGATGAATCCCGGCGTGCAATAGCCGCACTGCGAACCGAGCTTTTCGTGAAAGCCGCGCTGCACCGCTGACAAGCGGCCGTCGACTGCGAGCGATTCGATCGTATCGACGCGGCGGCCATCGACCGTTGCCGCCAGGGTCAAGCACGACAAGCGCGGACGGTCGTCGATCAGTACCGTGCAGGCGCCGCATTCGCCACCGTCGCAGCCTGTTTTCGTTCCGGTCAGTCCGGCGACTTCCCGCAAATAATCCAGCAGCAACAGATTGTCGGGCACCGCGTCGGCACGGGCGCGGCCATTGAGCGTGAGCGAAAGGATGCGCGCCATGCTCAGTTCACCGGCTCAGTCTCGAATGGCTCGTATTGCGGGCGATTGGCGGCTTCTTCTTGTTGGCACTTCCATAACAGCATCCGCCTTCGCCTTCAATTCGGCCGCCGCCCGCAACCTGTCGGCGTGGCGGCGCAAAGCCGGGGCCCTCGACGGTAAGGCCCGCGCCTTCCATAATGCCAGAGCAAGAAAGCCGAGGGTCTGAGTTCCGTGCGGATTTTATCGTTTCAGTCGGGTCTTCACGATGCGTCGGCCGCCGCATTTGAGGATTACCGGCTTGTCGCCGCCGTTCAGGAGGAGCGGCTGCGGCGGGAGAAAGGCTGGGGCAACGATGTGCCCTGGCTCGCCATCGACGAAGTGCTGCGCATCGCCGGATGGGCGCGCAACGAGGTCGATGTGATCGCGGCGATCCGCGGCATTTTCCCGCTGCACTATTTTTCGTTCCCGCTGCCGCGCGACATTTACTACACCGTGCGCAAGCATTTCGGCCATGAGCGGCTCAATCGCGATCTGTCCAACGCCATCACGCGCAGCGGCACCGGCGAAGACCGGCTGTTCCGCGGCGATCGATTTCTCGCCGAAAACGGTTTTCGTGACGACGCCAAGCTTCACTTCGTGAACCATCACGAGGCGCACGCGCTGGCGGCGCTGTTCTTCACCGATTGGGACGACGCGCTGATCTATACGGCGGACGGCGTCGGCGACAATGTCAGCTACAGCATTCGCAAGCTCCAAAGCGGACAACTCGATTGCCTGTTCGGCGGTAACGAATGGTTGAAGGCGAAGCGCGCGCCGCGCAACAGTCTGGCCACCGCTTACGGCCACGCCACGAAGGCGGCTGGATTTCGCATGTGGCGTCACGAGGGCAAGCTCACCGGCCTGTCGGCGCGCGGAGAGCCAAAACTGCGGGATACGCTCGGCCGGCATTTTCGCCTTGGCGATGATGGCTTGATCGCTTGCGATTTCACCAGCTGGCGCGTGATGGAGAAAGGCATCGAGGCGATCTGCCAGGGGCACAGCCGCGAAACTATCGCGGCGTCGATCCAGCAACTGGCGGAGGATCTGATCTCCGGCGCTGTCGGACACTGGCTGTCGCGCACCAAGGCGCGGCGACTGGGCCTTGCCGGCGGACTGTTTGCCAACGTGAAGCTGAACAGGCTCTTGGCCGAAACGCTCCCGATCGAGGAAATCTTCATTTTTCCCGCCATGGGCGATGACGGATTGGCGGTGGGCGCGGCGCTCTGCTACCTGCGCGACCGCGACGGGCTTGCCGCTTGGCTCCAGCAGCGCCGCCGCCTCAACAACGTTTACCTTGGCCAGGACTTCGATGCGCAGATCGATACGGTTCTGGCGGCAGATTCCGGCATCCGGCAAGTGCCCGGCGATCCGGTCGATCTCGCGACCACCTTGGTGGAAAGCGGCGCCGCTGGAGCCATTTTTGTCGGACGAATGGAGTACGGCCCGCGCGCGCTTGGCGCCCGCAGCATCATTGCCAATCCGACCGATCCGACAATTAACGATCGGCTCAATCAGCGCCTCGACCGTTCGGAATTCATGCCCTTCGCCCCGTACGTGCTGGAAGAGGACGCCGAGCGGGTATTCGAAATCAGTCCGGTTAACCGCTACGCAGCCCGCTTCATGACCATCACCTGCGCGGTGCGGCCGGAATGGCGAGCGCGTATCCCCGCGGTCGTGCATATCGACAACACGGCGCGGCCGCAGATCATCCGTGACAGCGATAATCCGCTATTTGCCGGCATTCTGCGCCGGTTTCGCGACCGCACCGGAATACCGGTACTGATCAATACCAGCTTCAACGTGCATGAGGAGCCGATTGTTAACAGGCCGGAGGAATGCCGCAGAGCGCTTGTCGATGGCCGCGTCGATTTCGTGGTAACCAAGCGGGGTGTCTACGTCACTGCCCGCGGACTGGAAGCGGCACGTTCGGCAACCGGCGCACCAAACAGCCGGCCGGCGTTTACCGCAGCAGAAAACGTGCGTTGACGCCGGCCCGACTCCATTCTTGAGTATGCGCTATCGGGGGTAACGGCGCGCATGTCGAAAACCAGCCTGGCACTTAATAATCTGCGCGGGTACGCCATCATCATCGTATTGGCGTTTCACTCTTCTATCGCCTACGTGAGCCATCAACCGGCCGCCGCGCCGCCATTCGATCGGCCGCCTTACGCCTGGATCGCCAATCCGATCGTCGACAGCGACCGCTGGCTCGGCTTCGACATCTTCTGCGCCTTCACGTTTCTCTACATGATGCAGCTCATGTTCTTTCTGTCCGGCCTGTTCGTCTGGCCGAGCCTGAGGCGAAAGAGCGCGGTCACATTTTTGTACGACCGGTTCGTGCGGCTCGGCGTGCCGTTTGTGCTGGGCGCCTATCTGCTGATGCCGCTCGGCTATTTCGCGGTTTACCGCCAGACCGCTCTCGATCCGAGCTGGTCGGCCTACTTGTCGCACCTTACGGTGCTGCCGTTCTGGCCATCCGGACCGCTCTGGTTTCTCTGGATCTTGCTGCTGTTTAACGTCGTCGCCGCGGCCCTGAGTGCTATTGCGCCGGGCGCCGTGGAGTTTCTCGCGCGGATCGCCGCGAAATCTACGCTCAACCGGCTGTTTGTCGCACTCGCCGGCATCACGGCGCTGGTGAACCTCGCCATGTCCGGCCTGTTCACGCCCTGGCAGTGGATCGACTACGGCCCGTTCGCGTTTCAGCCGCTTCAGCTGCCGCAATACGCGATTTATTTCTTTTTCGGTCTGGTCGTCGGGGCGCGAGGGCTTGAGCACGGCCTTTTCGGCGCGGAGGGCGCGTTGGCACGGCGATGGGGCCGCTGGTGCATCAGCACGGTCGTTTCATTTATTGTGTGGATCACCTCTACGGCGCTGATCGTCACCGGACATGGAGTGCCCGGACTGCAAGTCGTTGCCGAACTCGGCCAGGCGTTGTTTGCGGCGACCGCGTGCTTTGCCGCCGCGGCGACTTTCCTGCGCTTTGCCGCCAGACCATGGCCGTCATTCGACAGCATCGCCGAGAATTCCTACGGCATTTACCTGTTCCACTATGTTTTCATCCTGTGGGCGCAATACCTTCTGCTCAGCATCGCATTGCCTGCGATCGCCAAAGGCGTGATCGTGTTCGGCGTCACGCTGGCTTTGAGTTGGGGTGTCACCACCGCGGTCTGCGCCATTCCGCTCGGCGCCCGCGTGCTGCGCGGGCAACGGCGAACAGCGATTGCCGCCGCGCGCACAACCGCCAACCACGGCACCGCGGAACAGAGCCGGGGCTAGAGACTAAGCTCTAAGTCCGCAGATCGCGGATGCGCGGCGCCTTGACGCTGGACTCGAATTCCCGCGCCAGCGTCCCGAGTTCGAGTGTCACGACATGTGGTGAAATCTCGAACACGCGCTTGATCTCACGCTCAACCTCGGAAATCGCAGCCGCTGGGTCGGCTTCCCGCCGAACCTCGATGGATACCCGCAATTCCTCGAGAGCGCCGACGGTGAGAGCCTCGCACTTGAAGTCGTTGATCGGCGCAATCCTGAACATGAAGTCCTCGAATTCGCCGTGATCGATATTGATGCCGCGGATCTTGATGAACTCGCTGGCCCGATGAGCGTGATGCATGATCGGAAACACGGAAAATGGACCATCGCCGGGCGCATCGGCATGCAGCGTGACCACGTCGCCCGACGACCAGCGCAGAAACGGTGTGATATTATTGGTATAAAGCGGGGTGACAACGAGCGCGCCCGGTTCGCCGTCCGCCACCGCCACACCGGAGGCCGGATCGACCACCTCGACGAAAAACAGATCGCTCCAGATGCGAAAGCCTGCGGCAACACCATCCTCGGCGGCCATCATGCCGGCCTCGGTCATGCCGAACGAATCGCGGACTTCAGCGCCCCACATGCGGCCGAGTTTCTCACGCTTTGCCATCGAAAGCGGCTCCGCCGAACAGATCACGAGCTTTACCGCTCCGCTGGCGAGATTGATCTTTTTGTGATCCGCCAGATTGGCGAGATGCAGCGCATAGCTCGACATGCCGACCAGCACGTCGGGGCCCAGTTTTTCAACAAGCTCGATCTGCAGCGCGGATGGGGTCGTGGTGCCGGCGCCGGCCATCAGCGCACCCATACCGAATGCTTCGGCGGCGCGCGCCATCATGGTACCGACCGGATGAATGCCGAGCGGAAATGCGCAATGCACCATCTGTCCCGGCTTGGCGCCCGCGCACGCATAAACCCGGGAAAACCCGCGCAATGCAATTTCGATATCGCGATGGCTGCGTGGATAAAACAGCGGACGCCCTGTCGTGCCGCCCGAGCGCCAGAACTGCGCAATGGGATCGTCCGTCGCCGGCGGCAGACAGAAGTCGCGATAGAATTCCCGGTCCGACATGCTCCGCAGCATGTCTTTATCAAGCAGCGGAATTTTGGCCCATTCGCGCGGCTCGTCGAGCCGATCGAGATCGATATGATCGAGCTTGCCGCGAAAGAATGGCGCACGCATCGCCTGCTGCACGGCGTGCCGCTTGCGTGCAATGTGTATGGTCGCGATCTCGGCTTTGCTGCGCGGGATCGTCGCGCCGGGACGTGGAGCGATTGCGTCATGCTGCATCGTCAGCCCCATGAAATCTCGGTTCAAAAACCGGGAGCCAAGTCGTTTGAAAATGTTGTTCTTCTTAATATAACAAATAGAAAACAGGCGGTAGCCTGCGCCTGCCGAGCAAACAAATCAATCGTCCGCAGAGTTAATCGCCGGCGGTCGCGCCGACGACGCGGTATCACTGCGGATGGAAACGCTCGATGACTTCGCGGGGGATCGGCTGCGATTTCAGCCTGGATGGATCGGCCGGATCGCGCCCCGCCCAGACGCGGGTTTCCTGGCCCTCGACGGCGACCGTGCCGCTCACAAACAGCTGATGACCGACGTCGAAGCTCGAACGGCGGAATGCAATAACCTGGGAAGCCAGCTCGACGCGATCGCCAAACCGCGCCGGAGCGATAAACCGGGCGCTGGCATCGACCAGGGGCAGCGAGTCGATACCAAATGCGGCGGCGAGCTCGGGCGGCCGCACACCCAGCGCCGCTTCAAACAGGCTCCAGGTGCCCCAGTCGAAATATTCGAAAAACCGGCTGTTAAAGACGATGCCGGCCGGATCGCAGTGCGACCACTCGATCGTAAATTGCCGTCGGTTGAGAAAATTGGCCATGGCATCCCGCAAAGCGCCGCACCGATTAAGGCGATCAATCGCGTCTTCGGCGGCATGTCAAACCGAGCTTGGCGAGCGACCGCAAGGCGGACTGCCTAAGAAAACAGCAGAAAATATGTCGCGATTCGAGCGGGCCGCCTAAATAATCGGCATAAAGAGGAAGCGCCGGATTCAAATTGGGCGCTGTGGCTCTCTGGGCCCTCGTCGCGCTCGAAAATATCCACCAAATCAATAGCTTGGAATCTTTTGGCGATTGGCACGCTCCTTGCGATTTCGGTGCGAAGCGGAACGGCGCATACGCCGGCCGCGCGTCAACCAGAGGACAACGCCATGCCTTATGACTGGACAAAGCCGGGCCGGCTCACGCGCCGCCGCATGCTGGCAAGCGCGGCGAGTTTCGCCGCGGCCGCAGTGGCAGGGGGCCCCGCCAACGCCGCCGATACGATCAAAGTCGGCATCCTGCATTCGCTTTCCGGCACCATGGCCATCAGCGAAACGACGCTGAAGGACGTGATGCTCATGCTGATCGAGGAGCAGAACAAGAAGGGCGGCTTGCTCGGCAAGAAACTCGAAGCCGTTGTCGTCGACCCGGCTTCCAACTGGCCGCTGTTCGCCGAGAAGGCCCGCGAACTGATCAGCAAGGACAAGGTGGCGGCAGTGTTCGGCTGCTGGACCTCGGTGTCGCGCAAGTCGGTGCTGCCGGTCTTCAAGGAACTCAACAACATCCTGTTCTATCCGGTGCAATTCGAGGGCGAAGAAGGCGAACGCAACGTGTTCTACACGGGCGCCGCACCGAACCAGCAGGCCATACCGGCGGTCGATTACCTGGCGAGCAAGGACGGCGGCTCGGTCAAGCGCTGGGTGCTGGAAGGCACCGATTACGTCTATCCGCGCACCACCAACAAGATTCTCGAGGCGTACTTGAAGAACGTGCTCAAGGTGGCGCCCGACGACATCATGATCAACTACACGCCGTTCGGGTTTTCCGACTGGCAGACCGAGGTATCGAAGATCAAGGCGTTCGGCTCGGCCGGCAAGAAGACGGCCGTCGTCTCCACGATCAACGGTGACGCCAACGTGCCGTTCTACAAAGAGCTCGGCAACCAGGGCATCAAGGCGACCGAGATTCCCGTCGTGGCGTTCTCGGTCGGCGAAGAGGAGCTGGCCGGTCTCGACGCTAAGCCGCTCGTCGGCCACTTGGCCGCGTGGAATTATTTCGAATCGATCAAGACGCCGGCGAACGCAGCCTTCATCAAGGCTTGGCACGCCTTCACCAAAAATCCGAAACGCACCACCAACGACCCGATGGAAGCCCACTACATCGGCTTCAACATGTGGGTGAAGGCGGTGGAGATGGTGAAGACGACCGATCCCGACAAGGTGATCGCCGCGCTGCCCGGCATCAAGCAGGCCAACCTCACCGGCGGCGTCTCGACGATGCTGCCCAACCACTACATCACCAAGCCGGTGTTTATCGGTGAAATCCGCGGCGACGGCCAGTTCGACGTCGTGTGGAAGACCAAGGGTCTGGTGCCGGGCGATGCCTGGTCGCCGTATCTGCCGGGCTCGAAGGATCTGGTCGCCGATTGGGTCACTCTCAACTGCGGCAACTACAATAAGACGACCAAGAAGTGCGGCGGCGCATAGTCGCCGCGGCAGTCTCACACCGTAATAACGTGAAGGCGGCTCTGCCGCCTTCACGCAGCAGCGCCGGGGAAAATTTGCGATGCGTTTTGGCCGAGCATGTCTCGCTGCTCTGCTGTTGGCCTTGGTATTGGCTTTGGTCCCTTGCCTCGGCCACGCCAGCGCGCGTGCCGCGACGCTTGACGAAGCCCTCATTTCACTCACCGCCGACGACTTCGACCAGACCGAAGCCGGCATAAACGCGATCGCCGCGAGCGGCAGCCCGCGCGCTGAAATCATCCTGCGTGCGCTGCAGGGCGGCCAGCTTGTGTTCAGTGCCGCGCAAAAGAAGGTCTACATTCAGGACGACGCCGGCAAGCTGTTTGACGTCGTCACCGGGGCGCCGATTGGCGGCGCACCGCCCGACGATCTCGACACTGTGCGTATCAATAATCGGCTGCGCGGGACCATCGACGCGGCGCTGGGCACACTGACGCTCTTGTCCGGTAATCCGGCGACGCGTTACGCGGCCGCCCAGGCGGTTTTCAAATCCCACGAGGCGAGTGCGCTGCCGACCCTCGACAAGGCCATCGCGCGGGAGACCGACGCGGGCATCAAGCGCGCGCTCGAACAGGCCCGCGCCGCCATCGTGCTCAATACGCCCGGCGTCACCGATGCGCAGAAGCTTGACGCCATCGCCATCATCCGCGATCGCGGCGACCAGGATGCGCTGGGATTGCTTTCCGATATTCCCAAGCGCGAATCGCCTGCTGTCGCAAAGGCCGCGACCGCAGCAATTGCGGCAATCCAGACGCGGCTGGCCGAATGGGACATCGTGCAGAACGCCTGGTACGGCATTTCGCTCGGCTCGGTGCTGCTGCTCGCCGCCATCGGACTTGCCATCACCTTCGGGGTGATGGGCGTGATCAACATGGCGCACGGCGAAATGGTCATGCTCGGCGCCTATGTGACGTACGTGGTGCAGGACGTGATCCGGGCGAACGATCCGGCGCTGCTGGACTATTCGCTCGCCGTCGCCATTCCGCTCGCGTTCCTGTTCTCGGGCGGCGTGGGCATCCTCATCGAGCGGAGCATCATCCGCTTTCTGTATGGACGGCCGCTGGAGACGCTGCTGGCGACCTGGGGCCTGTCGCTGGTCCTGCAACAGGCTGTGCGCACCGTGTTCGGCCCGACCAATCGCCAAGTCAGCAACCCATCGTTCATGAGCGGAGCATTCGACCTCGGCGGCATCACCATCACGTACAATCGGTTGTGGATCATCTGCTTCGCGCTCGCGGTGTTCGTGGCGCTGATCGGGTTGTTGCGTTTCACGCGGCTCGGACTGGAAA
>DASZWK010000431.1:0-12593 GCA_035546235.1 Xanthobacteraceae bacterium | reverse complement strand
TTTCGGGCCGGGCCTGATCGCGACCTTGCACGTCATCGCCGCTGACCTGCCCAATTCCTTATGCGAGCGATTCTATTGCGAGCTGGAAGCGACGCCACTGGGCGATGCCATCGCGGCGCGCGAGGGCCACATGCGGGTGCCGCAGGGCCCGGGGTTGGGTGTCGACATCGACGAGGATGTGATCGCCCGCTATCGCGTCGCCTAAGGCAGACTGCGCGAGGAACTCTCTCCCCGGAACTGCCGTCTCAATCCGGCCGTTGCCGTGGCGATGGACGCTCAGTTCCGCCAAAAGGCAAAGTCCCGGCTGCGCAACACCGTCGTTCGCTATCGCGAAGCCCGGCGATCGTTACACGCGCCGGCATCCTGGCAGAGCCGCTATGGCCTCGACTGGACGAATTTCTTCATTGCCGATGTCCAGACGGGCTTTGGCACTTTCGTCGCCTTTTATCTTGCCCATCTCGGCTGGTCGCACAGCGACATCGGGCTGGTCTTGACCGTCGGCGGGGTCGCCGCTCTCGTCGGGCAAATCCCGGGCGGAGCACTCGTCGACGCCGTCACCTGGAAACGCGGCCTGCTCGCGGGCGGCATCGTCGCGACCGGCGTGGCCGCGCTGATCCTCGCGCTCACGCCGTCGTTCGTCATGGTCTTCGTCGCGGCGCTGCTGCAAGGCCTGACCGGCGGCATCATCGCCCCGGCCATCACCGGCATCAGTCTCGGTCTGGTCGGGCGCCGCACCATGTCGGTTCGTACCGGCCGCAATTTCCGTTATGCGGCCGGCGGTCACGCGGTCACAGCCGCGCTGATGGGCGTCACCGGCGCGTATTTCACCGACAGCGCCATCTTCCTGGCCGCTGGGAGCTTGTGCATCCCGGCGCTGATCGCGCTCGCTTTCATCCGCCCGGAGGAAATCGACTACTGGCGCGCGCGCAACGCGACGAAGGGCAGTGCGACACGCCACGTACGCATCGTCGACCTCGCCAAGAACCACAGTCTCGTGCTGTTCACCGCAGCTCTCGTGCTGTTCCAACTCGCCGATGCGTCGCTCCTGCCGCTGATCGGCGAGAACGTCGCGACCACAATGAAATACCAGGCGCCGATCTGGATGTCGGCGCTTATTATCATCCCCCAGATCGTCGTGGCCGCGCTTTCGCCGTGGGTCGGCTACCATTCGGAACGGCGCGGACGGCGGCCGCTTCTGCTGATCGGTTTTGCCCTTGAGCCGCTTCGCGCCATCCTGCTTGCGGTCTTCGTTAATGGCTACGCGCTGTTGATCGTCGCGCAGGTGCTCAACGGTATTACCGGGGCCATCATCGGGGTCCTTACCGTCATGGTCATCACCGACCTGACGGCCGGTACTGGCCGATTCAATCTGGCACAAGGCGCCGTCGGCGCGATGAGCGGCCTCGCAGCTTCGCTCAGCACGTTGGCAACGGGATATCTGGTTCAGGCCTTTAACGCGACGGCCGGGTTTCTGGCGATCACGGCCGTCGCCTGCGCGGCGACAGGCCTGATCTGGGTCTTCATTGCGGAGACCAAGCCCGCAAATTACGAAAAGTGAACTTCATGGGCCGCCGCATGACGGCGCTCCGCGCGGCTCCGAAGGACTTTAGTCGACCTTGATGTTGGCTTCCTTGATGATCGGACCCCACAGCGCCACGTCCGCCTGGTTCTTGGCCGCAAGCTCTGCCGGTGTCGAACTGTGCGCCTCGACCCCGAGTGGCTTGTATTTCTCCTTCACCTCCGGCTTTGCCAGCACTGCAGCCATGTCGGTGTTGATCTTCTTGATAATATCCGCCGGCGTTTTTGCCGGCGCGTAGACGCCGTACCATGATGTCACGTCGTAGCCCGGCAGTCCGGACTCGGCGACCGTCGGCAATTCGGACTCGTCGGCGAAACGTTTTGCGCTGGTCACGGCCAGCCCGCGCACCTGTTTCGAGCGCACCGGCTGCAGCAGCGAGCCTGTCGTGTTGAACATCAGGTCGAGCCGGCCGGCGACAAAGTCACTCATCAGCCCCTGCGTCACGCCGCGATACGGCACATGAGTCATCTCAATCCCGGCCATGTGTTTGAACAACTCGCCGGCCAGGTGCGGCACCGTCCCGATACCCGGCGACGCCCAGCTCAGCTTGCCGGGGTTGGCTTTGGCGTGCGCAATGAACTGCTGCTGCGTCTGGAACGGCGAAGAATTCGGCACGACGATGATATTCGGATAAGTACCGATCAGCGACACCGGCACCAGATCCACCGCTGGATCGAATGTCAGATGCGAGAACAATAGTCCCTGCACTTGCGGCGAGCCCGGCGCCATCAACATCGTATAACCGTCAGGCGCCGCATGAGCCGCGGCGTCGAGCGCGATCCGGGCGCCGGCGCCGGGACGGTTTTCGACGATAACCTGCCGCTGCCAGCCCTCCGAGAGGCCCTGGACAACGATACGCGTCGCCAGATCCGCGCCGCCGCCCGGCGGAAACCCAACCAGAAACTTCACGACGTGCGACGGATAGGCATCCGCCCAAGCCGGACGCGCTAATACGCCCAGTCCAGTTGCCCCGGCGAATTGCAAAAAGCGGCGACGCGCGAATGTCATGAGGCCCCCTGCCTGTTTGTCAGCAACGAAAGTCCAACTGGTTTCAGTCGACCTTGATCTTGGCGAATTTCACGACCTTGACCCATTTGGCGGTGTCGGAGACGATGAATTTTTCCACATCGGCCGGCGTGCTCGGCGGCATGACCTGCGCGCCGAGATCGAGCAAGCGCTGCTTAACCTGCGGCTCGGCGATAGCCGCGGTCACCTGTTTGTTCAATATGTCGATGATCGGCGCTGGCGTGCCTTTCGGCGCGCCGAAGCCGATCCACCCGAACGCCTCATAGCCGGGCAGGAATTCGGACATCGCCGGCACGTTCGGCAGCACATCCATGCGCTCGGGCGTCGTGACCGCAAGTGGCCGCAGCTTGCCCGCCTTGATGTGCGGCAGCGACGACGGCGTCACGTCGAACATGACCTGCACCTGGCCGCCCATCAGATCGACCAGCGCCGGCGTAGAGCCACGATAAGGCACATGCACGAGATCGACGCCGGCCATGTATTTGAACAGCTCGCCGGCGACGTGCTGCGGGCCGCCGATGCCGCCTGACGCCATGTTGACCTTGCCCGGGTGCGCCTTCGCGTAGGCAATAAATTCCGGCACCGTTTTGGCCGGGAATGACGGATTGACTTCCATGACGAGCGGCACGCGATCGACCAGCGCGATCGGCGCGATATCGCGCACGAAATCGAAGTTGAGCTTGGTGTAGAGCGCGGCGTTGATCGTGTTCTGCGAGTTCATCGCCAGCAGCGTGTAGCCGTCCGGCGCCGAGCGCACCACGGCTTCGGTTGCGATATTGCCGGTTGCGCCCGGGCGGATATCGATGACGAACTGCTGACCGAAATGCACCGAAAGCGGCTGTGTCACCAGTCGTGCGGTAATATCGGTTGAACTGCCCGCGGCCTGCCCGATCAGCACATGCACCGGGCGCGACGGATAGGTTTCTGCCTGCGCCAGCGGCGTGCCGAGAGGCAACGCAGCCGCACCGGCGGCGAGGCGCAAAAATTCACGACGAAGAATATTCACGGCGGTTCGCTCCCTCTCAACGCCCATGCGGCTATATGGCCGCCTTCCCTCATTATTGCCTTCGGGTTACGGTCTGCGGCGGCGCCGCTCTGTTAGCAGATACTGGCAAAACGCACACGCCTTTTGGGGGATCACGATGGCGGGACCTCGCGACCAAGCGACGCAAACTGCCCTTATGGCCGGACTTCTATCCGCATGCCTGTTCGGGGTGGTGTTAGCCGGCTCCGCCGCCGCGCAGGCCCCCGCCCCCGTCGGCGGCAAGTCCGTGACCGTGATTATCGGCTTCGGGCCCGGCGGCGGCTACGACACCTGGGGCCGGCTGGTTGCGGGACATCTTGGTGCTCATCTGCCCGGCAACCCGTCGGTCGTGGCCCAAAACCTTCCCGGCGGCGGCAGCTACCGCGCCGCAAGTTTCATTTATCATCAGGCGCCCAAGGACGGCTCCACGCTGGCGCTGATCGCACGCGACGCCGCGCTTGGTCCGCTCACGGGTCAACCAGGCGCACTGTTCGACGCCACCAAATTTTCCTGGATCGGCACACCGGCAACCGAAACCAATATCTGCATCGCCTACCACACCGCGCCAGTGAAAAACGTCCAGGATCTCACCCAGAAAGAACTCATCTTCGGCGACACTGGACCGGGCACCGGCACGCATTCCTACCCGAAGGCGCTCAACGCCATTCTCGGCTTCAAATTCAGACTGGTTGGCGGCTACCCATCATCAGCCGACGTATTTCTGGCCATGGAGCGAGGCGAGGTGCAGGGCATCTGCGAGAGCCTCGACAGCGTCAAGGCGCGCCGTCCAGACTGGATCTCTTCGGGCGCGGTATCGGTGCTGTTTCAGGGCGGCGTGCGCCCCAATCCTGAATTGAAGGGCGTGCCGTTCGTGACCGATCTCGCAAAGAAGCCGGAAGACAAGCAGGCGATCGAATTTCTCTACATAGGCCAGGGCATCGGACGGCCGTTCGTCGCACCCCCCGGCCTTGCGCCCGCAACCCTGAAGACGCTCCGCAATGCGTTCGACGCCACCATGAAAGACCCCGCCTTCACCGCCGAGGCTGAAAAGCGGAAATACGCCATCGATCCGGAAAACGGCGATACGCTGCAGGCTTTGATCAATAAGGCCTACGCTACGCCCAAGCCGATCATCGATCGCATCGCCACGCTGATCAAATAATCCGCTGCGCGCTTCGTGCCGTTAAGGCACTTTCGATTGCGGCGGCCGCGCAATCGAACGCTGCAGCCGCGCCTCCCGCCAGAACAGGAAGAACCCCGACCCGACCACGATGGCCGAGCCGATCAACAAGCCCGCTGTCGGCACGTCGCCCCAAATCAAGTAACCGAGGGCCAGCGCCCACACCAGGTTCAAATAATAGAACGCCCCGACCGCGGTCGCCGGCGCCAACCGCAGCGACTGCGTCCAGAAATATTGTCCAATGGCATTGAGGAAACCGCTGCCGAACAGCATGAGCGCGTCGATCGGCGCCGGCCAGCGCCAGCCGAACAACAGCAGGAATGCGTGCAGGAACGCGATGACCGTCAACTGCCAGATGATCAGGGTGTTGGCCGATTCCGTCTTGGTCATGCCGCGCACGGCGACTGTGACCGTGCCATACATCACCGCGTTGCCGAGTGCGAACAAGGCGCCGAGTGTGAACGAGCTGCGCCCCGGATTGGCGACAATGAGTACACCGGCGAAGCCGATCAGGAGCGCCGCCCAGCGCGAAAACGTGGCGCGCTCTTTCAGCCACAGGATCGACACCAGAGCGGCAAATAGCGGCGCCGAAAAATTGATGGACACGGCGCCCGCGAGCGGCATGAGAGTGAATGCAAGAGCGAACAGGGTTTGCGAAGTCGCCTGCGACAAGCCGCGTGCAAAATGATCCCACGGCCGACGCGTGACATAGACCGAAAACCCGGTCATCGGCAGCATGACGGCAGCGCAGACAACGAGCGACGAGATCGAGCGCGAAAATACCACCTCGCCGACCGGATAGATGCCGACCTGCCATTTGGTCATCGCCGAGGCGGTTGAGAACAGCATGGTCGCCAGCACCATGCAGCCGATACCCCGAGGCACATGATCCGTGTGATGCCTGGGCTCGGAACTCTCGATAGCCGCGCGACCGGCCTCCGCCTCGCCAGCATCGGCCCGGGCAGGTTCGGCCAGAACATCGGCGCGCTCGATCATGCGGAAACCCCCGCTATCCACCGAAGCATCGCTCGCGCAGGCGATCAAGCGGCGTCTGCCCACCATCGGCTGGAGCCGCGCGGAACATTCAGCCAACGGTGGTGTTCATTGATCGAGGAGGCCGTGACGGCTCCTCATGCAGAGGAGGCCCCCAAAAATGTGCGACTACAGTCTGCATCTCGTTGCGTCCCGCCCCGCCGAGATCGGCGACAAGCTCGTGACGACGGATTTCGCCCGTTCAATTACGCGCGGCTTTTCGGCCGTCGGTGAACCGGACGTGGCGGTTTGTCTGTTACCGGGCACAGAGATCGCGTTCCAAGACGATGTGCGCTACGACCGCGCATTCAGCCTGTTCGGCAAGGCCCGTGTCGAACACAAGGTTGCCCGCTTCCGTCAGGTGAACATGGACGACCCGCACGTGCATCACGACGCGCTCGAGTTTCCGGGCGGCCAGGTGGTGCTGCTCACCCGTCTTGTCCCGGAACAGCACGCTGTCGTGCTGCAGCTGCCGGCATCGGCACAAGATGGCCGTGCCATGGACAGGGCGACAGAGCGCGACGTGACGATCGAAGCGCTCACGCCCTAAGGCGGAAGCGCCCATCCTGGAAGCGCAGCGCCTTTATCGCCGGGGAGGCTTTTGCTTCGCCGGTCGCGAACTTGCGGCCACCGCATCATGTGGCCGCGATCGCATTTGAATACTAATCTGAAATCAAAATGCACGCTTGCCTTGGCGAGTCGGCGCCCAGGATTGTGCGCACCCTGTCCGCCATTTCAATGTAAATGCGGCGTAAAATACCGAGACGAGGGCACTTCCGCGACTGTTGCTGCTACTGCGGTCGTGAAGAATTGATGCTCAGGGGTTGGCCCTTGGTATTTCGGCGCTCGCGATTCAGTCGTATCGTGGCGGCGTCACACAATGCGAGGCGGACCATGCAGTTCACGCTGGAAGTCAACGGCCGAAGTCATACGGTCGATGTCGACGCCGACACGCCGCTGCTATGGGTATTGCGTGACGCCATCGACCTGAAAGGCACCAAGTTCGGCTGCGGCGCGGGACTGTGCGGTGCATGCACGGTCCATGTGGACGGCGCACCGATGCGCTCTTGCAGTCTGCCAGTCTCCAGTGTCGGCAAGGCGGCGGTGACCACGATCGAAGGCGTCGGCGACACGCCGGTCGGCGAGCGTTTGCAGAAGGCCTGGCTCGATGTTGACGTGATCCAGTGCGGCTATTGCCAGGCCGGCCAGATCATGACGGCCGCCGCCCTGCTGGCGCGCACTCCGACGCCAAACGACGACGATATCCTCTCCGCGATGAACGGCAACATCTGCCGCTGCGGCACTTATCTGCGCATCCACGAGGCGATCAAACAAGCCGCCAAGCAGGCCGGCAAGGCCGACCTCGGTTCGGCCACGACCGGAAAGAGGAGCTGACGCCATGCTGCATGAGCACCTCTTGTCCGACACATCTAACGAGCCCACCCCTTCGGGGAAGACGGCCGCTAGCGCCTCTCGCCGCGCCTTTCTCAAAGCGACGGCCGCGGCGGGCGGCGGCATGCTGCTGTCATTACACCTTCCAGGTTTTGCCGGCGCGGCGCTGGCAGACGAGGCTCAGGGCGCGCCTGTCAGAGTCACGGCCTATGTCAGCATCACGCCAGACAATGCCGTGACGATCATGGCGAAGAATCCCGAGATCGGTCAGGGCGTCAAAACCATGCTGCCGATGCTCGTTGCCGAAGAACTCGATGTCGATTGGAGCCAGGTCCGCACCCAACAGGCCGATCTCAATCCGGCGCTCTACGGCAACCAGCACGCCGGCGGCAGCACGTCGACGCCGCAGAATTGGGACCCGCTGCGTCGTGCAGGCGCCGCGGCACGCCAGATGCTGGTGACCGCCGCGGCCAAGCGCTGGAACGTCACCGAGGGCGAATGCGAAACCGGCTCCGGTCAGGTGCGGCACACGCCCAGCGGGCGCACCCTACCCTACGGAGCGATTGCCGGCGATGCCGCAGCGCTGCCGGTCCCTGATTTGCACCGGATCAAACTCAAGGATCCAAAGAATTATAAAATCATCGGCCATTCGATTCCCGGCGTCGATAGCCCGCTCGTGGTCAAAGGCACGCCGCTATTTGGAATCGACACGGTCGTGCCCGAGATGCTGTACGCCGTGTTTCAGAAATGCCCGGTGTTTGCCGGCAAGTTCGTGCGAGCAAACCTGGACGAAGTCAAAGCGATGCCAGGCGTGCGCCAAGTGCTGGTGGTCAAGGGCGGCAGCAATCTCGCCGGCCTCATGCCCGGCGTGGCCGTTGTTGCCGACAGCTGGTGGCACGCCGACAAGGCCCGCCGCAAGCTCGATATCCAATGGGACGAAGGTCCGACCAGCCGGCAGAGTAGCGCCGGATTTGCACAACAGGCGGCCGCCTTTGGCGCCAAGGCGCCCGAGCATAGTCTGCGCAATGATGGCGACGTCGCTGCTGCGCTCGGCAGCGCAGCGAAAGTGGTCGAGGCCGATTACTCCTATCCGTTCATCGCCCATGCACCGCTTGAGCCGATGAACTGCACCGCCCGCGTCCGGGACGGTAAGGTCGAGCTTTGGGCGCCGACGCAGAACCCCGAACCGGGGCGCAAACTCGTGGCGCAGACGCTTGGCATCGACGAACATAATATCGTCGTCCACATGACGCGGGTCGGCGGCGGTTTCGGCCGCCGATTGATGACCGATTACATGGCCGAAGCGGCGTGGATCGCGAAGGAAGCCGGCGTTCCTATCAAGCTGCTGTGGACCCGGGCCGATGACATGCAGCACGACTTTTACCGGCCGGGAGGTTTTCATTTCCTCAAAGCGGGCTTGGATGCGACCGGCAAGGTCGTCGCCTGGCAACAGCATTTCATCAGCTATGGCCGCAACGGCAAGTTCGCGCCCTCCGCCGATCTGTCGCCCGACACCTTCCCGGCCAAGCGAGTGCCCAATTTGTCGTACGGCGCATCGCTCATTCCGCTCGGCGTGCCGACCGGACCGCTACGGGCGCCCGGCGACAATGCGCTCGCCTTCGTATTCCAATCCTTCATCGACGAACTGGCGCACGCCGCCGGCAAGGACCCGCTGCAATTCCAGATCGATCTACTCGGCAAGGATGAGCTGCTGCCCGGCAAGGGCCCGGGTTTCAACACGGCGCGGGCGCGCGGTGTTCTGGAAAAGGTGCGCGAGGTGTCCGGCTGGGGCAAGCGCACGCTGCCGGACCGAACCGGGCTTGGCGTTGCGGTCTATTACAGCCATCTCGGCTATTTCGCCGAGGTGGTCGAGGCCACGGTGGCCAATAGCGGTCAGGTCAAGATCAACAAGGTGTGGGCGGTCGGCGACATCGGCAGCCACGTCATCAATCCGACCGCGGCCATCAACATGTCGCAGGGCGCAATTCTCGACGGATTCGCCGAGGCCTTGCATCAACAGATTACGATCGAAGGCGGCCGCGTCATTCAGTCTAATTTCGACACATTCCCGCTGCTGCGCATGGCACAGGCCGCGCCGATCGAGGTGCATTTTATCGAGAGCGCCAATCCGCCAACCGGCCTCGGCGAACCGCCGTTGCCAGCCGCCATCCCGGCGCTGTGCAACGCGATTTTCGCTGCAACCGGAAAGCGCATTCGCTCGCTGCCGATCGACGCGGCGCTGTTGAAGGCCTAGAACGCCTAGGGCGTCACGTCGCATCGGGTGTGCGCCCAGCCGCGCGACTGCGCCGATTCTCGTGCTATAGTAACGGCACGGGAGAGCGCGATGTGGCGGATGCCACTTCCGGCGCGGTGACAGCGGATGACAAAATCCAGCGCACCCTTATCGGGCGACAACGTGAAGGTCATTCCTACGACCTGCACCGAATGCTCTGTGCATTGCGGTTCCCTCGTCACGCTGCGCGACGGCGCCATCGAGAGCATCAAGCCGAACCCCTCGCACCCGCTCTCCAAAGGTGCGTTTTGCATAAAGGGCCTCAAAGGCTCGACCGGCATTACCTATTCAGAACGACGGCTACACCATCCGCTGCGCCGCGTCGGTGAACGCGGCGAGGGCAAATGGCAGCAAATCTCCTGGGACGAGGCGTTGGAACACGCTGCGGACCGTTACGCCACGGTTCGTGAGAAATACGGACCGCTGGCGCTGGTCGGCGTTTGCAACAACGTTTTTTTCGGCCGTGGGCTCGCCGTCGTACTGCTGCTGCGTTCGCTCGGCTCGCCGAACTGGATGATCAACCAGGACCTCTGCGGCGGCTGCCGTGCGGTGAGCCTGCGCTCCACCGGCCTCGACATCACCCGCGGCGAGGACATCGATCACGCCCGCTGCGCACTCGTCGTCGGGCGTAATTCCTACGATGCCGACCCGATCGAATGGATCGAGCTGAAGAACTTGAAGAAGCGTGGCGGCCAGATCGTCGTTATCGACCCGAAGCGCATTCCGACCGTCGGCATCGCCGACTTGTGGCTGAGGCCCAAGCCCGGCACCGATGCCGCCATCGGCCTCGCCATGATCAACGTGATGATCGAGGAAGGCCTCTACGACAAGGATTTTGTCGCACGCGCCACGCACGGCTTCGACAAGCTCGCCGAGCGCGCGCGGGAATTTCCGCCGCAACGCGCCGCGGCGCTGAGCGGCGTTCCAGCCGCCGACATCGTGGCGGCGACCCGGATGTACGCGCATGGACCCTCGACCTTCGTCAGCGGCCACGGCATCGACGCTTTCTCGGCCGGCGTGCAGACGTTCCGCGCCTTTCATTGCCTCGTCGGAATCAGCGGCAACGTCGACCGGCTCGGCGGCAACCGGCGTTCGAAGAAGCCGAAAGGCTTCCTCGACAACCTCAATCTGATCCACGATCCGAGATTCCGCCTGCCCCGGGACACCGAAGAGCAAACGATCGGCGCCGACACATATCCATTATGGGCCGGACCTCGCGGCTGGCAGACCGCATGCCATAATCCGACGGCAATCGATGCCATCCTCACCGGCAAACCCTATCCGCTGCGCGCCATGTATCTGAGCGGCGCCAATATCGTCGTGACCTATCCCAATACGCCGAAAACCGTCGACGCCCTGCGCTCGCTCGATTTCCTCATGGTGGCGACCGATGCGATGACGCCGACGGCGGAACTTGCCGATATCGTTGTGCCGAAAACCACCGGCCTCGAAGAGGACGAAATCCGCCTGCAGCCCGGCGGGCCGCTTGTCGCCATGACGCAAGCCGTCGTGCCGCCCCAAGGCGAGGCGCGCAATGATTTCGCCATCGCGCGCGGTCTTCTGGAAAAAATGCAGGCGCGCGGCGCCGCTACCGCCAATTTCTTGCCCTGGCAATCCCAGGACGAGTTCATCGAATTTCTGCTCGGCGACAGCGGCGTGACCCTGGAGACGCTGCGCCGCGATGGTTACGCCACGTATCCCTACACGCTGGAGAATTTCGAGAAATTCCCCTCATCGACCGGCAAGATCGAACTTTACTCTGAGGCAATTGCCTCGGTCGGCATCGATCCACTGCCCAATTTTGTCGCGCCGGCGCGCGAGCGCGCCGAGCCGCAGCTCAAATCGCAGTATCCCCTGACGCTGCTCACCGGCGATCGGGAAAAAACCTATCACCATTCGCGCTTCCGCGATCAGCCGTGGGCAAAGAAGATTTCGCCCGACCCGCGGCTCCTTATCCATCCGAAAACTGCGCAGGCCATGGCGGTTGCCGACGAACAATGGGTGCGCATTGAGACTCCTGACGCACGCGGCTCCTGCAAAGCCAAGATCAAGATCACCGAAAACACGCCCGAAGGTGTGGTTTCGACCGGCATGGGCTGGTGGCGGCCGGGCAGCATGATGCCCGGCAGCGGGGCCTTCGACGTCAATATCAACGCCGCCATGACCTATGACGGTCCCTGGGATCCGATCTCCGGCTCAGTCGATTCGCGCGGCATGCTCTGCCGCATTGTCGCCGTCTGATCGAAGCTGGAATCAAACCATGAGCTCCATTGAAGACAAGCTGAAAGGCATGGGATTGACGCTACCCGCGCCGCGTCAATTCCCAAGCCCCAATCGCCGCGGCTGCGTGCGCGTCGGCAACATCATTTTCGTGTCGGGCCACACCGCACATCACCCTGGAATGACCTATCGGGCGGACGGCAAGCTCGGCGCTGATATGACCATCGAGGAGGGCAAACTCGTTGCGCGCGTTGCCGCGCTTTCGATCCTTGCCTCTGTCAAGCAGGAGGTCGGCGACCTTGATCGCATACGCCGCGTCATCCGCTTGTTCGGCATGGTCAACTGCACGCCGGACTTTCCCAATATGCCGGGGGTTATCGATGGCGCATCTGATCTGTTCTTCGAATTGTTCGGACCCGAATTTGGCTGTCACGCCCGGTCGGCGGTTGGACAGGTGAATTTGCCCCACGGCACCGCTGTTGAGATCAACGGCGAGTTCGAAGTGAAATCTTGACGGGGCGCGGCCGGAACATCATCAGCGCGTTTCGGCCAGGGGGCGAGTATCATGCAATTTTCCCGGCGGGCCTTGCTGCCTCTCGCTGCCGGCGCAGCACTGATTTCCGCGCCGCGCATCGCCCGGCCAGAAACCTATCCATCACGCCCCGTGCGCGTCATCGTCGCTCTGCCTGCCGGCAGCGGCACCGATGTCCTCGCCCGCATCATGGCGCAATGGCTGTCCGAACGGCTTGGCCAATCCGTTGTCGTTGATAACCGGCCCGGCGCGGGCGCCAATATCGGTACCGAAGTGGTCGCAAAAGCGGCGCCCGACGGCTACACGCTTTTGTTC
>DASZWK010000430.1:0-13629 GCA_035546235.1 Xanthobacteraceae bacterium | reverse complement strand
GCGAGCAAGGCGCAACCGGCCGCGGTGAGCCACACGGTCTTGCGCTGGGGCGAGACCTGACTGTCCCGCATGAACAGGCCGGCAAAGACGCCGAGCAGACACGTGCCAATTGCCGGCAGTGTGCTCAGGATGCCTTCCGGGTCGCGGGTGAAATCGTACAGCTTCCCAGGCAGGTAATTGCGATCGATCCAATTCGCCAAATTGGTGTCGGCCGCGAATGAACCGGCGCCGATGCCGGGGACCGGAACGAACGTCATGATCGCCCAGTAGCCGATCAGCAGGCCGACAAAGGCCGTGATCATGCCGCGCAGGTTGAAATTCAGGAACAGCACCGAGGTGAAGAAGTAGCAGATGGCGATGCGTTGCAGCACGCCAAGCCACCGCACGTCCCACAGCTGCTGGCCGATGTTACCGGAGGCGATCAGGCCCAGCCCGAACAGCAGCAGCGACCGGCGCACCACCCGCCAATGGGCCTTGGCCTCGCCGTCACGCTCCACCATCCGCGGCAGCGACAGCACGATCGAAATGCCGGTCACGAAAATGAACAGCGGAAAAATGAGGTCGTAGAAGTGCAGGCCCTGCCAGGAGACGTGAACGAACTGGTCCCCCAGAAAGCTGCCGACGCCGCTGACGATCGGGCCCTTGCCGCTCGTCATCTGGGCGAGCGCCGCCGCGGCGCCGTTGACGCCGAACAGCCAAAACATGTTGATGCCGCGCAACGCGTCGATCGAGCCGATGCGGCGGGGTTGCGGCGTCTGCGATAGTTCGGCGAGGCTCATGATGGTCTGTTGATGGTTCGCGGCAGTCAGGACGGTCGACACATACCGATGAGGCCTGCACAGAGCGTGCCAGCACGACGGAGCGTGCGAACACGAACATGCACGATGATGGTTAAGTATGTTCGAACGGCGGCTGTTTGCCTTGCGCCAGATCAAATCCGCCACAGCGGAAGTCAAATATGCGCGAGAGCGCCGCTGCGCGCGTAGCGCCGGCGCATAATTTCAAAGCAGAAGCATATCTTTTCTGTAAACTGACGCCGCCCTCAGGGCGTAGCGCAGGCGTTCGTCGAAATCATGCCCTAAGGCTGGCCGGCCACGGTTGGGCCGCGTGTGCAATTGCCGGCGGCCTGCTCGACCCGGAAATATTCGCGGCCGCTGTAGTAGCCATCGTAGTGATGCCACGCCGTGCGATGGTCCAGATCGATGATGCCGTCGAGCGTCACCGCGAACACCGCGCTCTTCATGTCGCGGTCCTGCGCATTCAGATTAGGCGGCAGTTTGGCGCTGGCGTAGTCGACATAATAGGCACGGTTGACGCAGCTCATGTCCTTCACCGCATCGAGCGCCAATCTCGCGGTCGCCAGATGATCGGCATGATCGTGCGAATTAGTGGCGGTGTCGAGATCGGCGATATTGATCTGCGCGAGCGCCGCGGTGCCGCGCTCGAAGCTGACGATGTGCTGCACCGTGTCGACGAGATCTTTCCAGCCCTGATAGCTGGTCGAACCGTCGACCGCGTACATTGCGCCTATATCGCCACTGGCCAACCGCTTGAGCGACTGGAAGCCGGTGCCCGCAAAACCCGCGCCGGTGCCGCCGTCCGGCAACCGCAGAAAATAACTGACGGCGTTGCCGTAGCGCACCCGAAATATGGAGTGGCCATTGAGGCTGACCGGGCCCTCCGAATCCTTGATCGGGTTCTTGTCTGCGTCAACCATGAAGCGAATGGCTTGAAGGGCGCCATTCTCCCGCGCCAAGTAAAACGGGTGCTCGCGGCCGTTCGAACCGGCGCCGAGGCCAGCATCGCCGGCGGTGACATGAATGAAGACGGTTTTGCGCGCAGCGCCCACCACGTCATTGAAGGCATTCGGGTTCATGAACAATTGCCAGTCGTCTTCGTGCGCGGCGAAGTAAAACGACACTCTGCTGGGCACGGAGGCGACTTTGCCGGGCTCGGTAGCGACCGCAGCCACTTTGCCAAGGTCGCCCGCCGCCGCGCCGGCGCATGGGAGCAAAACGAGCAGCGCGCAGGCGCCGGCAAGTGATCGCAGTGCTGACATGGTGTTGTTCGCCCCGGAAGTTATTTCTTTTTTATAGTCGTTATTGTCACGATGCACCCAAATAAATCAAGCCGTGCCGCAATTTTGTGCAATGCACAATTGTTGACCGGGTAAAAATGCCAAATCGGCGTTTGGCGCAATTCTGGAGATGCCGCAAGGGTCGGTAACGGCGCGTTAGGCGTGGCCGCGCCGCTTGCTCAGGATCTGTTTCAGCCGCTGCGGCGTGACCGGGATCTGCGTTACCGCGCCCGGCATGCCGATGGCGTCATCGATGGCCGACGCGATCGCGGCGCCGACGCCCGTGATGCCGCTCTCGCCGGCACCCTTGATGCCGAGCGGATTGCGCGGGGTGGCGTAATCCTCACGCAGCAGCACGTCGGGAATGGGCGTCTCGTGCATGGCCGGCAAGAGGTAATCGGCGAAGGTGACGGCGAGCGGATCGCCGCGCTCGTTGTAGATGAACTCTTCCTGCAGCGCGCCGCCCAGCCCTTGAGCAAAGCCGCCGACGATCTGCGCCTCGACCAGCGCCGGGTTGATGGCCCGGCCGATGTCGTAAGCAATGAAATAGCGCTCGACCGCGACGCCGCCGGTCTCCGGGTCGACACGGACGACGGCGATGTGACTGCCGTAAGGATAGACCTGATGGTCGACGCGGAACCAGCCTTCGGCTGAAAGCCCCGGATCGCGCTCGCCCAGCGTTTTTGAGGTTGGCGCCAGATGCTGCGCGATAGTGCCCAGCCCGATCGACGGGCCGCCGTTCTGACCCTTGCGCACCACCTCGCCGCCGACGATGTCGAGCGTGTCGGGCGCCGCCTGTAAGAGTTCGCCGGCGACTTCGAGCGCTTTCTTGCGCACATTGAGTGCTGCGATATGCGTCGCCGACGCTGTCATCACCGTTGCGCGCGAAGCGTGGGCGCCGATGCCGAAGGCGATGCGGTCGGTCTGGCCGTGAATGACGCGGCACTTCTTGTAATCGACGCCGAGCCCGTCGGCGGCAACCTGCGCCATCACGGTCTCGAAGCCCTGGCCGAGCGAGGCGCCACCGGTCACGACTTCGACCGCGCCGGATGTGTCGACCGAGATTCGCACCCCATCGGCGGGGCCGAGCCCGCTTTTCTCGATGAACATGGCAACGCCGATGCCGATCATCTCGCCGGCCGCCCTGCGGCGCTTCACTTCGGCGTTGAGTTTTTGCCAGTCGATCCGGGTGAGCTGCTTGTCGACCAGTCCGATGTAATCGCCGGTATCCATGAAGATGGACTCGCCCAGCGCTTCGAGCGGCCGCTCGTAGGGCAGTTCAGCGGTGGTGAGGGCGTTGCGGCGGCGCACTTCGATGCGGTCGATGGCGAGCTTTGCGGCGATCGCGTCGAGCAGGCGCTCGCGTACGAACGTGGTTTCGTAGCGGCCCGGCGCCCGATAGGTCGCGGCCGGCGTCTTGTTGGTGAGACGGAAGTGACCGACCGCCCGGTAGGCAGGCACGCGGTACGGACCGGGCAGAATGCCGGCCGTCATGTGAACGACGCGCGTCGCGTGGGTTCTGATGTAGCCGCCCTGGTCGTGGAAATAAACGTCGTCGATGGCGAGGATGACGCCGTTGTCATCGACGGCGGCGCGAATCTTGTGCAGCTGCTGGCGCGAATGATTGGCAGCGATCAGATGTTCGCGGCGGTCCTCGATCCATTTCACCGGCCGGTTGAATTTCTTCGCCGCGACACAGACCAGAAAATCTTCCGGATACATTTCGCCGCGGATGCCGAAGCCGCCGCCGACGTGGGATTCATACACATGGATCGAGCTCGGCGGGAGCTTGAGCATGCGCGCGAGCAGTTCCTGATTGCGGTGAGGCACCTTGGCGGCACCGTGCATTTCCAGAATGCCGCGCGCGGCGTCATAACGGCCGATGGCGCCGCGCGTCTCCAGCGGCACGCCGGAATGCCGGCCAATGGCGAGTTCAAGCTCGACCACATGCTTGGCGGTACGGAACACGGCATCGACGTCGCCGTAGCCCTGGCGGATGATCGTTGCTTCGCTGGAGTGACCCGGCGAATACTCAAACGGCGCCGCCTCGGCATCAAGCACCGGTGGCAATTCCTCGATTTCGATCTCGACAAGGTCGGCGGCGTCCTCGGCGATATACGGGTCGGCGGCAAACACGGCGGCGACCGGGTCACCGACATAACGCACCTTGCCAGTCGCCAGGATCGGCTGACGGTATGGATCGAGCGCCGGGATCGAGCCCTCGCGAAAATCGATCGGCGGCACGTCGGCGACGTCGGCCGCGGTCCACACCGCGTACACGCCGGGCAGCGCGCGCGCGGCTGACGTGTCGACCGATACGATCCGGCCATGCGCATGGGCCGAGCGCGCGATGCGCATCGACAGCTGATGCGGGAAGCTAATGTCGCCGGCAAACTCACCGCGGCCCGTGACCAGCGGCGGATCTTCCAGCCGCTCGACCGATTGGCCGATCCAGGCCTTTTGCCGCACGCTCATTTCGCCGCGCGTTCGAGCGCTCGGCGGGTCACCGCCAGCACGAGGTCGCGGCGGAAATCCGCGGTGTTGACGATATCTTCCATCGGATCGACCACGGCGGCCGCCGCCGCGGCCGCTGCGCGAAATGCCTTGTCGCCCGGTTCGGCGCCCGCAAGCGCGCGCTCGGCCTCGGCGATGCGGCGCGGACTGACCTCGACGCCGCCGAGCGCAACCCGCGGCTCGACGATCTTGCCGCCCTCGATCCGATAGGTGACGAGCGACGCGGCCAGCGCGAAATCGCCGGCGCGGCGACTGAACTCGTAAAAGCCGCAACGCGTGCCGGCGGCCAGCACCGGCAGGCGCGCTTCAGCGAGCAGTTCGTCGTCGCGCAACGCCGTCGTCATGATGCCCTGGAAGAAGTCGCGCGCCGCAATGACGCGCTCGCCGCGCGCGCTCTTGGCCAGCACTTCACCGTCGAGCGCCGCCAGCACCAGCGCCCATTCGGACGCGGGGTCGGCATTCGCGAGGCTGCCGCAGAACGTGCCGCGATTGCGAATCGGGAAATGCGCGATATGGCGCACGACCTCGCTCAGGAGCTTGCCGAGCGGACCGTCGCAGACCTGCCGATGGAATGCCGCATGGCGCACGCACGCGCCAATGACGAGTTTGCCGCCTTCCACCGCCAGCCGGTTGAGCGTCTCGACGCCGTTGATGTCGACGAGATGCGCAGGTCTCGCCAGCCGGAACGCCATGGTGGGTACCAGGCTCTGGCCGCCGGCGAGTATGCGGCCGTCCTGCGGCGCCAACTCGGCAAGCATCGCCACCGCCTCGTCGACGGTTTTCGGCGCGTGATAGCGGAACGCCGCTGGCTTCATTGGCTAGTACAGAGATTGGGATTGGTGTACGTTTTTGAACTGATGCACAGTTTTCGGTACAGAGTCAAAAGGCGAAAGCAAAGCAATCCGGCATGAAACCACCGCCCTTTTCCTATCACGATCCCCGCACGGTCGCCGATGCGGTCGGCCTGCTCGGCTCACTCGAAAACGCCAAGCTGTTGGCCGGTGGGCAGTCGCTCATGCCGATGCTCAACATGCGCTACGTGCTGCCCGACCACATCATCGATCTCAATCGGATCGAAGGCCTGAGCTATATCCGCGCCAACAATGGCGCGCTCGAGATCGGCGCCATGACGCGGCAGCGCGAGATCGAGTTTTCCGATGCGGTGCGCGAGCGCAGCCCGCTGATGCACGAGGCGATCCGTCAGGTCGGTCATCGCCAGACCCGCAACCGCGGCACGCTCGGCGGCTCACTGTGTCATCTCGATCCGGCCGCTGAACTGGTGACGCTGGCCGCGGCGTTCGATGCCAAAGTCACGGTGGCCGGCAAGGGCGGCACGCGCAGCATCGATTTTGCTTCGTTCCCGGTGGCCTATATGACGCCGGCGATCGAACTCGATGAACTTGTCACCGGCGCGAGCTTTCCGTGCTGGCCGAAAGGCCACGGCTACGCCTTCATCGAATTCTCGCGCCGGCACGGCGACTTCGCCATTGTGTCGGCGGCCGTGCTGATCGAGGAGGATAACAACGGCAAGGTGACGCGCGCCTCGGTGACGCTCGGCGGCATGGGGCCGGCGCCGGTGCGCGCGCGCGACGTCGAGAAGGCGCTGATCGGCGAGACGATCGAAGAAAAACGCATGCGCGAGATCTGCGAGAGTTTGCGCAAGTGCGAAGCCATCGAGGACATCCACGCGCCAGCCTCCTATCGCCAGCAACTGGCGACCGTGCTGCCGCGCCGCGCGCTTCTTAAGGCGCACGAACGCATCGCGGAAGGGAGGCGGGCATGAACGAGACGCGCCAGATCACGGTCACGGTCAACGGCACACGCTACGAAGAAACCGTGCCGGTGCGGGTGACGCTCGCCGACTTCATCCGCCATCAGCTCGGGCTGACCGGCACGCATCTCGGCTGCGAGCACGGCGTGTGCGGCGCCTGCACGATTTTGCTCGACGGCCATTCGGCGCGCTCCTGCCTGATGCTCGCCGTGCAGGCGGACGGTCACGAGATTCTCACCGTCGAAGGCATCGCGCCGAATGCCGACACGATGCACCCTTTGCAAGAGGCGTTCCGCGACAATCACGGCCTGCAATGCGGCTTCTGCACGCCAGGGATATTGACGACGCTGATCGAGTTGCTGCGCGACAATCCCGACCCGACCGAGGAGGAAGTGCGCATCGGCATTTCCGGCAATCTGTGCCGCTGTACCGGTTATCAGAACATCGTCATCGCCGCGCTGGATGCAGCGAAGCGATTGCAGAAATCACCTGTTCCTGCGCCGCGAGGAGCGGAGCTGCCGCGCCAAGCGAGTGGTGCTGCCGTGAGGTGAAGTAGCTATTCCCTCGTCACCACCGGCTTGATCCGGTGGTCCATGCTGATGTGCGGCGGATGAGGGCGTCAAACATGGCGCGTGCGAGCCGCATTCCGCATGGATTGCCGGGTCGAGCCGGGCAATGACGAAAAGGGTGTGTAGCTAAATGCCGCTGCGCTTCGACGACATAGGCAACCGGCTGAAAGCCTTTCGCCTTGGCTCTGGGCTGTCGGCCGAGGAGATCGCGCAAAAGCTCGGCATTTCGCGTACTGCGCTCTATCGCTTTGAAAAGGGCGAGGTCGCCAAGATCGAAACGCTGGAGAACCTCGCCGAGCTGCTGCAGGTCTCGGTGCCGACCCTGCTGGGCGTGGGCGTCGAATATATCGCCGCGGCGGTCAGCTATTTCGAACGTATGCGGCAGATCGAGGAAACCGCCGAGCACATCATCGTTCTGGCCGGCCCGATCTCCTATGTGCTTTCCTCCGATCCGTTCGAGTCAGCGCTCAGCGAGGTTCTGCGCGAATCGGTGCCGGACAGCGGCAAGAGCGAACACGCGCTGGCGCAGATTGGCGAACTGATGGAGGTGTTGCGCCAGCGCAAGGAAACGTACCGGCGCCGACAGCCGGCGATCGTCAATCTGATCTCGGCGTCCGAGATGGAGCGCTTTTTGCGCAACGGCCTGGTCGGCCGGCTCGACCTGCCGGAAAAACTGCGCCGCGAACGCCGGGCGCTGGCCCGCGCCGAGGCCGAGCACTTCATCGCGTTGATGGAGAACGAGCCGATCGGCGTGCAGATCGGCATCGTGCTCGACACGTTGCCGCACACGAGCTTTCAGATCTTCCGCCAGCCCGACCGGCAGATTCTGGCGTTGAGCCCGTTTCGCTTAGGGGAAGAGCCGAACATCCGGGTCGGCGTGGCGATGATCACCTCGGCACCGGAGGCGCTGGCGCTGCACGAGAAGATGGCGCGCGATCTGTGGACCAGCGCGCTCAAGGGCCCGGCCGCCGTGCGCTTCATGCGCGCGATGATGGAAAAGCTGACGTGACAGTGATTTTTGTCCCGGCGCTTCACACATTCAGCCGGTGCATCTGGCCCGCGGGGTAGCGAGTGCCGGCGGCGGCGCCGGATGGGACGATACGGTCGATCTCGGCAAGATCCTCGGCGGTGAGCGCGATCGCGGCGGCGCCGGCGTTTTCTTCAAGGTGCTTCCGCGATTTCGCCCCGGGGATCGGCACAATGAACGTGCCGGAGCGATCACCCTGCGCCATCGTCCAGGCGATCGCGAGCTGGGCGAGCGTTGCGCCTTTGTTGCGCGCCCGGGCTTCAAGTGCCGTCCGCAGCTGCATATTGGCGGCGATATTCTCGTCGTGAAAGCGCGGCAGGCGTTTGCGAATATCGTCGGCGGTCATGTCCGCCAGCCGCGGCGCCGCAGAACTCAGCATACCGCGCCCGACCACCCCATAGGCCATCATCGCCGTGCCGAGCTCCCGGCAGGCGGCGATCTGGCCCTGCTGTTCAGCGTCGCGCGAGAACAGCGAATATTCCATCTGCAGCGAAGCGAGCGGGTGAACGGCGCTGGCGCGCTTGAGCGATGCCGCGGAGCATTCCGACAGCGAGATGAAACGCGTCTTGCCCTCCTTGATGAACTCGGCCATCGCGCCGACGCTCTCCTCGACCGGAATGTGCGGATCGACGCGCGACATGCAGAACACGTCGAGCCGTTCGATCCCGAGATTCTTCAGGCTGTCGTCGAGGGTCTTGCGCAGATAGCGCGGATCGCCGCCGCCGCGCACACCCTCGGGATTGCCGTCGCGCGGGCTTCCGCTTTTCGAATGAATGACCACGTCTTGCCGCCGGCCGCGGATCGCCTCGCCGATCAGGCGGTGATTGTGGCCCTGCCCGTAGCTCGCCGACGTGTCGAGCAAATTGATGCCGAGCTCGAGCGCGCGGCGAATGGTGGCGATTGACTCGACATCGTCGGCCGGACCATAGACGCCCGACATGCCGTAGCAGCCGAGCCCGATGACGGACACCATAAGATCGGTATTGCCGAATTTGCGCCGTTGCATGGATGTCTTCTCCGCTCGCTGGCAAATTAGCAAAGATGGCGGCTAAATTGGAGGCCGCGAGGCTGAATAGTTGCCGACCGTCGCATGTTCGCAAGATGGAAACACCGCCATGAATTTTGAATTCACCGAAGAGCAGAAACTGTTTGCCGAACAGGTCCGCCGCTTCGCGCGGGAAAAGCTCGCCGCGGGCGCGTTGAAGCGCGCGCACGAAGCGGGCTTCCCGTTCGACGTGGCGCGGCTCATGGCGGAGCAAGGCCTCATGGGCATCACGCTGCCGGCCGAGGAGGGCGGGCAGGGCGGTACCCTGATGGACGCGGTGATCGCCATCGAGCAGATCGCCGCCGAATGCCCGCGCAGCGCCGACGTGGTGCAGTTCGGCAATTTCGGCCCGATCCGCACCTTCGCCGAGTACGGCACGCCAGAGCAGAAAAAGCGCTGGCTCGGCGATCTGCTCTCCGGCCGCCTGGTGATGAGCCTTGGCATGACCGAGCCGGATGCCGGCTCCGCCGTCACCGATCTGAAAACCAGCGCGCGGCAAGAGGGCGCGCATTACGTGGTCAACGGCGGCAAGGTGTTTTCCACCTTCAGCGCCGAGGCGCAGATTTTTCTGGTCTATCTGCGTTACGGCCCGGGCCTCAACGGCATCGGCTCGGTGCTGATCGAGCGCGGCACGCCGGGCTTCACTGTCGGAAAGCCGTCGGCCTTCATGAGCGGCGAGGAATGGTGCGAGTTGCATTTTGCCGACTGCCGCGTTCCCGCCGAGAATGTGCTGCTCGGGCCCGGCGGTTTCCGCAAACAGATGGCAGGCTTCAATGTCGAGCGGCTCGGCAACACGGCGCGCTCGCTCGCCTACGGCCGCTATGCCTTCAACGCCGCGCGTGACTATGCGCTCACCCGCGAACAATTCGGCCGGCCGCTGTGCGAGTTCCAGGGCCTGCAATGGAAGTTTGCCGACATGGCGGTGAAGCTCGAAAGCGCGCAGCTTCTGTTGTATCGCGCGGCGGCGAGCGCGGACAGAGGCCTGCCGTCGGCCTATGAGACTGCGCTTGCCAAGGCGGCCTGCAATCAAGCCGGCTTCGAAGTGGCGAGCGACGCCGTGCAGGTCATGGGCGCGCTCGGCTACAGCCAGGAGTCGCTGGTGGAATACTGCATGCGGCGCACGCGCGGCTGGATGATCGCCGGCGGCTCGATCGAAATGCTGAAGAACCGCATCGCCGAACACGTGTTCGACCGCCGCTTTGACCAGCGCAAGCCGAAGGCGCCCGTGGCGGAGTAGTCAGCCCCGCCGGCGCGTGAAGCTGTAAAGCAGCCAGCCGACCAGCGCCGCGCCGCAGATAAGCGCAATGGCATTGACGATGAGACTGCCGGCCATCACGGTTGCGATCGCGAGCGCGCCAAGACCGAGGTTAATCGTGAAAACGCGCGCGACGATTTCGGTGGCGGAAAAGCCACGATCGGTTGCGCGCTGATAATAGTGCGTGCGGTGCGCCTGCCAGACACGCTCGCCGTTCGACAGGCGGCGCAGCAGGGTCAGGGTCGCATCGGCGAGGTAGTAGAGCGGCAACAGCAGCGCTGCTGTCAGATGGCCGCTTCCGGCGAGCAGCACCAGGAGCCATCCGGTCAGCAGGCCGATCGGCAGGCTGCCGACGTCGCCAAGAAAAAGCTTGGCGGTCGGCCGGTTGAAATAGGCAAAACCGAGCATGGCGCCGCCGAGAGCCAGCGCTACGGCGATGCCATCGCGAGAGAGTGTCCCGAGGCAGCCCAGCGCGACGAGTGCGGCTGAGATGGGGAGGATTTCGGCGGCGGTCATCCAGTCGATGCCGTCCATGAAGTTGACGAGATTGACGAACCACAGCCCGGCGATGATCAGAAGGAGCCGCTCAAGCCACGACGGCAGGAACCAGACGATGTGCAGGCCCTCGGGCAGCGCAAAAACCACGGCGGCGACGGCAAGCGTCTGGAGCACGAGCCGCGGCACCACGCCGAGCGGACGGATATCGTCGGCTGCGCCGACGCACGCCATAACCACTGCGGCGGCAAAAGCCGCGGCAAGCGGTGTCGCGAACGGGACCCCAAGACTGAACAGGCCAAAGGCGGTCGCCGCGATGGTCGCGGCGATCACCGCAATGCCCCCGCCTTGCGGAGTCGGCGTGCGATGCGAGGATCGCGCATTCGGTTTCGCCAGCGCATAGCGGTACAGCACCGGACGCAAGATGACGATCAGGACCACGCAAATCAGCGCAGCCAAGATCGCAATCGCTCCGCCGCGTGCCGCCCAGATGACTGGCGCCGTCACATCCATCGTCAGATTGTCGCTCGCCGCTTACCCCAACGCGTTTTAGCGGATCGCACGCGCGCCGTCGCGCAGGAAATCGACGAACCGCTTCAAATCGCCGCCGTCTCAAGGGCTTAACCGCGCTGCGGTAGCCCGAGCGCGGCCCGATGCCCACGCCATCGATATTGCGTTTCGTTCCCCCCCGAGCCGGTCTATATGGTAGCGCCATGAGGGGATTTTTCAGCAATCCGCGCCGAGCGCTGATCGTCATCCACGATCTGGTGATGACGGCGGCCGCGATGCTGGCCGCGTTTTATTTCCGTTTCGAAGACATCGGGCTGGCGCAGCGCTTCCACTGGCTCCTGATCGTGCTTCCCGGTTATCTCGTCTATGCCGGCGTGGTCTATTGGATTTTCAAGCTTTACGCCGCCAAGTGGCGCTTTGCGTCATTGCCGGACCTCTGGAATATTTTTCGCGCCGTAACGGTGCTGGCGCTGTCGCTTCTGGTGCTCGATTACGTACTCGTCGCGCCGTATTTTTACGGCACGTTCTTCTTCGGCAAGATCACGATTCTGCTCTACTGGGTGTTGCAGATGTTTTTCCTCGGTGGGCCGCGTATTGCCTACCGGCTGTTCCGACATGCGCGCACGCAGCACCACGTCAGAGGATCAGACGCGGTCCCTACACTCATCGCCGGGCGCGCTGCGGATGCCGAAGTTCTGCTGCGCGCGATCGAGAGCGGCGCGGTCACCAAACTGCGGCCGGTCGGCATTCTGTCGCCGTCACGCGCCGACCAAGGCCAGGCGCTGCGCGGCGTTCCGGTGCGCGGCTATTTGTCGGATCTCGAAGTGACGGTTGCGTCGTTGGCGGAGCAGGGCATTCACGTCACACGGCTGGTACTGTCACCGGCCGCCCTGGCGCCCGACGTTCATCCCGAGACGATGCTGATGCTGGCGCGCCGGCTCGGGCTTGCCACCAACCGGTTGCCTGCGCTCGACGGCGGCGAAGATGCGTTGCGGCTGGCACCGGTTGACGTCGAGGATCTTTTGCTGCGGCCGAGCGTCACGATCGATTATCAGCGGCTGGAACAGTTCGTCAAAGGCAAAACCGTGGTGGTTACCGGCGGCGGCGGCTCGATCGGTTCCGAGATCTGCGATCGCGTGGTCACCTTCGGCGCTGGCCGGCTGCTGATTCTGGAAAACTCGGAATCGGCACTGCACGCCGTGCTGGAACGGCTCGCGGTCAAGTCGACTGGCACGATTGTCGAGGGCCGCATTGCCGACATTCGCGATCGCGAGCGGACATTTCGATTGATGGCCGGTGTCGAACCGAACCTCGTGTTCCATGCCGCGGCTCTCAAGCACGTGCCGCTGGTCGAGCGCGAATGGGACGAGGGCATCAGGACCAACGTGTTCGGCTCGATCAACGTTGCCGACGCCACGGTCGCAGCCGGCGCCGACGCCATGGTGATGATCTCGACCGACAAGGCGATCGAGCCCGTCTCGGTGCTCGGCGCCACCAAACGGTTCGCCGAGATGTATTGCCAGGCGCTGGATGCGGCCGCCCGCATTACGAACGGCGGTAAGCCGCCGATCCGCATGATCGCGGTGCGCTTCGGCAATGTGCTCGCCTCGAATGGCTCCGTGGTACCGAAATTCAAGGCGCAAATCGAGGCCGGCGGGCCCGTCACCGTCACCCATCCCGATATGGTCCGGTATTTCATGACGATCCGCGAAGCCTGCGACCTCGTCGTTACTGCGGCAAGCCATGCGCTTGGCCCGACGCGCACCGGAGCGTCGGTCTACGTGCTCAACATGGGTCAGCCGATAAAGATCGTGGACCTCGCCGAACGCATGATCCGGTTGAGCGGACTCGAGCCGGGACGCGATGTCGACATCGTGTTTACCGGCATCCGGCCCGGTGAGCGGCTTAACGAGATTCTGTTTGCGCGTGAGGAGCCGAGCGCAGACGTCGGCATCGCCGGGGTCGTCGCGGCGACCCCGGTCTGTCCTCCGATCGAGGTGGTGCGCGAGTGGGTTGCGAAGCTCAAGGGCGGGCTCGATAACAGCGAGCGCGGCGCGATCGTCAGTCTGTTGCGCGAAGCCGTGCCGGATTTCCGCAATGAGGCGCGCTAGCAGCGTCGGGATTGCGCCTTAGGGCAAGACGCAAGGTGAGGAGCCTGATGACAAAGGCGGTTCTGGGCATCATCGGCGGCTCGGGCGTTTACGATCTTCCCGGCCTGGAAAACGTCCGCACCAAGAAAATTGCCAGCCCGTGGGGCGAGCCGTCGGCCGCGTTGCGCATCGGCGAAATGGCGGGCTTGCCGGTGGTGTTTCTGCCGCGCCACGACAAGGGGCATCGGCTTTCGCCGTCCGACATCAATTACCGCG
>DASZWK010000429.1:0-4757 GCA_035546235.1 Xanthobacteraceae bacterium | reverse complement strand
GAGTCGTCGCTGACCAGAAACAGCACCGCCTTGGCGGCCTCTTCGGGCTGCCCGGGCCGCTTCGCCATGTTGGGCACCGGGCGCGATGCATCGAACTCGTCCTTGCCGACCGGCGAGCCGATCTTGTTCGGCACGATGGCGTTGACGCGGATCTTGTGCGGGGCGAGCTGCGCCGCCATGGCGCGCGTCAGGTTGGCGACGCCGCCCTTGGCGGCCGAATAGGCGACGGCGCGGCTGCGGCCGGTGAAGCCCGAAGTCGAGCCGATATTGACGATGCGGCCGCCGCCCTGCGCCGCCATCTGCCTGCCGACCTGCTGAGACATCAGGAATTGGCTTTTCAGCGTCACCGACAGCACGCGGTCCCATTCCTCCTCGGTGATGTCGAAGATGTGCTTGTTGTCCGAAATGGCGACGTTGTTGACCAGGATGTCGATGCGGCCGTAACGGGCGACGATGGCTTTGACCAGCGCCGCCACGTCGGCGCCCTTCGATACGTCGGCGGCAAACAGAGTGGCGTCGCCGCCCGCGGCCCTGATTGCGGCAGCAACGCGTTCGCCACGGCTCTTGTCCATGTCGACGATCGCGACCTTGGCGCCTTCGGTGGCAAACAGCTTGGCGATTTCCTCGCCGATATTGCGCCCGGCGCCGGTCACGACCGCCACCTGATCCTTGAGCTTCATCGTTGGAAATCCTTGTTGTTATGGCCGCGCCGTCAGGCCGCGTCCCGCCGGTTGGGCCGAGGCGCGGCACGATAGGCGTTTGGCTTACGCCCTTCAATGCACGCTAAACGTCTGTATATATTTGCGAATATGATTCGAGGGGCGGCCGGGTCGCGAATTGCGGCGGCCCCGTCTAGACTGTGTGCGACCGGGCGCCGCAGCCGGGCGCGGGCCAACGAAACGGCGGGAGAGTGATGTCTAAATCCCTGATGACGCGGCGCAAGTTCGCGCCCCTGTTCTTCTGCCAGTTTTTTGCCGCGTTCGGCGACAACTTCCTCAAAGCCGCACTGAGCTTTTTGGTCGCCGCCCAAATCACCGGCGCCAAATCCGGAGCCTTGATCACGCTCGCCGGCGCCGTATTCATCGCGCCGTTCTTCCTTCTGTCGGGGCTCGGCGGCGAACTGGCCGACCGCTACGACAAGGCGCTGATGGCCCAGCGCATCAAATTCGTCGAGATGGGCGCAGCGGCGCTCGCCGTCGTCGGCTTCGGTTTTCATTCGGTCATTCTGCTGTTCGTCGCGCTGTTTCTGTTCGGCACGCTCGGCTCGCTGTTCGGCCCGGTCAAATACGGCATCCTGCCCGATCATCTGGCGCGCTCCGAACTGCCTGGCGGCAACGCGCTGATCGAAGGCGGCACGTTCCTCGCCATTCTGATCGGCACCATCGTCGCCGGCATCGCCGCCAATGGCGAGAGCAACCCGGTTCATTTCGCCTGGCTGATGCTGTTGACCGCGCTGGCAAGCTGGCTTGCGAGCCTGCTGATCCCGCGGACCGGCGAGGGCGCGCCCAATCTCGTGGTGAACCGCAACATCCTCGCCTCGACCTGGGACCTCATCAAAGAGCTGCGCGCCGATCCGCGGCTGTGGTGGGGCGCCATCGTGGTGAGCTGGTTCTGGCTCGTTGGCGCGCTGGTGCTGTCGCTGCTCTTGCCGCTCGGCCACATCAACATTCATGGCACCGACGGCGTGATCACGGTGTTCTTGACGGTGTTCTCGGTGGCGGTCGCGGTCGGCTCCGGTTTGGCCGCGTGGCTTGCGGCCGGTCGCATCGTCATCCTGCCGACCCTCGTCGGCGCCGTGCTGATCGGGCTGTTCGCGCTGGATCTCGGCTGGATGGCGTACAGCTTTGTTGCCCCACCGGCGGTGATCGGCATCCAAGGTTTCTTTGCCTCGCCGCACAGCATCCGCATCGTTGTCGACCTTGCCGGGCTGGCCATCGGCGGCGGCCTGTTTGTCGTGCCGACATTCGCCGCGGTGCAGGCCTGGGCCGGCGCCGATCACCGCGCTCGCGTCGTTGCCGGCGTCAACGTGCTCAACGCCGCCTTCATGGTGGTTGGCGCGATCGTCCAGGGCCTCTTGCAGGCCCTCGGGCTCGGCGTGCCGGTCCTGTTCGTGATGATCGGCATTGCCAATCTCCTGGTGGCGGTTGCCATCGGCCGCACCATGCCGGCGAACTGGATGACCGATTTCCTCTCCATCGTGTTCCGCGCCTTCTATCATCTCGAAGTGAAGGGCGGCGAGAACATCGCCAAGGCCGGCCCTAACGCCATCATCGCGCTCAACCACGTCAGCTTTCTCGATCCGCCGCTGGCGACGTCGCTGCTTCCCAGGCCGCCGGTGTTCGCCATCGACGTCGCGATGTCGCGCCACTGGTGGATCCAGCCGTTTCTCAAGTTCGTGCGCACGATGGCGCTCGATCCGCTCAAGCCGTTTTCGCTGCGCACGATCATCAATGCGGTGCGTGACGACGGCGATATGCTGGTGATCTTTCCCGAAGGCCGCATCACCGTCACCGGCAGCCTGATGAAGATCTACGACGGCGCCGGGATGATCGCCGACAAGTCTGAGGCGATGCTGGTGCCGGTGCACATCGCCGGGCCGGAGGCCACCATTTTCAGCCGGCTCACGAAATCGCAGGTGCGGCGACGGCTGTTTCCAAAGATAACCGTCACTGTGCTTGAACCGCTGCGGCTGAAGCTCGACGAAGCCCTCAAGGGCCGGTGGCGGCGGCAGGCCGCCGGCGCAGCTTTGTACGACATCATGTCGGACCTGATGTTCCGCGCCTCGCCGACTGACCTCACCCTGGTTGAAGCGCTGATCCAAGCTGCCAAGACACACGGCAAGAAGTGGCTGGCGATCGAAGACCCGGTATCGGGCCAGATGACCTACAAGCGGCTCTTGCAAGCGGTCGCCATTCTGGGCGCCAAGCTGATGCCGCTCGCGCTCGAAGGACGCCCGCTCGGCGTGATGCTGCCGACCTCGAACGGCGGGGTCGTGACCATGCTGGCGGTGATGTCGGCCGGACGCGTGCCGGCGATGATCAATTTCAGCGCCGGTGCCGCCAATATTCTGGGCGCCTGCCGCGCCGCCGAGATCGACACGATTCTCACGTCGCGCGTCTTCGTGGAAAAGGGGCGGCTCGACCACGTCATCGCGCAGCTCGAAAAGCAGGTGCACGTCATCTATCTGGAAGACATCCGCCCGACGATCACCACCCTCGACAAGCTGCGCGGCGCGCTGCATTGGAAGAAGCCGCTGGTGGCGCGCAAGCCTGACGATTGGGCGGTGATCCTGTTCACCTCCGGCACCGAGGGGCTGCCCAAAGGCGTGGTGCTGTCGCACCGCAATATTTTGACCAACGTGGCGCAATGCGCCGCGCGCATCGATTTCGGCCGCGAGGACAAGCTGTTCAATGCGCTGCCGATCTTTCACTCGTTCGGCCTCACCGGCGGCGTCTTACTGCCGCTCATCTCGGGCGTGCCGATCTATCTTTATCCCTCGCCGCTGCATTATCGCACCGTGCCGGAACTGATTTACGGGGTGTGCGCCACCGTGCTGTTCGGCACCGATACGTTCCTCAACGGCTATGCGCGCATGGCCAATCCATACGACTTCCGCTCACTGCGCTACGTCATCGCCGGTGCCGAGCCGGTGCGCGAATCGACGCGCAACATCTATCTGGAAAAATTCGGACTGCGCGTGCTCGAGGGCTATGGGCTGACCGAGACATCGCCGGTACTGGCGCTCAACACCCCGATGTTCAACAAGTTCGGTACCGTCGGCCGGCTTCTGCCGGGTATGGAGGCGAAGCTCGAGCACGTTGACGGGGTTGAGGACGGCGGCCGGTTGTATGTGCGCGGCCCGAACGTCATGCTCGGCTATCTGCGCGCCGACAAACCGGGCGTGCTCGAGCCGCCGCAGGACGGCTGGCACGACAGCGGCGATATCGTCTCGATCGACGCTCAGGGATTCATCGCCATCAAGGGCCGGGCCAAGCGCTTCGCCAAGGTCGGCGGTGAAATGGTCTCGCTGGCTGCCGTCGAAATGCTGGCCAGCGACCTGTGGCCGGACAGTGTGTCGGCGGTCGCGGCGGTGCCCGACCCCCGCAAGGGCGAGCGGCTCATTCTCATCACCGACAAGCACGGCGCCACCCGCAGCGAGTTCCAGGCTTATGCGCGCAGCAAACATGCCTCCGAATTGATGCTGCCGTCGGAAGTCATCGTGCTCGACAAGCTGCCGCTGCTCGGCTCCGGCAAGGTCGATCACCTGGCCGTCGCCAAATTCGTGCGCGAGCAGGCGGAGGCCAAGGCTGCGGCGGCGGAGTGACCACCGCGGCCGTCCCTGGCGATCCTTGGCGATCGAAAAGCCCGGCCAGCATTGCGGCCGGCCGGGCAAGTCAGGGAGGAAATGCCCATTAGAGGGACCTAAGGGCACACCGGAGTCTGCCACTGTCGCGACGATCCATTGGTGATGTGCGTCACAGCGCAGGCGCATACCGGCGAACGAGCGACGTCGTGCGAAACTATTCCGAGCCGGCGAGGCCGGCGTGCTCCACGACCTTGCCCCAGCGTCCGATCTCGGATTTCACGAACGCCTGCAGCTTCGGCACCGGCGGTGAGTCGATCGGGATGACGCCAAAGGCGACCAGTTTTTGCTGCGTGTCCGGCGCCGCCACGATGGCCTTGAGGTCGGCATGCAGGATGTCGACGGCCGCCGGCGGCGTCGCGGCGGGAGCAACCAGCATCAGCCAGGCTACCGC
>DASZWK010000428.1:0-3505 GCA_035546235.1 Xanthobacteraceae bacterium | reverse complement strand
GACGGCCCGCTCGGCCAGATCAACCCTGCGCTGCAGGTGGCGGGCGTCGGCGGCTTTGACGGCAGCGACACCGCCGACCTGCTGATGCGCGATCCGGCGACCGGGGCGTTCACGCTCTACGACGTGAGCAACAACAACATCACCGGCAACGTCCCGCTGGGACAAGTCGGGCCGGAATGGACGGTTGCCGGGGTGGGCGACTTCTCGACCCGGTTCGGCGAGACCGACATGCTGATGCGCAACTCGAATAGCGGTGCATTCGAAGTCTACGATATCAGCAACAATGTCATCACGTTCTCGGGGCCGATGGGGCAGGTCGGCCTGGAGTGGACGGTCGCGGGCTTTGGCGATTTCTCGGGCCGGGCCAACGAGACCGACATGCTGATGCGCAACGCGAATACCGGCGCATTTGAGGTCTACGACATCAGCAATAATACGATCACGTCGGCCCAGCCGATGGACCAGGTCGGGCTGGAGTGGCAGATCGCGGGCTTTGGCGATTTTTCGACCCGCGCCAACGAGACCGACATGCTGCTGCGCAACAGCAACAATGGTGATTTCGAGGTCTACGACATCGTCGACAACACGATCACGTCGGCACAGCCGATGGGCCAAGTCGGGCTGGAGTGGACGATTGCGGGCTTCGGCGATTTCTCCGGCAACGCCAACGAGACCGACATGCTGATGCGCAACAGCAACACCGGTGTGTTTGAAGTCTACGACATCCGCAACAATACAGTCGCCGCGACAACCCCGATGGGCCAGGTCGGCCTCGAATGGTCGATCAGCGGGGTGTCGGCCGGCGGCGGCGGCAGCGCAGTGCCCGGCGCGCAACTCAGCGGCACTGCAGCCGATCCGTCGGCCGCGGCGCTCGGCCAGTTTACCCAGGCGATGGCGTCATATGCATCGGCCACCGGAACTTCCGCGGCATCCTCGCCGATCGTTCCGGCGGCGATGCAAGCGACGGCCGCTAATCTACTCGCGCCAACGGATTACGTTCATCAATCCTGATCTGGTGGTGCCGAGCGGCGATTTGATTTTCGTGCGCCGCCGAAGTGAATGCACGGCAGGCCTGTTCAAGCCCAAGCAAAGACCGCTATGGAGCTGCGCCGGCGTTCGGCTGGTCAGCGTCGTGGGCTCGTGAGGGCATGGCCTAAAGAGCACTCCGGCTGCTACAATTGTCGTTATGGCCAAAAACAATGGGAGCGGTTCGCCAGCGAGCCGCCTCGCGGAATTAATACCGGCGGATAAAGGTGACGGCGGATCCTCGCCCAAGCTGCAAGGCTTGGACAGCAATCCACGTGGCGAACTCGGTTCGCAGTACTGGCAGGCGTTTCGCGAAAGCTTCGCCCACATCTACGCGCTGTCGCTGCCGGAGCCCTCGGAGGAAGCGCGCTTCACCATATCCACCCGCACCTATCATACGCCCAGCGCGATCCTGATGCGCAGCGAGGGCACGGCGTTCATCATGGCGCGAGGGCCCGCGCTGGTCGCGCGCAGCGCTGATCAGCTGCTCATCTATCTCGAACTTGAAGGCTCGTGCGACAACGACTGGGCTGGCCGGCGCGGGCGCGTCGAGGCGGGCGATATCCAGATCGTCGATTATGCGCGGCCTTTCCATAGCGTGACGACCGACTACGCCAATCTGATCGTTATCCTGGCGCGCGAGAGCCTGTCTGCGTCGTTGCTGGCGCTTGAGCCGCACGGCCTCGTTTTTCCACACGGCGGCAGCGCGGCGCGTCTGATCGGCGCCGCGATGCAGGAACTGTATGCGCAGGCCGACAGTATGACGGTGAGCGAAGCCGAGGCGGCGATCGAGGGCATCGTTGCGCTGATGACGGCCTTCGCGCGCGCCAAGTTGGCGGGCGATGAAGCGGATCACGTGAAGTCGAGGCGAAAGGCCGCGTTGGATTACATCGACGCGCACCTGGGTAACGCAGCGCTCGGGCCCGACGAGATCGCCGGCGCGGCCAAGCTGTCGCGGGCGTCGCTGTACCGGCTGCTGGCGGCGGAAGGCGGTATTCGCGCGGTGTTGTCGAGGCGCCGGCTCGACGGAGCGCTGCGGCTCATGCTGACAGACAACAACGACGAGCGCTCGCTGACGGACATCGCCAAGGCTTGCGGCTTTGGCGGCATGACCCAGTTCAGCCGGGCATTCCGCGCGCGCTTCGGCGCGCCGCCGCGACAATACCGCGCGCTGATGCATCAGCAGGACCGCGAGTGGCACGAAGCCCGGCTTAAGGCCGACGGCTTCGAGGGGGATTCGTTGTTTTGGCGGCAACAGCGGCTAAGCGGATCGAAGAAGTCCGGCGGCTCGCGGTGAGCGCCGCCAGCCAAGTCGCCGCAACCTTGACGCTGGAGATCAATTTTTTGACTCAGCGTCTCAGCGAAGCCTGACACAGAATCTGCAACTGACAAGGTTGAGGTCGGAATTGAGGGAACTTGACGCTGGAGATCAATTTGTTGACGCAGCGTCTCATAGTTTGGTGCGACGCGCGCCGGATTTACAATAAGTGCTTCCGATATTGGCGTTCTGGTTGACTGACATTTTGAATTAATGTTCGGTAAAAATCTGATCTCTCAAAAAAGAGAGTCCGAAGTTTTGTAAACACGCTCCGGCGCCTCGATTTGAGCCGAACGGTGCGCTCTCGAAGACGACGCCGTCGGGAAATGTCTTGGCGGTTCCACACTTGGCGATATCAGACTTGGCGATCTCAGCTTCGCCCACGCCTGTAGGCACGCGAAGCGAGTGCGCATCGTCGATACGCGTCTTGCCGGAGGGAGTTGACTGTCTTGCGCGTCGAGTCTGGAAATTGTTGCGTCGCCTTCGTTGCCGCACGAAGCGCCCGTCAGCCCGAACCCTGCATCGCTTTCCGACGTGCGTTGCGACTGACGCTGTCGCGATGAGGCGCCTTATCGATTCAGAGACGAAACACCTGTCCGAAGGGAAGGCATTATGACCACGACCACGACGTACACCGTGAGCAGCGAAGGCGCGACCGTCGGCAACAACGACACGACGACGCTGAACGGCGCAATTCGAGCGGTCGAATCTGGGCCGGTCGGCAATTACGTCATCGACATTACCGGCACCATAAACCTGACCTCGCAGCTGTTGGCGATTAATCTGCCGGCCGGCTCGACGTTGACCATACAGGGAACGAACGGCAGCGGCGACCCGCAGGTCCAAACGCTGGACGGCGGCGGCACTGAGCGCGGGCTGTTCGTCTATGCCGGCACCGTCGATATCGGCGACCTCGCCATTAACGACATGGTAACGCAGGGCGGCAGCGGCAGCGTTGGCGGCGGCGGGGGGGCCGGCCTCGGCGGAGGACTGTTCGTCGGCGCCAACGTGGCGGGCGATGTAGGCAACGTGACGCTCACCGATGTGACGTTTGCCGGTGACAAGGCCGTCGGCGGTGCCGGCAGCACCAGCCGCAATAGCGGCAGCGTAGGTGGTGGCGGCGGCGGCGGACTAGCTGGCGACGGCGGCGGCACCGGCAAC
>DASZWK010000427.1:0-4837 GCA_035546235.1 Xanthobacteraceae bacterium | reverse complement strand
TCTCCCCGCGCGCGGGGAGAGGGAATCGCGCGTTTTGCGAATCTGACACCAGGGAGACATTGCCATGCCCGCATCGTCCAAAACGTCCGTCAAACAGCCGACCGCGAAAGCCTTCCTCAAGCGCCGCACCTTCGAGCAGGGCAAGACACTCGCCGACGACGCGCACGCGGCGACGTGGCGGCTTTATTGCGAGGTGCTGCGTTTCTGGCGGTCGTGCCGGACGAAGCGCTGCCGGCGCGAGCGCCGCTGCATCGGGGAGCCGGCGTCGTGCCTGGTGCGCGGCTTGCCGTCGGTGACGGCGGCGGAGCGCACGGCGGCCGAGAAGGCCGTCATCGCCGGCGGCCCGCGCCGCATCAAGCCCGCCTCGCACATGGAATATGTGGTGCGCCGCCAGCCGCTGATCTCGCTCACCTCCTGGCGCGCGGGGCCGGGCGCGAAGGGGTGAGCCGCCTCATCTTCCCCGCGCCTGGGGGTAAAGGGGAGCAAGGAGTTTCGTCGCGGCCCGCGCCCCTTCACCGGCCTTCGCGGTTTGGGCTCGGACGGCGCCCTGCCCCACTGGCGTTAAGGGAGGGCGATGGGGAGCGTGTCCATTCGTTAACGGCCGCTCCCGCCACCAAACAGCGGTTGCGGCCACATTTTGCCATAGTGGAGTTCTAGCTTGCACCCCGACAGTCCAATCTCTACTTTAACGTATCCACTGCTAACCCATAGAAGGAGCTCCCATGAGCTTTGCGAAGAAGGTGCCGGCGCTGGCAGCGTCGGTTGCAGCGGCGGCGCTGCTTGTCGCTGTGCCGGCATCCGCTCAGTCAAACATGATGACCTCGAACCAGGCCAACCCGAACAGCAGCAAGATGGCCAAGGCCGGCCCGGCTCCGGACGCACGGCCGTCGACCACGGCGCAGGCGCCGGGCAGCGATCAAGGCTCCAGCATGATGGCCAAGGTCGGCAATCAGCTGAAATAAGCCAACGCCGCTCTTGTTACGCGAAAGCCGAGCCTGACTGGCTCGGCTTTCGTCGTTTTAGAGGCCGGTTTTTGCCGCCGGGCAGGCGCTGCCCGGCGCCGGCGCGCTCAGTTCAGATTCCAGGTGAAAGTGCCGATATTGCTGCCGATGGTGTTGAGGATGAAGCCTCGCAGCTCTTCGTTGGACGCGCAGGTATAATTGGGCGAATTGACGCGCGAGAACGGCCCCGGATATTGCACGCAGACCTGGGCGTCGTTGCCTTTCCAGACGAGCTCCTGGGTGTTTGTTTGCTCCGCATAGTAGTAGAACGTGCCCTGCGGGAAATTGCCGATTGTCGAACATGCGCCGGCCGTGACGGTCCACCAGCCCTGGACCACAAAGTTGCCGTTTGTCGGCGAAACGTGACTGGCGGTGGCGACCGAAGCAGAAACCTTGCTGTGGTTGCAGACCTTGAAGGTGAAAGTCTGCGCCTGCGCGCCGGCCGTGCCGACAAACAAACTCGCCGCAGCGAACACAAACGCAATCAGGCCCGATCGTATGACGCTCATAGGCAAAGCCCCCATGGGTTGACAGACCTTAACCCTGATATGATTTCGCGCTCATGACAAGATGGCAAATGCCCTTTTTGCTGTTTGGGTTATCGCGCCGGCCGCTCGGCCCCGGCGGGCGTGAGACCGGCCGCCCTGACGCCGGCCGCCTTGAGGCGCTGTGCCCAGCCCGCGGGATGACAGGCCGGGTCGCCGAAAACGCTGCAACTTGGCGGCGCCCGTGACCTCCATTACATCCCCCTCGGACATCCGGCGGAGACCGCTGCCATTGCGCTCGATCCACACCTTCCTGCGCATCCCCATTGAGGCGTTTTTGCGCTTCAACGCCGACGATGGCTGGGCGATCGCGAGCCATATCGCGCTGTCGCTCCTGATGGCGATGTTTCCGTTCCTGATTCTGGTCACCGCCATCGCCGGCTTCATCGGTTCGCGCAATCTGGCCGACGAAGTCGCGCGCCTGATCGTGGCGGCGTGGCCGCGTGAGGTGTCGGGGCCGATCGCCGATCAGATTCACACCGTGCTGACCACGGCGCGCGGCGACGTGCTGACGCTCGGCGCGATCTTCGCCATCTATTTCTCGTCGAGCGGCGTCGAGAGCCTGCGCATCGGACTGAACCGCGCCTATGGCTTGCGCGAACCGCGGCCGTGGTGGCTGTGCCGGCTGGAATCGTTCGGCTACGTGCTGGTCAGCGCCTTCTGCTTTTTGGCGGTGGCCTTTCTGGTGGTGCTCGGCCCGCTGGTCTTTCACCGCGCGGTCAATTACGCGCCGTGGCTCGATCCGCTCGCCGGCTACAGCAATTTCACGAGGCTCGCGGTGGCGGCGCTGCTGTTGTCGATCGCGCTGTTCATTCTGCACCTGTGGCTGCCGGCCGGCCGGCGCCGGCTCGCCGAGGTCTGGCCCGGCATTGCGGCGACGCTGCTGCTCTGGCTTGCCTGCGGCGTCGGCTTCGGCCGCTACCTCGCCAATTTCTCGTCCGCCTATGTGAGCTATTACGGCGGACTTGCTTCGGCGATGACGGCGCTGATCTTTCTTTATTTCTGCGCGTGTTTGTTCATCTACGGCGGCGAACTCAACGCCGCGATCGCGCGGGCGCGCGCGACCAGGCGCGGCAAGCTGCGGGAGCTATAACGAGGCTTCCAGGACGTCGTCGAAATTGCGCAGGCCCGGGCGCGGCGTATTGACCAGAACCGCCATGTTGCCGGGCTTGTGCTTGTTGGTTCGCATCAGTTCGTGCGCGTAGGGGATCTTGGCGAAGGGGAAAACGTCGCTCATGCACGGATCGACGCGGCGATCGATGACGAAGCGGTTGGCGGCGCTGGCCTGCTTGAGGTGCGCGAAATGCGAGCCCTGAATCCGCTTCTGCCGCATCCACACGTAGCGCGCATCGAAGGTGATGTTGTAGCCCGACGTGCCGGCGCAGAACACCACCATGCCGCCGCGCTTGACCACCAGACACGACACCGGAAACGTCGCCTCGCCCGGATGCTCGAACACGATGTCGACATCGCGCTTGCCGGTGATGTCCCAGATCGCCTTGCCGAACTTGCGCGCTTCCTTGACCCAGGCGTCGTATTCGGGCGACCCGACTTTCGGCATCGCGCCCCAGCATTTGAATTCGCTGCGGTTGATGACGCCCTTGGCGCCGAGCTCGAGCACGTAGCGCGCCTTGTCGGCGTCCGACACGATGCCGATGGCGTTGGCGCCCGACGCCGCGACGAGCTGAAGGCCGAACACGCCGAGCCCGCCCGAGGCGCCCCACACCAGCACGTTGTCGCCCGGCTTGAGCGTGTGCGGCGCATGGCCGAACAGCATGCGATACGCCGTCGCCAAAGTGAGCGTATAGCAGGCGGATTCTTCCCAGGTCAGATGCGCCGGCTTTTCCATCAGCTGGCGCGACTGCACCCGGCAGAACTGTGCGAACGAACCGTCGGGCGTCTCGTAGCCCCAGATGCGCTGCGACGGCGACAACAGCGGATCGCCGCCGTTGCAGTCTTCGTCGTCGCCGTCGTCCTGATTACAGTGGACGATGACTTCGTCGCCGACCTTCCAGCGCCGAACCTTGGAGCCGACCGCCCAGACGACACCCGACGCGTCGGAGCCGGCGATGTGGAACGGATGCTTGTGTCCGTCGAGCGGCGAGACCGGAACGCCGAGCCCGGCCCAGACGCCGTTGTAGTTGACGCCGCCGGCCATCACATAGACCAGCACCTCGTCCTCGGCGATCGGCCAGGTCGGCACGACTTCGAGCTGCATCGACTGCTCGGGCGGTCCGTGGCGTTCCTTGCGGATCGCCCAGGCGTGCATTTTTTCAGGAACGTGGCCGAGCGGCGGGACCTCGCCGATGGCGTAGAGGTCCTTGAGCGGCGCGGTTCGGGGTTTTTGCTGCGCGACGGCCATGACGGACTCCGTCCTCAAGGGGCGAGCGCGATTGTTGCAGTGCGATAACATTCTGCCGCAGATTATGTTGCATCGCAACAATTACTTGAACGCAATGCGGGGACGCAAAAGCGTGGGTGCAAAAGTTCCGGAAAATGGACCGGCTCGGCTGACAGCCGGAACCCGAGCCCCTAAGCTGGCATTGCCTTGGCATGGCATCGGCGCGGGCATCAGCCCGCCCGATAAAGGGGTCTAGGGGAGCTATCATGAACATCATTATCTGGCTGATCGTCGGCGCGATCGCTGGCTGGCTTGCCGGCATGGTCGTCAAAGGCGGCGGATTCGGACTGATCGGCGATATTATCGTCGGCATCGTCGGCGGCCTGATCGCCGGCTGGCTGCTGCCGCGGCTCGGCATCAATATCGGCTCGGGCTTCGTTGCCGCGGTCATCGATTCCTTCATCGGCGCCGTCATCCTTCTGCTCATTCTGCGGCTCGTCAAACGCGCCTGAGCGCGCTAAGGCCGCAGAAAGGAATGCGCGGTAGAGCAAGGCGCCAAGGCGTAAGGCCTTTCAAAGGCTTAAGGCCTTGGCGCAACGCTCATTATTTGACCGCGCAGTCATGGATGCGAGCCCGATCGAGACGCCCTTCGCCGCGCCACGGCTGGCGCCGCGGCGCCTGATCGGCGTCATCGGACTGGCTCTGGCGCTCGCTTATCTGGTGATGCTGGCTGGCGCTTTTTTGCAGGGCCAGTTCCTGACAGATGCCGCAGGCCGGCCGATCGCCAACGATTTCGTCGATGTCTATGCCGCAGGCCGCATGGCGCTCTCGGGCGACGCGGCTTCCGGTTACGACTGGCCGCTGCACAAGGCCGCCGAAGTGCGCGCGCTCGGCCATGACTTTGGCGGCTATTACGGCTGGCATTATCCGCCGCCGTTTCTGTTTGTTGC
>DASZWK010000426.1:0-1842 GCA_035546235.1 Xanthobacteraceae bacterium | reverse complement strand
GTGGTGAACTGGCAGGGCGGCGTTGAAAGCGTAACGGTCGAGGGGATGCGCCTGCGCCGAAGCCAGGACACGCCCAAGGGCGAGGGCGATCCCGACATCATCGCCTGCCGGTCGCCGCAGCAACTGCCCTATTCCCGGCTGCAGGGCCCGGAAATCTGCAAGCGCAACCGGGACTGGGCGGCGCTCTACAAAGCCGGAATGGACATCAGTTCGGATGGGTCAACCGTCGTTCCCAGCGAGAAGGCCCGCACCACCGGCAAGGCGGGTCTGAACTGCATCCACAGCACCGTCGGCGGCCTGTACGAAGAGCACATCACCAACGAGATTTGTTATTGAGCCTTACGGACGGACGCGGATGACGGTCTTGCCCGTGCGCCGCTCTGTCGGGTTGAAGGCGGCGACGGCATCGTCGAGGTTCGAGACGGCGCCGATGTTCGTCCGCAGCCGTCCGTCACGCACGCGCTGGACGATCTCAACCAACTGGGCACGATTGGCCTCGACAACAAAGTCGACCGCCAGGCCGTCGGTGGGCCGCGCCTCGGCGGGCCCGACGATGGACACCAAAATTCCGCCCGCGCGCACCAGACGCGCGGATCGCTTCCCGATGGCGCCGCCGATCAGATCGAGCACCAGATCAACGGGACCGGCGTCTTCCAGCATGTCCTTGCCGAGATCGACGAATTCGTGTGCGCCGAAGTCCAGTGCCTTCTGGCGGTCGGCGGTGCGTCCGGTGCCGATGACATAGGCGCCGAATTCCCGTGCCAGTTGCGCCACCATCGCGCCGACCGCGCCGGCCGCGCCGTGCACGAGAACGCTCTGCCCTGACCGCAGGCGGCCATGATCGAACAGCCCTTGCCACGCGGTGAGGCCCGAGATAGGCAGGCTCGCGCCCACTGTGAAGTCGACATCGCCGGGCAGCGGCGCAAGGTTGCGCGCCTCGATCGTCAGATGCTCCGCCAGGGTGCCGTCGCGATACCAGTCGGCGAGGCCGAACACGCGTTGGCCCACCGACAATCCCGTCGTGCCATAGCCGAGGGCGGTGACCACGCCGGCCAACTCGTGCCCGGGGATCGTAGGTGTCCGGTCCCGGCCCAGGCGATCGGTCCAGGTCGAGGGCCATGTCAGCTCCGTCGGGACGAAGCCCGATGCATGAACCTGAACGACGACGTCGTTTATCGCGGCCTTGGGTTCGGGCCGGTCCACCAACTTCATTCCGGCTGTTCCCGCAACCTGGTCTGTGACAATGATCGCCTTCATCGTCCACCTCCTCGCGGAAAGTATGTCGCCGTCTTCCGCGTTGCCACAAGCCGAGTTCCAAATTTGCGAGCCCGGAAATCTGCAAACGCAACGGGAACTGCGCGGCGCGGAGGCTGCCATGAGGAACGAAGATAACCGACCAAGGCTTTTCCGGCGCAATGGGCGCTAGCTGTTCGCCTCTTCCTTAAGGACCAAACCCGCATTGGCCATGGTGTCAATCGCGGCCGCCAGCATGCCAACCAATTGCTGGCTTGGAAGCATGGCGGTGAGGTCCTGCAACGGCACGCTTTCATGCCCCGACAGGCGCTGGAAAGCCGGAATGAATTCGGGCTGTATGAACCAATAGGTGCCCGCGGCGAAGAATTTCGCCATCGGCTCGCCTGGCTCCTTCTCGACATGGAGCGAATGCTGAAATGCCAGACGGATGCGGGTCGAAAGGCTGAGTGACTTGTGCTGTTCCCTGGGCGCCATGGGCAGGCGGATGCGCGGCCTGACCCGCCGGCTGGCCTTCTGGCCGTCCAGGAATTGTCCCAGCGGATCGCCGGCCCCGGATGCCTCGATGAGCTTTATCATCCGCGCCACGAA
>DASZWK010000425.1:0-5149 GCA_035546235.1 Xanthobacteraceae bacterium | reverse complement strand
GCAGGTGGCGTCCTTCATGTGGATCGCGCCTGCCAGCATTGCGGCGGTAAAGCGTGGCGCCGGGCCGAATTCACCGAGACTGACCGCCGACGTTTCCAGCGTTTCGACCGCGCCCGTGCCAATCAGCAAGTCCGCTTGCAGACTCGATGTCGGAAGCGTGACGAGATGCAGACGCTTGACGCCGCGCCGAATGAGCGCCCGCGTCGCCGCCATCGCGACGCCCGAACTCTCGCGCGGCACCGCCAGCATGGCGCCGTCGCGGATCGGAGCAAGCGCTTCGTCGAGCGAATGGGCAATGATCGGCATAGATCAAGATTTTCCGTTGACCCGCTTGTTCGTCCTTCTCCCCGCGTGCGGGGAGAAGGTCGGGATGAGGGGGCCTCTCCGCTGGGCTGAGACTTGTGGCAATATCTCCAACGTTGTCGTGTTCACCGCAACGCTCAGAATCGCGGAGAGGCCCCTTCACCCTCACTCTGCTCGACCTCTCCCCGCGTGCGGGGAGAGGTGACTAAATCAGCGCTGCTTTCACATAGTCCGGCGTGAGCGGCGCGCGGCGGATGCGAACGCCGGTGGCGTCGAACACCGCGTTGGCGATGGCCCCCGGCACCGGCCGGCTCGCCGCTTCGCCGGCTCCGGTCGGCGCGATCTCCGGGTGGTTGATCATCACGATGTCGATCTCGGCCGGCGCTTCGGTCATGTCGAGAATCGGGTAGGTGCGCCAATCGACACTGGTGACGTTACGCTTGTCGAATTTGACTTCTTCCCACAGCGTGCGGCTCGTTGCCTGCACGATGTTGTTCTCGATGGCGTGATGCAGTCCGTTCGGGTTGATGATCTGGCCGCAATCGTGAGCGACGGTGAACTTGCGCGCCCAGATCTTTCCGGTCGAACGGTCGACATCGACCTCGGCCACCACGGCGACCCGCGTCGGCCCGCGCTGCACGTAGGCGATGCCGCGGCCCGAGACCTTGTCGCCGCGCTGGTCGTTGCGCGGCGAAGGCCGCGATTGCCAGCCCGACTTCTCCGCCGCGGCCTTAATGACGGCGATGTCCCGCGGGTCACGCACGTAACGCAGCCGGAATTCGACCGGATCCACTTTGAGCGCGGCAGCCAACTCGTCGATGAACGATTCGCTTGCAAAGTGAATCTGCGGCCCGACCGGATCGCGCATGTGGGCGGTGCGCAGCGGCGACGCGCGATCGAGCAGCGGCGCGATCGTCTCCCACGCCGTGCGCTTGTTGGCGAAGCCGTAGGAATCGCCCGGGAAGCCGAAGCCGTCGCCCGATTTGAGCGCGACGCCGAGGTCCTGGCCGGCAAGCGTGTCGCGCGGCTGGCTGCCGTTGGTGTCGACATCGACGCGCGAGAAGCCCTTGCTCAGATAATCGTAGGCGATGACATTGCCCGCGGCATCGAGCGCGGCGCGCGCCGTGTGGATCGACGCGGGCGCTTTCGGGTCCCAGGCTGTGCCCTGGTCGCGCATGTATTGCACGCGCACCGGCTTGCCGACGGCCTTGGCGAGTACCGCGGCATCGGCCGCGGCATCGTCGGCATCGCTGCGGCCGTAGGAGCCCGGACCCGTGGTCCAGATGACGTGCACCTGCTCCTTTGGGATTCCAAGGATCGCGGCGACACCCATCTGCACGAAGTGCGATTTCTGCGTGCCACTCCAGCAGGTGGCGTGGCCGTCCTTGAAGTCGACCAGCGCGCAGCCCGGCCCCATGCGGGCGTGCGACTGGAACGGCCATTCGTACTCGGCCTCGATCACCTTCGCGGCGGTCTTGAACGCCGCATCGACGTCGCCGATGTGCTTGCCGACGTCGCGCTTGCGGGTCGGCGCTTTGCGGATGTGATCGTACAAAGCCGGCTGATCGGGGAACGGCGGGCTGGCATTCGACCATTCGACCTTGAGCGCGCGTGCCGCCTTGATGGCGTCCCACTCGCGGTCGGCGACGACGCCGAGGAAGCCCTTGTCCCAGACGACCTTCGCGCCCGGGATACCCTTGATCGAGCTTTCGTCGACTTTTACCGGCACCGCGCCCGCGATCGCCGGCCGGATCATGCGGCCATGCACCATGCCGGGGACTTTGATGTCCATGGCGAAGTCGGCCTGCGCGAACACCTTGCCGGCGATGTCGTCGCGCGGAATAGGCTTGCCGACGATAGTGTAGTCCTTCGGGTCCTTCGGCTTGGCTTTGCCCGGCGCATAGAGCGGGTTGCCGTATTTGCCGTTCCAGTCGAGATGCACGTTGAAAAACTTGCCGCCGATAAGATCGGCGTAGCTCGTCTTTTTGCTTGCATCGCCGGTGGCGCTGACGACGCCGTCCTTCACCGTGAGTTGGCCGGCCGGAACGCCGAGTTTCTCGGCCGCCATGTCGACCAGCACGCGGCGCGCCTCGGCGGCGGCCATGCGCATCTGCTTGCCGCCCTCCTGGACGCCGGTCGAGCCTGAGGCGCCGCCCTGATTGAGGCTGGTATCGGTGTCGCCGATGAAAATCTTCATGTTGGCGTACGGAACGTCGAGTTCCTCGGCGATCATCTGCTTGATGGCGACCGAAAGCCCTTGGCCCATGTCCATTTTGCCGAAATAGGCCGATACGGTGCCGTCGGCGTTGACGGTGATGTAGGACGACAATTGGTCGGGCATCAGCGGCGGTTTGGCAGCGACCGCGGTAGCGCTGTCGGCCGCATGCGCGGTGTCAAACGTCACCGGCGCGCCGATCGAGACGACCAGGGCGCCGCCGGCTTTCAGCAACGTGCGGCGCGAGAAATTTTTGGCTTGTTCGTGCTTGGTCATGTCAGCCTCCTCAGCCCATCATCGCGGCGGCGCGCTTGACCGCGCGCAGGATGGCCATGTGGGTGCCGCAGCGGCACTTGATGTGGGTGAGCGCGGTTCGAATCTGCTCGTCGGTCGGCTTCTTGTTGTCGCGCAGGAAGGCGGCGGCATTCATGATCCAGCCGTTGATGCAGTAGGCGCACTGCGGCACCTGTTCCTGCACATACGCGGTTTGCAGCGGATGCGGATGCTCCGGCGTGCCGAGGCCGGCCAGCGTCACGACCTTCTTGTCGCCGACGGCCGCGATCGGTCGTCGGCACGAATGGGTCGGCTTGCCGTCGAGATGCACGGTGCAGGCGCCGCACTGGCCGAGCCCGCAGCCGAAATGCGGATTGTTGAGGCCGAGATCGTCGCGCAGGACGTAGAGCAGCGGCGTGTCCGGGTCGGCCTCGACCGTGCGGTCGACACCGTTGACGTTGAGGGTGAATTGTTTGCTCATGAAAACGGGACCTCCCTTGTGGGGGCGTACAGCCACCCGATCGTGAGTCTTTGCGGTGTGGTACAACGCCGCAGAAGGCACGAAGACTATTCCGAAACGCGTCGCAAGGGAATGCACCCGCCGGGCAGTTCCGCTATGTTTCGATCACAAAGATACGATGTGAGGGCATGTTCCATGATCAGGGTGTTCGCCGCTCTCGCGGCACTGGTGCTGTCATTCGCCGCCGGTAGCGCCGCCGCGCAGTCGTCAAAGCCGTGGCGGCACGGCCTGATCATGCCGAAAAGCGATTCCGGCATCTTGCTGATGGCCGCCGAGCACGGCTTCTTCAAACAGGTCGGGCTGAACGTCGAGATCGTGCCCATCAAGGATGACGAAATCCTGCTCAAGGCGCTGATCGCCGGCGACCTCGACAGCTTCGAGGGTGGGCCGGGCAGTGCCTTGATCGCCGACTCGCACGGCGCCGACGTCAGAGTCATCGGCTGCACCTGGCTGGTCGTGCCGCACGGCATCTTCGTCCACGACAACATCACGTCGATGGAGCAACTGCGCGGCAAGACCATCGCCATCTCGTCGCCCGGCGCGTTCCCGGAGATTTTCGCCAAGGGCGCGCTCGATCGTTTCCACATCCCCGAGAACGCGGTGAAATACGCCAGCCTCGGTGGCGATCTCGACCGCTATCGGGCGCTGGTTGCGCGTGTCGCCGATGCCGCGGTGGTGTCGGGCGAGTACGTGCCGATCGCCGCCAAGGAGCACATCAAGATGCTGGTCAGCGCCGAGGAGGCGCTGCCGCTGTTCGTGCGCATGTGTCTGCATTCGACCGGCAAAACGCTGGCCGAGCGTCCGCAGGACGCCGCCAAATTCCTCGCCGGCGAAATGCTCGGTCTGCGCTACGCCGCCACCCACAAGGATGAGGCGATGAAGGCCACGCAAAAACTCGCCAGCATCAAGCCGGACGATCCGCGGCCGTCCTACATCTACGATCTGGTCAGCAGGCAGCACGCCATCGGTACCGATGTGCCGATTCCGATGGACAAGTTCAACTGGCTCAACGAAGAACTGGTCAAGGTCGGCAGCATTCCGAAGCTCCTGGATCTGTCGAAGGTGCTCGACAGCAGAGCGCGCGAGGCTGCGCTGAAAATCGTCGCACAGATGCATTGAGGATGATCTGATATGAGACCGCGCGGCAGCCTCCAACTTGTCATGCTCCGCGAAGGCGGAGCATCCAGTAAACACCGAGGGGATGGTGATTACTGAATCATCCGCTTTCGCGGATGATGACACGGTGTGGATGAGCGTCGCCTCTGGGGAATGGCGGTAATATGGGCGAAGTGAGTCTCATCGACGTGTCCAAACGCTTCACGCTGCGGATCGACGGCGACCTGCAGAACGTGCACGCGCTCGACCGGCTGAGCTTCACGGTGCGCGACGGCGAGGTGGTGGCGCTGATCGGGCCGTCGGGTTGCGGCAAGACCACGGCCTTGCGCATCGCCATGGGACTCGAAGTTGCCAGCAGCGGCCGGGTGACCGTCGACGGCACGCAGATCAACGGCTGCGGCTATGACCGCGGCATGGTGTTTCAGCACGCCGAGTTGCTGCCGTGGCTTACGGCGCTCGAGAATGTCGAGTTCGGATTGGAAATGAAGGGCGTGCGCGGGGAGGCATTGCGCGACACGGCGATGAAATATCTGACGCTGGTCGGGCTTGGCGACAGCGTCAACCGGCGCCCCTATCAGCTCTCCGGCGGCATGCAGCAGCGCGTCGGTATCGCGCGTGCGCTCGCGATCGACCCCAAGGTACTGCTGATGGACGAGCCGTTCGGCGCGCTCGATGCGCAGACGCGCGAGACGTTGCAGGGCGAACTGTTGCAGATCCACGCG
>DASZWK010000424.1:0-9618 GCA_035546235.1 Xanthobacteraceae bacterium | reverse complement strand
GCCACGCGGCGATTTACTGTGCGGCCGTTGAACGCAATGATAGCATCGCCGGATTGTCCTGGGAGGGAATTATGGCTGCAATGTCTCGTTCGGTTCGCGTGCTCGCCTTCGGCGCCGCCCTTGTGGCGGCCGGGTCAAGCTGGGCCGCCGATCAGGAATCCGATACCATGCAGGCATCTTCGTTCCGGCCGGAACGCCGCCGGAGGTTATCGCTCTGTTGAATCGCGAGATGGTCAAGGCGCTGGCGCTGCCGGACGTGCAGGCCAAGTGCAAGGAACTGGGCTTCGATGTCGTCGCCAACACGCCGGCGGAGTTTTCCGTCTGCATCAAAAAAGAGGTCGAGCGGTGGCACAAGGTCATCGTCGACGCCAAGATTCCGCAGATTCAGTAATAATCCCTTCGCTGTCATCGTCCGCGAAGGCGGACGATCCAGTAATCGCTGAACAACAATGCGAACTTGGCGATTACTGGATGCCGCGCCTGCGCGGGGCATGACAATGACGGAGAAATTCCAATGCGCATCGTCGATATTCGCGAGACCGCGATCCCGCTCAATTCCTCGCTCGCCAATTCGAGCTTCAATTTCTCCGAAATGACCACTTCGGTGGTCGCGGTCCTCACCGACGTCAAACGCGACGGCAAGCCGGTTTGCGGCTTCGCTTTCAATTCGACCGGCCGTTACGCGTGCGGCGCGCAGATGCGGGGGCGCTTCATCCCGCGCATCCTTAAAGCCGATCCCAAATCGCTGCTCGACGAAACCGGCGACAATTTCGCTCCGGAAAAGATTCTCGCCGTGATGATGCAGAACGAAAAATCCGGCGGCCACAGTGAGCGTTCGGTCGGCATCGGCACCATCGAAGTCGCGGTGTGGGACGCGGTCGCCAAGATCGCCAACAAGCCGCTGCACCGCCTGCTCGCCGAGCGCTACAACGGCGGCAAGGTCGCCGAGAAAGTGTTCTGTTACGTCGGCGGCGGCTGGTATGGACCCGGCAAGACCACGCAAGACCTGCAGGACGAGATGCGGGGGCATCTCGATGCCGGCTACACCATGGTGAAGATGAAGGTCGGCGGCATGCCCCTGGCCTCCGACCTTGCCCGCGTTGACGCCGTCAAATCCATTCTGCCGCGCGGCGCGCAGCTCGCCGTCGACGCCAACTCGAAATTTTCCCGCGACGAAGCGCTCGCTTATGCGCGGGGTCTCAAACCATTCGGCCTGCGCTGGTTCGAAGAGCCGTGCGATCCGCTCGACTTCGCGCTGCTCGCCGAGATCGCCGGCCTCTATGACGCACCGCTGTCGACCGGAGAAAATCTTTTCTCAACCCAGGACGTCGAGAATCTCGTTCGTTTCGGCGGGCTTTCGGCGGCGCGCAACGACGTGATCCAGGTCGATCCGCCTCAAGCCTACGGCATCGTGCAATATGCGCGCACGCTCGACATGCTGGCACGGCACCAATGGCCGCGCAGCCTCTTGTTTCCGCACGGCGGCAATCAGATGTCGCTTGCGATTGCGGCGGGCTTCGGCCTCGGTGGCGCCGAATCGTATCCCGGCGTGTTCGGCGATTTCGGCGGCTTCGCCGACGATGCCGAACTCACCGATGGCTATCTCAATTTGTCCGACCGCCCGGGCATCGGTTTCGAAGGCCAGGCGCGGCTCTACCGCATCATGCGCGAACTTGCCGCGTGATGCTTCAAAGTTTCCGTCAGATTGGCTTCGTCGCTCAATCGGGCTGACCCGCACTTGGCTCTTGCAGTTTCTGCAACACCTGATCGAGCGTGAAGGTACCCACCTTTTGGCGTGGTGGGAACGCGACGTAGGTTTGCAAGTGCGCGGCCACGAAGGCCTGGGCCGGCACGAGCAGGAAAGCTCGATTGAGGAGCCAATCTTCGTATACGACGGCTTCACCCACGGCCCGCTCGAAGGGATCGCCGCGAAGGTCTTCGATCAATGGCACACGCAGGGGCACCAAAGGTTGTGACCACACCTTGAAGCCCACGGCTTTCTGCTCCAGGAACAGAAGCTTCCATCGGTCATAGCGCAAGCCGGCGAGGTTGCCGTCGTCAGTCCAGTAGAAAAACTCCTTGCGCGGGGTCGCCCCGGAACCATCCAGCAGAGGGCGCAGGTCGTATCCATCCAAGTGGACTTTGAACGTCTTGCCCGCCGCCTCGTAGCCCGTCAGGAGCTTCGCCTTGACATTAGGTTCGCCGGCGGCTGCCACCAGGGTCGGCACCCAGTCTTCGTGCGACACGACGTCGTTGATTTCGGTGCCCGGCTTGATGACGCCCGGCCAGCGGATCATGCCGGGAACGCGGTAGCCACCTTCCCAACTCGAATTCTTCTCACCGTGGAACGGCGAGGTGCCGCCATCGGGCCAAGAGAATTGTTCCGCGCCGTTATCGGTGGTGTACAGGACGATGGTGTTATCGGCGATGCCGAGGTCGTCGAGCTGCTTAAGGAGCCGGCCGACATGACCATCGTGCTCCACCATACCGTCTGCGTAAACGCCCAGCCCGGTTTTTCCGTCTGACCCCGGCTTGAGATGGGTCCAGATGTGCATGCGGGTCGAGTTAAACCACACGAAGAAAGGCTTGTTAGCCGTATGGCTCTTGTCGATGAAGTTCATGGCGCCGGTTAGGAACTCCTCATCGACCGTCTCCATGCGTTTTTTGGTCAATGGGCCGGTATCGTCGATCGTCTGCTTCCCCACCCGTCCGAAGCGCGGTTCCTCGGTCGGATCGTCCTTGTCCGAAGCGAAGCTGTGCAGGACGCCGCGCGGGCCGAACTTCGCCTTGAAATTGGGATATTCGGGAGGCTTTGGATAGTCGGGATTCTCCGGCTCTTCCTCCGCGTTCAGGTGGTAGAGATTGCCGAAGAACTCGTCGAAGCCGTGTACGGTAGGCAGAAACTCGTTGCGATCGCCCAGATGGTTCTTGCCGAACTGGCCGGTGGCGTAGCCGAAAGGTTTGAGCAATTCGGCGAGCGTCGGGTCCTTGTCGGACAGTCCTTCCTTGGCCCCTGGCAGGCCGACCTTGAGCAGGCCAGTGCGGAAGCAGCTCTGCCCGGTGATGAATGCGGCGCGGCCGGCGGTGCAAGACTGCTGGGCGTAGAGGTCGGTGAACGCCGCACCCTCTTTGGCGATGCGGTCGATGTTGGGCGTGCGATAGCCCATCATGCCGTGGTTGTTGAAGCTGATGTTCCAGTAGCCGATGTCATCGCCAAAGATGACGAGGATGTTGGGCCGCCGTTCGCCCAGCGACACCGGTTGTTGCGCCTGAGCGGCATTTTCACGACCTGTCGCCAGTAGAGAGGACGCGGCCAACAGCGTGCTGCTGCCGAGCAGGAGATCGCGCCGCTTGAAACCTTCACCGTTTATCGCGACGTGTTGCTTCGACTTTCCCCCTTCGTTGTTCCTGCTCATGACGCGCTCCCTTTCTGTTGGTTTCTGATGATGCAGCGAAAGCCGACGTGGCTCGTCGAAGTGTCGACCGGCTCGGCATGACGCGCCGCTGGTCGGTAGCGGCGACAATAATTGGGGGCGCACAGGTGCGAGCCGCCTTTAAGCACCTTGCGCGGAATCTTGACGCTCGGCAGGTTCGGGTCGTAGCTCGCGGCCTCGAGGCCGCCGCGCGGATTCTCTGGAATGCAGCACGCCTTCGGCGCGTCGGCTTGGTGCTTTTGCGAATACCAATCGGTCGTCCATTCCCAGACATTGCCAATCATGTCGTAGAGGCCGTAGGCGTTCGGCGGGAACGCGGCGACGGGCGATGTGCGCTCGAAACCGTCCTCACAAAGATTCTGTCGCGGAAATTCGCCTTGCCAGGTGTTGGCCATGTGTTTGCCGGCGGGCGTGAACTCGTCGCCCCAGGCAAACTCGGCGCCGTCGAGCCCGCCGCGCGCGGCGAATTCCCACTCGGCCTCGGTCGGCAGCTCCTTGCCAGCCCATGTGGCGTAGGCCAGTGCGTCGGCGAACGCCACGTGCACGACAGGATGATTGTCGAGATTGTTGATGTCGCTCTTCGGTCCGTAGGGATGGCGCCAATTCGCTCCTTTGAGAAAGCTCCACCATTGACTCCAGTCGCGCAGATCGACCCGATGCGTCGGCGGCGAGAATACGAGCGAACCGGCATAGAGCATGTGCGGCAGCGCGCCCGGATAATCCTTTGGGTCGGGCGGAATCTCGGCAAAGGTCACATAGCCGGTCGCTTTGACGAATTCCTCGAACTCGCGGTTCGTGACCGGCCAACGGTCCATCAGGAACGAGCCCACCGAGACGTGATGAACCGGCGCCTCTTCCGGGTAGTGCTTGTCAGAGCCCATGCGAAACGTGCCGCCGGGAACGTGCACCATGTCCGCTCCAGGCAGGCGTTCACGCGCCGCGTCGTCGAAACCTGCCTTCGCCTGAAAATCACGGAGCGACATCCATCTCTCCAGCGACGTTTAAGAGGCGATAAAGTCTTCCCTTGCCGAAAGCTGTCACTTAGGCATTTGAAACTTGGCTTCGAAAAGCAATTAAGCAGTTACCTAAAAAACTCTCGCGGCCCTCCTATGTGAAGGCCGTAGCGTGTGCATGGTCTGCCCGCCCCGCTCGAATGTCGAGTCAAATACGAGGCTCAGGCTCCCCGTCTCGCCGGCTCCGGCCGTGTCGCCGAAGCCCATCACCACGAAACAGCTTTCCGCGTTGAAGGGGAGCAGCGTGACAGCGGCCGCTCCGTGGAATTACGTCCGCAATGTTGCGGATGCGATCCTTAGCACAACGGCAATGATCGTCGGCTACACCTGCACGCGTCAGACGATGGTTTGACACGAGTGAGCGGCTCCGTATTGTGGCACATAGCGCTCCGAGGTCAGCGGGGCCGTTCATTCCCATCCCGATCTGAATTCTTTCAGCATCATTCCGGACGCGCCGGCGCATGCGGCCATTGACCGGCCTCGATCCGGCCGGCGGCAATCACCGCCTGGGTGCGGCTGTCGACGCCGAGCTTCTGCAGGATCGCGGAGACGTGCGCCTTCACGGTCGCCTCCGAAACGCCGAGCTGATAGGCGATCTGCTTGTTCAGCAACCCACCCGACAGCATCATCAGCACCCGCACCTGCTGCGGCGTCAGCGTCGAAAGCCGCGCGATCATCGCCGCGCTCTCGGCATCGGCGTCGCGCGCGAAATCGACATCGGGCGGAGTCCACACTTCGCCCTGCAGGACGCGCGCGAGCGCGGCGCGCAGGGCGTCGGCGCCGAGCGTCTTCGGGAAAAAACCCGACGCGCCGAACTCCATGCAGCGCCGGATCACCGCGGGGTCGTCGTTGGCCGAGACGACGACAACCGGAACGCTCGGATATTGGGCGCGCAGATACATCAGTCCGGAAAAGCCGCGCACGCCGGGCATGCGCAGATCGAGCAGGATGAGATCGACCTCGCCGCCGCGCTCAAGGAGATCGGTAACCTCCTCAAAAGTCGAGGCCTCGCCGATCTCGGCGCGGCCGAGTACGCCGGACACCGCTTCGCGCAGCGCGCCGCGGAACAGCGGATGATCGTCGGCAATCACCAGGCGATGAAGTTGCGTTTGGTTCACCGACATTGTCCGGTCTTGGCTCCGAAGTGCCGTATCTTACAATCAGTCCCGGCGGCACGAACCCAAAAATTGCAGCACGACGTCGCGCCGGTGCGGCGCCCGGCGGTGCTCGGCGACGTAGATGCCCTGCCACGTGCCCAACCCCAGGCGGCCGCCACTCACCGGCACATGCAGGCAGACGCCGTTGAGCATGGCCTTGACATGGGCCGGCATGTCATCGGGCCCCTCGGTATCGTGTACCCAGCCGGCATTTTCCGGCGCCACTCGCCGCAAGGCCGTCACCAGATCGGTCTGCACATCCGGATCGGCGTTCTCCTGGATCACCAGCGACGCCGAGGTATGGCGGAGAAACAAAAGCAGAATACCGTCGGCGGCCTTGGCGTCTTCGACAAAGCGCGACACGTCGCGGGTGATGTCGAAAAAGCCCTCGCCGCTCGTCGGCACCGTCAGCACCGCGCTCGCGATCGTTTCCGCGCGCGCGACCTGGATGGGAGACACACGAGTCACCGACGGTTTTCTCCCTGCGGCAACGCCACCTCAGCTCTTGTGCATCATCTGGTTCTGCGCGTCGACAATCGCATCGAGAAACTGCCGCCACATCTTCCCAGCCATTGCGACCATCCGGTCGACGTCGGCACTGCTGGGCAGCCGGATCACGACTTGCGGCTCCTCATTGCTCGCCGGGGGCTCCGGCACAGTCCCCGGCGGCAGCGTCAAGCCGTGCGCCAGCAGTTCGGTCTTGAGTGCGGCATTGTCCCGGCGCAACCGGGTAATTTCATTCTCAAGAACGCCACGGTCCTCGGGCGCAGCCACGCACGCCCAGCCCACCGGCTGGCTGCCGCACAGCGCCACTTCGCCGGTCTGGGTATCGAGCCGCAGAAAGCCGTCCGTGACTTTGTGGAAGCTATAGCGCGCCTTGCCCAATGGCTGCGGCGTGTCGCCGGCGGCGGCGGTCGCGGTCAGCACCAGGCCGGCGACCACCGCGACAGCCGATGCCTTACGGATCATGGTCAACTGGATCATGGTCAACTGGATCATGGTCAACTCCTGGACTCGGGTCGACGGACGCCGGAACGGGCCGCAAGGCCGGTGCGTTCATGCGTGGTGATGAATATAGCAACGGCCGCCGCCCGGAGAGAGGCCGGCCCGCGCCTCCGGCACCGAAAAAGCGCCGCCGGACGCCGTCCACAGGCATCCGCAGAGCGACCATATGTCTTTTGAAATCAATCGGTTAATTCGGAATCGGCGTTTCTTGACTCGCCTGAGTCGCCTCAGTATGGTCCGCGCGGTTTCAGCGGGCGGCCGTGCCGCAATCGCCGCAAAACCGCGAGTGTCGGAAGCATGAGCGACGGCGCGCGCGACAACGGCGAGAGCGGCAAAGCAAATACCGATGAGGCCGCTCTCTCTGCGAGACTCCAGCGGCTCGGCGAAAGGCTGGCGCGCGATCAGGCGACGCGGCCTTCCGATGGTCCGGTTGGGGATAGGGCGACGACTGCATCCGGCTACGCCAAGGGCTTCCGGCTCTCAAGCGAACTCGTTGCAGGCGTGGTGGTCGGTGCGGGGCTCGGCCTGCTCATCGATCACTGGCTCAAGAGTTCGCCCTGGGGGCTCATCGTATTTGGAATGCTCGGCTTTGCCGCCGGCGTGCTCAACGTGGTGCGCTCGGCGACGTCCAACAACTAGGCTCTCCTGCCAGGCGGCGCGACGATAGAACCATGCATCTCGATCCCATCGAGCAGTTTCAGATCAAAAACCTCGTGCCGCTGCTCAGCCTGGGCGGCCACCAGATCGCGTTCACCAATTCGGCCGCCTACATGCTGCTGATCGTCGTGCTGCTGTCGCTGCTGCTGATTGGCGCGACCATGCCGCGCGCGATCATCCCGGGCCGGCTGCAATCGGTCGCGGAAATGTCCTACGAATTCGTCGCCACCACATTGCGCAGCTCGACGGGCGAAGCGGGCATGAAGTTCCTGCCCTTCGTGTTCACGCTGTTCATGTTCGTGCTGGTCGCCAATTTGATCGGACTCATTCCGTATTCCTTCACGGTCACCAGCCAGCTCATTGTGACGGCGAGCTTGGCGATCCTCGTCTTCCTCATCGTCGTGATCTACGGTTTTTGGAAGAACGGCCTGCGCTTCCTGAAATTGTTCGTGCCGTCCGGGGTGCCCTGGGTCTTCCTGCCGCTGATCGTCCCCATCGAAGTGCTGTCTTTTGTCTCACGGCCGGTCTCGCACAGCGTCCGTCTGTTCGCCAACATGCTGGCCGGACACATCACGCTGCAGGTGTTTGCCGGCTTCATCATCATGCTGGCGGGCGCCGGCGTTGTCGGCTGGTTCGGCGCGGTGCTGCCGTTCATCATGGTGGTGATGCTGTGCGCGCTCGAGCTGCTTGTGGCGGCCCTGCAAGCCTACGTGTTCGCCATTCTCACCTGCATCTATCTCAACGATGCGATACACCCGGGCCACTGACGGCCCCCCCTCCCTTCCCTCCCTCGCTTGCGGGGGAGGTAGCGAGGGGGCTTAAAAAGGAGCTTTCTCATGGATGCAAACGCCGCGAAATTGATCGGGGCCGGCATCGCCTGCATCGGCATGGGCGGTGCGGGCGTCGGCGTCGGCCTGATCTTCGGCAATTATCTGGCGGCCGCGCTGCGCAATCCGTCGGCGGCCCAGGGCCAGTTCGGCAACCTGATCTTCGGGTTCGCCATCACCGAGGCGCTCGGCATCTTCTCGCTGCTGATCGCGCTCCTGTTGCTGTATCAATTCTGAAAACCAGCCGGCCATGGCCACGCCGACCGCCACCACCGAAGCGCCCGCGGGAAAGCACGAATTCCCGCCGTTTCAGACCGAGAACTTCCCGTCGCAGCTGTTTTGGCTGACGCTGAGTTTTGTGCTGCTCTATGCGTTGATGGCGAAGATCGCCCTGCCCCGGATCCATTCGATCCTGGCGGCCCGGTCAAAGCGCATCGGCGACGATATGGCGGCGGCGCAGCAACTCAAGGAGCGTTCGGACGCGGCGCACGCCGCTTACGAAAAGGCGCTGGCCGACGCCCGCAGCCGCGCGCAGGGCATCGCCAACACGACGCGGGAGCAACAGGCGGCCGCGGCCGAAGAAACCAACAAGCGGCTCGAGGCGGAACTGCACGAGCGTCTGGCAGCGGCGGAAAAAACCATCGCCGCAACCCGCAGTGCGGCCATGGGCAATGTCGGCGCCATCGCCGGCGAAAGCGCTTCCGCGATCGTTGAGCGGCTGATCGGCAAGGCGCCCACCCCGCACGAAGTCGCCGCCGCGCTCGATTCGGGCAAACGGTAAAGGAGCAACGCATGATGCCCCCGCCCGAAGCTTGGGTCGCGATCTGTTTTATCTGCTTCCTCGGCCTGCTTGGTTATCTGGGCGTGCACACCAAGCTCACCGGCGTGCTCGATCAGCGCCAGGGGCGCATCAAGGCGGAGCTCGACGAGGCGGCGAGGCTGCACAAAGAGGCGCAAGACTTGCTCGCCGAATTCGAGCGCAAGGGTCTTGCCGCCGAGAGCGAAGCCGAAGCCATCATCGCCAGCGCCAAGAGCGAAGCCGAGCGGCTCGCCGTCGAGGCCAAACAGCGCATGGAAGAATTCGTCAGCCGCCGCACCAAGATGGCAGAGGCCAAGATCACTCAGGCCGAAGCACAGGCGCTCGCCGATGTGCGTTCCGCGGCGGCGGATGCTGCGGTCGCCGCGGCCGAGAAGATCCTGTCGGTGGCCGCCAAAGGTAAAGTAGCCGAAGAGCTGCTCGTCCGCGGCATCGAGGACGTCAAACAGAGATTCAACTAATTAGGAACCGTCATTCCGGGGCCGAGCGAAGCGAGGAACCCGGAATCCATAATCCCAGCGCAGGGCTTATGGATTCCGGACTCGCCGCTTTGCGGCGATCCGGAATGACAACCTCAATTCGTGCGCAACGGCGGGGCGGCTTGCGCCCTCGGCGCGGGCTTGCGCTTGGCCTTCGGCCGCGGCGCGCCGTGCTTAGGCTGCGACTGTGCGGCGATCGGATCGAAGCCGATATAGACGACGTAATTGT
>DASZWK010000423.1:0-15538 GCA_035546235.1 Xanthobacteraceae bacterium | reverse complement strand
GTATCCGGTCATTCTCAGTTACGGTCCTTACGCCAAGGGCCTGTCGTTTCAGGAAGGCTACAAGGGCAACTGGGCGCGGCTCGTCAAAGCCGCGCCGGAGGTCCTGACCGGATCGAGCAACAAGTATCAGAACTGGGAGCTGGTCGATCCTGAGAAATGGGTGCCGGACGGCTATGCCATCGTGCGTGTCGATTCGCGCGGCGCCGGGCGTTCGCCGGGGTTGCTCGATGTATGGTCGCCGCGCGAGGCCCGCGATCTCTACCACTGTGTCGAATGGGCCGGCACGCAGAGCTGGAGCAACGGCAAGGTCGGCATCAACGGCATTTCATATTACGCAATGAATCAGTGGAATGTCGGCGCGCTCAAGCCGCCGCATCTCGCCGCCTTGTGTATTTGGGAGGGTGCATCCGACTATTATCGCGAGCTCTGCCGGCACGGCGGCATCTTGAGCGATTTCTTTCGCAGTTGGCATCCGCGCCAGGTGGCAAGCGTGCAATACGGCGTCGGCAGCCGCGGCGCAAAAAGCGCGGTGACCGGAGAACCGGTCGCCGGTCCCGACACGCTGCCGCCTGAAAAGCTCATTGAAAACTGCGCCGACTCGCCGGGCGAAGCGAAACACCGCCGACTGATCGACGATTACCACACGGCGCGCACCGCGGCGTTCGAGGAGATCGACGCGCCGCTGTTGTCGGCCGCCAACTGGGGCGGCATGGGGCTGCACACCCGCGGCAATTTCGAAGGTTTTTTGCGCGCCGGCAGCAAGCAAAAATGGCTGGAGGCGCACGGCGATACGCACTTTACGCATTTCTACAGCCCCTACGGCGAGACGCTGCAGAAGCGTTTCTTCGGCCATTTTCTCAAGGGCGACGATACTGGATGGGACAAGCAGCCGCGCGTATCGCTCAACATTCGCCATCCGCACGAGACGTTTGTGTTGCGCGCCGAGAACGAATGGCCGCTCGCGCGCACGCAATGGACAAAGTATTTTTTGCAGTCGGACGGTTTGGCGCTATCGCCGCAAGCGCCGTCCGCAACGGTGACCTTGGACTACGAGACCGCGGGCGATGGCCTGACCTTCCGCACGCCGCCCCTGAGCGAGAGCCTCGAAATCACTGGCCCGGTTGCCGCGAAGCTCTGGCTTTCGTCGCCAACCCGCGACGCCGACATTTTCCTGGCGCTGCGGCTGTTCGACCCCACCGGCAAGGAGATCACCTTCATCGGCTCGAACGATCCGCGCGTACCGATCGGGCTCGGCTGGCTGCGCGCCTCGCAGCGCAAGCTCGACGCGCAAAAATCGCTGCCGTACCGGCCCTGGCACACGCACGACGAGGAATGGCTGCTGACGCCGGGCGAGCCGGTCGAACTCGACATTGAAATCTGGCCGACCTCGATCGTGGTGCCGCCCGGCTATCGACTCGCGCTCACCGTGCGCGGCAAGGATTACGAAGTCGACGGCACCGACATTGCGCTGCCGAATGCACCCTATCCGATGAAAGGCGTCGGCCCGTTCCTACATGTCGATCCGGACGACCGGCCTGCCGACATCTTTGTCACCCGCAATACGCTGCACTTCGCCGCAGGCCGCCAGCCCTATCTGTTGTTGCCAATCATCCCGCCAAGGTAACACTCGAACACAATAAACAGGGAGGAACTTATGACGATGAGACACATCGCCGGTATTGCGGCCGCGCTCTGCGGGCTGCTCGCTACCCTCATACCGGCAGCAGCGCAGCAATATCCGAGCCGCACCATCACCGTCATCGTCCCCTACCCGGCCGGCGGCCCGACCGATCAGACCGCGCGCGTGGTCGCACAATCGATGGGCACGCAGCTCAAGCAAAGCTTTGTCGTCGAGAATATCAGCGGCGGCAATACCATCGTGGCCTGCGAGAAGGTCGCGCATTCCGCGCCCGACGGCTACACGCTGATCCTGCCCAATCTGCAGATTTCAGCGAACGTGACGCTGTTCAAGAAGCTGCCGTTCGACACCGTGACGGATTTCAGGCCGATCATGCTGATCAACCGCAATCCGCTGGTGCTGGTCGGCCGCAGCACGCTGCCCGCCAGCAATCTCAAGGAACTGATAGCGCTGATGAAGAAGCAGACGCTGAAAGCCGCGATCCCCGGCTACGGCGCCACCGGCCATCTCGCCACCGCGCTGTTCGCGCAAGAGGCCGGCGTGAAGGTCGACATGATCCCGTATCGCGGCGCCTCGCCCGCCATCACCGACCTTCTGGGCGGTCAGGTCGATCTGTTCTTCGCCACGCCGCAATCCGTGGTGCAGATGGTCAATTCAGGGAAGCTGAAGGCGTTCGGCGTGACCTCGAAGCAGAAGATCGCCGAACTGCCGAACGTGGACAGCTTCGTGACCGTGCTCGGACCGAAGCTCGACTTCGTCTACTGGCAGGCGCTGTTCGCGCCGTCAAAGACGCCGAAGGCGGTCATCAAGACACTCAACGAAGCGGCGCAAAAGGCGGTCGCCGATCCGGCGATCGTCAAAAACTGGGCGGGACAAGGCATCGACGTGTTCCCGGCGGATCAGCGCTCGCCGGAATTCGCCGAGACTTTCTTCAAGAGCGAGATTGCACGCTGGGGCCAAGTGATCCGGGCCAACAACATTCACTTGGAGCAGTAAACGCGGGCGCACGTACCATTGACCTCATCCTGAGGTGCGAGCGAAGCGAGCCTCGAAGGATGCAGGGCCCCGGGGCCGCGGCCTCGCCCTTCGAGGCTCGACGCTCCGCGCCGAGCGCCTCAGGTTGAGGATGGAGCGCTATGGTCCGATGCGGCTGATCTTCGAGCCTTCCAGCGTCAAATTATACATCAAGCCCTTCTGATCGAAGATGAAGCCGATCACCGGCTTGGTGACGCTGTTGGTATCGATGGCGCCGCCGGCGCCGATGGTGATGATGGCGATCGAGCCGTCGATTCCCACCTTGAAGCCATCGGTGCTCTGGAATTGCGCGAGCGCACCGGGCGTCATGAACATGATGATAACCGAGCGCGCCTGGGCGCCGAACTGAAAGCCGATCGAGGCGGATGCGATGTTGTAGTAGCCGGCGTGACGGCCGCGGAGCTGTAACTCGCCTTCGCCATATTCGCCACCAATGCCAAAACCGGCCTTGACGACCGTCGGAAACACCAGGACCGCCAGCGCCCTGTTGGCAAGCTCGCGCGAATACGGCACCTGGTTGAAGAACTGATTGAGCGTGGCGTTAACCGCTTGGCTGGTTTCAGGTCCGGCAGCCTGGCTTCGCGCAGCCGGCCATGCCAGCGCCAACAGCGCGGCGAGCACCAGGATTTTCGGCGCTATCAGTCGCAGATGCATCGGCTTCTTCCCCCCAATCGGTTATTCGGTCAATTTCCGAATCGCCCGCGCCAACGTAGCCGCGGCGGCGCGGCGCGGCAATCGCGCCGCCGCCATTCGCCGCACTGCCGTCTAAGAGCGCTGAAATGAATTGTAGACCTGTTTGAGGAAGTTGATCGCGGCTTGGCTGTTTGCGGCCCAGGTCGGGTTGAGGTCCTTTAGCGGATCCGCAGCGATCGCCTCGGTTTCGGTCTTACCGGCTTTGAACAATGCCTCGACGCGCTCGCGCGCCGTCTTTGCCATCGCATTATAGGCGACGATGTCGGCCCGTTTCGCCAGCGGACCGTGGCCGACCACGACCTTGGTGTCGTCGTTCGTCAATTTCAGAAACATATCGGTTCCTCTGACAACGCCCCTGATGTCGCCGCCGTTGGCGTAGTCGACTTGTTGGTAGCGGTGATTGTTGTTCATGACGTCGCCGGTGCAGAGCACGTTGGCGTCGGCGAAATAGACCGCCGTGTCTCCATCGGTATGCGCGTTGTTGATGTGCATGAGCAGCGCCTTGCGGCCGCCCACCACGAGCGTCGTCGTTCCGCCCACATAGGTTTGCTTCGGCAGCGCGCCGGGCGGCGCGGGTGGCACCTTCACGCCGGAAGTGCCGTTCGTGGTGCCGGCGGCGAGGCGGACCCTGACGTTATCCTGCGCGACGACGATGGCGCCGGCGTTCTGGAAATTTTCATTGCCGCCGGTGTGATCGCCATGAAAATGCGTGTTGATCACATACTTGATCGGCAGCGGCGAGATCGCCTTGATCGCGGCCATGATCTTTGTGGAGAGCGGCGCGAATTCCGTGTCCACCATGATGATGCCATCGGTACCGACCGCGATGGTGATGTTGCCGCCCTGGCCCATCAGCATGTAGGTGTCGTGACCGAGAGCGGTCGTCTTGATCTGAATCTTATCCCAGTCGACCGGCTGTTGAGCATTGGCATGGCCGGCAACGAGCATAGTTGCGGCTACGTACACCGCGAGTGCGATCCTGTTCATAGCAATGCCCCTTGATGTCCGGAATGTGACCCGGCGGCTATCATCAACCCCGGGCCAGCGAAGCCCGAGGGTGCCACAGCTTGGGTCGCAGGGAAATGGCCCGGGTTTCGCTTCCGCCTACGCGCTTCGCCGGACTCAAACCCTCCGAAGCTCGCAGAGCGAGCGTAGGGGGGTCGCTCATCCGGGCTGGCAACTCACACGTCCACCTTCAGCGCGGCAATAAATGCCTCTTGCGGGATGTCGACCTTGCCGAACTGGCGCATGCGCTTCTTGCCTTCCTTCTGCTTGTCCAGAAGTTTGCGCTTGCGCGACACGTCGCCGCCATAGCACTTTGCCGTCACGTCCTTGCGGAACGCACGCACGGTTTCGCGCGCGATGATCTTGCCGCCGATCGCGGCCTGGATCGGCACCTGGAACATGTGTGGCGGGATCAGTTCTTTGAGCTTCTCCGCCATGGCGCGGCCGCGGCTTTCGGCGCGCGTGCGGTGTACCAGCATCGCGAGCGCATCGACCGGTTCGCCGTTGACCAGCATCTGCAGCTTGACCAGATCGGACGGCTTGTAATCGGTGAGGTGATAGTCGAAGGAAGCGTAGCCGCGCGACACCGATTTCAGGCGATCGTAAAAATCGAACACCACCTCGTTGAGCGGCAGGTTGTATTTCACCAGGGCGCGGTTGCCCACATAGGTGAGCTCTTTCTGCTCGCCACGACGGTCCTGGCAAAGTTTGAGCACGGCGCCGAGATATTCATCAGGCGTCAGGATGGTCGCCTCGATCCAAGGCTCCTGCATCTCTTCGATGTAGGTAGGGTCCGGCATGTCGACCGGGTTATGTATTTCGAGTTGTTGGCCGGTGCGCAGCTTGATCTTGTAGATGACCGATGGCGCAGTCGCGATCAGATTGAGATTGAACTCGCGTTCGAGCCGCTCCTGGATGATTTCGAGGTGCAGAAGGCCGAGGAATCCGCAGCGGAAACCGAAACCGAGCGCCGCCGAGGTCTCCATCTCATAGGAGAAACTCGCGTCGTTGAGCCTGAGCTTGCCCATAGCGGCGCGCAGCGCTTCGAAATCGGCGGCATCGACCGGGAAAAGTCCGCAGAACACCACCGGGATGGCGGGACGGAAGCCGGGCAGCGGCGCCGCAATCGGCCGTTTTTCATCGGTGATGGTGTCGCCAACACGGGTATCGGCGACTTCCTTGATCGAAGCGGTCAGAAAGCCGATCTCGCCCGGGCCCAGTTCGTCGCGCTCGACGCGCTTTGGCGTGAATACACCGACGCGGTCGACCTCGTAGGCCGCGTCCGTGCCCATCATGCGAATGCGCTGGCCCTTTTTCAGCACGCCATCGACCACGCGGAACAACACGACAACACCCAGATAGGCGTCGTACCAGCTGTCGACGAGCAATGCCTTGAGCGGCGCCGCGGCATCGCCTTTCGGTGGCGGCAGCCGGTGCACAATCGCTTCCAGCACTTCCGGTACATTCAGCCCGGTCTTGGCGGAGATCAGAATGGCATCGGAGGCGTCGAGCCCGATCACGTCTTCGATCTGCTGCTTCACCTTGTCGGGCTCGGCGGCCGGCAGATCGACCTTGTTGAGCACCGGCACGATCTCGTGGTTGTTGTCGATCGCCTGGTACACATTGGCGAGCGTCTGCGCCTCGACGCCCTGGCTGGCATCGACCACGAGCAGCGAGCCCTCGCAGGCCGCGAGCGAGCGGTTGACCTCGTAGGCGAAATCGACATGGCCGGGCGTGTCGATGAGGTTGAGCACGTAGTCCTTGCCGTCGCGGGCACGATAATTGAGCCGCACGGTCTGTGCCTTGATGGTAATGCCGCGCTCGCGCTCGATATCCATCGAATCGAGCACCTGCTCGACCATTTCGCGCGCTTCAAGGCCGCCGGTGACCTGGATCAGCCGATCGGCCAGCGTCGATTTGCCGTGATCGATATGGGCGATGATCGAAAAATTGCGGATGTTGGCGATTGGCGTCGCGCTCATGTGAGCGCAGATAACATCGGCGGCACGGAGCGGCAAGGGAAGCGACTCCCTCTCCCCGCATGCCGGGAGAGGGTTGGGGTGAGGGGGCCTCTCCGCTGCGTTAGGAGCACAAGGTCATCTCGATCACCGTCGCACAATCCGGACCGCTCAGAATTGCGGAGACGCCCCCTCACCCTCGTTCGCTTCGCTCACTCGACCTCTCCCCGCGCAGCGGGGTGAGGTGAAAAGATCAATACCTGTACTGATCGCTCTTGTACGGCCCGCTCTGCGGCACGCCGATATAGGTCGACTGCTTGTCGGAGAGCTTCGTGAGCTTGGCGCCGATCTTGTCGAGATGCAGCCGCGCCACCTTCTCATCGAGATGCTTGGGCAACGTGTAGACCTTTTTCTCGTACTTGCCCGGATTGGCCCAGATCTCGATCTGCGCCAGCGTCTGGTTGGTGAACGACGACGACATGACGAAACTCGGATGCCCCATGGCGTTGCCGAGATTCACCAGCCGGCCCTCGGATAACAAGATGATGCGGTGACCGTCGGGGAATTCGATCTCGTCGACCTGCGGCTTGATGTTGTTCCATTTCTGGTTTTTCAGCGCAGCGACCTGAATTTCGCTGTCGAAATGGCCGATATTGCAGACGATGGCGCGGTCCTTCATCTTGCGCATGTGATCGATGGTGATGACATCGACATTGCCGGTCGCGGTGCAGAAAATATCGGCGCGCGGCGCAGCCTCTTCCATGGTGACGACCTCGTAGCCCTCCATCGCCGCCTGCAGCGCGCAGATCGGATCGATCTCCGACACCATCACCCGGCAGCCGGCCTGGCGCAGCGATGCGGCCGAGCCTTTGCCGACGTCGCCGAAGCCCGCGACCATCGCCACCTTGCCGGCCATCATCACGTCGGTGCCGCGGCGGATACCGTCGACCAGCGACTCGCGGCAGCCGTAAAGGTTGTCGAATTTCGATTTGGTGACGCTGTCGTTGACGTTGATGGCGGGAAACAGCAGCCGGCCTTCCTTTTCCATCTGATAAAGGCGATGCACACCGGTGGTGGTTTCCTCAGTGACGCCTTTGATGGCCTTGGCGATCGTGGTGTACCAGCCCGGCTTGTCTTTGAGCCGCTTCTTGATGGCGGCAAACAACACCTCTTCCTCTTCGTTGGTCGGCTTCGCAATGACGCCCGGATTGCTCTCGGCCTGCATGCCGAGGTGCATCAACAACGTGGCATCGCCACCGTCGTCGAGAATCATGTTGGGACCGCCGCCGTCGCCCCACTCGAATATGCGGTGGCTGTAATCCCAATAGTCTTCAAGCGACTCGCCTTTGACCGCGAAGACCGGTGTACCGGCGGCGGCGATCGCGGCCGCGGCATGATCCTGCGTCGAGTAGATATTGCAGGAGGCCCAGCGCACGTCGGCGCCGAGCGCACGCAGCGTCTCGATCAGCACCGCGGTCTGAATGGTCATGTGCAGCGAACCGGCAACGCGCGCGCCGCGCAGCGGCTGCTGCGGCCCGTATTCCTCGCGGGTCGCCATCAATCCGGGCATCTCGGTCTCGGCGATGGAGATCTCTTTGCGTCCCCACTCGGCAAGCCCGATATCCTTGACGACGTAATCGGCATGCGAACTGGCTTTAGACTTGGTCGTCGTGCTCATGATGATCCTTTGCGGACGCTACGGGTGGGATGGCTGTGTGGCTTGGCTGCGCGCCTATAGCAGGGCGGGCGCGGCGCGGCAACAAACACATAAAGATACCTTTATGTCTATCTTCGGTCTGCGCGCTTGACCATCACGCCCGCGTTGACGTGGCGTGCCGTGTCTTGCCGCGCATTCGCGCCACCACTTACGCGCCAAAGCGGCGTGTCTGCGTGAAGCGTTTCGCGGCTCGCGTCTCATTTCACAGAACTGAGAGAAAGCCACAGCTCTCAGCCGAGCGCTTACGGGTTCGGGGTCGCCTTGATGGACCCGGCTTGCGTCATCGCCTGCGTGATTTGCTGGACGCGATTGATAAGGTCCAGCGCCGCTGCCGGCGACAGGACCAGGCGGCAGGCCGGATAACGCCGGCCGGTGAGTGGCGTGTTTGGTTTGACGTCATCGAGCCGCGTCACCGCGAATTCCAGCCGCAACGTCTGGCCATCGAAAGTCACATTGGTGATGGAATCAGCGAAGGTTTCGGTGACTTCCGGGCGATCGATGTAGCGAACAGTTGCTTGACGCTGCTGCTGCGCGGCTGCGGTCGTACCAGTCGGCTGAGGTTCGAGTGCCATTGTACTTGCTCCATTCAGAAATTGTTTGAATTGGCCGCCAAAATCCAGGCTGAGACCGCTTCAATCGTCTTCGCCAAAGCGCGAGTCGATCAGCGTCGCCAAGGCTTCGATCACCGCGCCGGCTTCCTTGCCGGTGGCCTCGACGGTGATTGTGGTGCCGGGCGAGGCCGCCAACATCATCAGCCCCATGATTGAGGTACCGCCGACGGTTTCGCCGCATCGGGTGACACGAACCTCGGCGTCGAAACGTTCCACGGTCTGCACAAACTTGGCCGAAGCGCGCGCATGGAGGCCACGCTTGTTGCAGATGGTGAACTCACGCATTACGGCGTCACGGCCGACATGCGGCTGTTCGGGGTCCGGCGCTCCGCGGCCTTCCGCCGATGCGCTCATTTGCCGTTGAGGACCCGGCTCGCAATGGTGACGTATTTACGGCCGGCCTCCTGGGCGGCGGCGACGGCCTCCGCGAGCGGGCACTCGTCGCGCACCTTGGCGAGCTTAACCAGCATGGGAAGATTGATACCCGCCAGCACCTCGACCTTGGGCTGGCTCATGACCGAGATCGCGAGATTGGACGGTGTACCGCCGAACATATCGGTGAGGATGGCGACGCCGTCGCCGGAATCGACACGCTTGACCGCGGCGATGATATCTCGGCGCCGCTCCTCGACGTCGTCTTCCGGATCGATCGTGATTGCTTCGATCTGCGACTGAGGTCCGACCACGTGTTCCAGGGCCGCGCGGAACTCGACAGCCAGCCTGCCGTGGGTGACGAGTACTAGACCGATCATCGCATTCACCGCGGGCGCGTCCCGGTTGCACCGCACGAAAGTCGCTCCATCATGGCCATCCGAAGTTCCCGCGCAAGGGCATTAATGGCGAATTTCGGAGGTTGTTGCATTGCGGTAGAGCAAAGTCGAATCCGATTCGGCGGCTGCCTTGAAACGGCTTCCTAGCAAGCATGGACAAGTTTAAGTGCGTTAAGGTTAACCAATTGCCACTGGGAAAGAGGGCTCAAGACCGCCCGGGATCGAGTACAAATCCAATGCCTGGATTAAGTTCCTAAAACTGTCTTGTGCGGCAGACCGTCTGCCTTTGGCAAACAAGTGATGAGAGCGATGAGCGGCGGCAAGGCGTCCTCGCCGGCTGCGACCGCAAGCCGCGGTAACATGATGCCTTCGATCACGGTGTGGCGCTGTTCGGCCGCCGGCAGCCGGTCGGGGCCGGCGCCGAGATCAACCACCATCCCGACGACGGCGCACGGCTCATAGGCCAAACGAACAATGCCGACGCCACGCATTTCGATCAGTCCGGCTAGCGCGGCGGCCGGACGCACCAGCAGGCGCCCACCGGTCGGCGACAGGTGTACCCGATCATCACCGACGAGGCTCGCAAACGGCAAACGGCCCACCCGGGCAGCCTCGATGAGTGCCAGCGCAAGGCGCGATTTTCCGGCACCTGATGGACCGCGAATCAACACCGCGCGTGAGCCGGCCAAGACCGCTGAGGCGTGGACGGTTGCTGTCACGTCGCCGGCAAGCGCACGATAAAACGAGCGCCAGTGACTTTCGGTTCGGCATTGGGTGCCGGCGCAACCGAGGCGGCGATCCTGTTTTCCACCCAGATGGCGCCACCGTGCGCTTCGACAATTTGTTTGGAAATCGACAATCCGAGACCTGAATTCTGGCCAAAGCCCTGGTGCGGCCGATCGGTGTAGAACCGTTCGAAGATTTTCTCGACCGCGTCGGGGCGTACGCCCGGCCCGTCATCGTCGACATAAATCTCGACCTGATTTTTGATGCGGCGGCAGGTCACTCGCACAGCGCCGCCCGCCGGCGAAAACGAGCGTGCGTTTTCGATCAGGTTGTCGATCACCTGGCCGAGACGTGAATCGTGACCGGGCACCTGAAAGGCGCGCGCGCCGCCGCCTTCGAATTTGAGCGTGACCTTGACGCTGTCGTCCCGCTTCACTTCGTTGGCGACCGTCACGACGGTGCTGAGCAACTTCGCGACATCCACCGGCTCGGACACCTGGCGCTGCAGCTCCGCATCGAGCCGGCTCGCGTCCGAGATATCCGATATCAGGCGGTCGAGCCGCTTGACGTCGTGCTGAATCACTTCAAGAAGCCGCGCGCGGCTCTGATCCGACTTGGCGAGTGGCATCGTCTCCACCGCCGAGCGCAGCGAGGTCAATGGATTCTTCAATTCATGAGCGACATCCGCCGCGAAGCGTTCGATGCCTTCGATGCGGCTGTAAAGTGCATTGGTCATGGTCCGCAGCGCACCCGAGAGATGACCGATTTCGTCCTTGCGGCGGGTGAAATCGGGAATTTCGACGCGCGACTGGATGCGCCGGCGCACGCTCTCGGCGGCGTCGGCAAGCCGCCGCACCGGCTCGGCGATGGTGCCGGCTAGAAGAATCGAAAGTACGACCATCACGGCCGCGGCGATGAGAAAGACTTTGAGAATCGCGAGCCGCTCAGCCGTCACCATGTTGTCGATGTCGGCGCCCTGGGTCGACAGCATCAGTGCGCCACGCACCGCGCGGAAGCGCTGCACCGGCACGGCGACCGACACGATCACGTCGCCGCGATCGTTGATGCGCACCATGCTGGCGTCCTGACCGTTGAGCGCCTGCGTGACTTCCTGATAGCCCTTGCCGTCATCGGGGCCGAGCTCGCGGTAGAGCGGCAGGTCGCCGCGGCCGAGCCAGGTCCGCACCGCGACGATGACGCGCTGGAAGAAACGAGGCTTCCCGGCGCTGGGCGACGGCAGGTCGAAGCGCAGCACGTCGCCGCGGCCAAACAGATCGCGGCTATCGACCAACAGCACGCCATCGCGATCGTAGATGCGCGCGCGCGTCTTGGTTGGTGACACCAGATCGCGCAGCACCGGGGCGACCCGCTCGGGATTGATGGGAAAATCAATGCCATACAGGGCATCTTCGCTCGGACCGTAGCTTTCGCCCGTCTGCAGATTTTGCAGCTTGCTTGGATCGAGCGTAATGGCCGAGCCAGTTTCACCGGTTGCCTGGTCGGCGATGGCGTGAGCGATGATCTGGCCCTGCTGGAGCAGGCTCTGGACACGGGCATCGATCAGCCGGGCGCGGAACGGCGACAGATAGTTGATGCCGATGGAAAGCGCGAGCAGCCCGGCGACGTTAAGGACGACGATGCGGCGCGTCAGGCTCGACGAGCTTTGCGTGACGAAAAACTGCGTGGCGTGGCGCAGCCACTTGGCCACATTGCTCAAGCCGCGCGAGGCACGCCGCGCCTTCGCCTCGCTGCCGGCTTCGGCCTCGGCCTGAGCTTCGACGGGGGCCAGCGGAGGGGCCCGGTCGTCGGGGATATCTGTAGTCTTATCGAGCACGTGGTCTGCCGGGATCCGGATTGGCTCGACCTTACCCCGCAAACCAAAGCGGGGCGCGGCCGAACGCCATACTACCACTACCGCACGTCAGGCATCCCAGTCAGCGGGCTATAATCACCTCCGCGCGACCCTTTGAGAGCTTGGCCCTGCGCGCCTGCCGGTTTCGCCGCCTTAGGCCTCACCATAGCGCTAAGATCGGCGCGGGATACTACTCCTTAAAGCGGTAGCCGACGCCGTACAACGTTTCGATCATGTCGAAATCGTCGTCGCTCGCCTTGAATTTCTTGCGCAGCCGCTTGATGTGGCTGTCGATGGTGCGATCGTCCACGTAGACTTGATCGTCGTAAGCCGCATCCATCAAGGCGTTACGGCTTTTCACCACGCCAGGCCGGCTGGCTAGCGCCTGCAGAATCAAGAATTCGGTGACGGTCAGCGTCACCGGCTCGTTTTTCCAGGTGCAGGTATGACGCTCCGGATCCATGCGCAAAAGTCCGCGTTCCAAAACCTTACTGTCGGCTTCCTTGGGGGCGGCGCCGTCTTTCGGCGCGGCCCGGCGCAGCACCGCCTTAACCCGCTCGACTAACAGCCGCTGCGAAAACGGCTTCCGGATGAAGTCGTCGGCACCCATTTTCAGGCCGAACAACTCGTCGATTTCTTCGTCCTTCGAGGTCAGGAAGATCACCGGCAGATCGGATTTCTGCCGCAAACGCCGCAGCGTTTCCATGCCGTCCATGCGCGGCATTTTGATATCAAGGATTGCGAGATCGGGTGGCGCGGTTTTAAAGCCGTCGAGCGCCGACGCACCGTCCGTATAGGTATTGATGCGATACCCTTCGGCCTCGAGCGCGATAGACACCGAGGTCAGGATATTGCGGTCGTCGTCGACGAGAGCGATTGTCGGCATGGCGGCCTTCTAACAGAAATCGGCCGCAGCATCAGCCCGGCCCCAACTGCCTTTCAAAGCCCATGTGGGGGCGGAAGTGTGACCGGACAAGGCGAAATCGGGGCAATTGCAATGACTTTGAATGTCATAGGTAAGGATTTGAAAAGGAATTTGGCTAATGCCGGAAGCTGATAAAGCTGCCCCAACGGGCGGATCGCTGCCGGGAATCATGCCAAATCGGCTGCCGGAGAACGCGCCCGCACCGGATTTCGACCCAAAATCAGTCGCCAAGGGCCTGCTGCGGGCTACCCGGGCCGGTTCCCTGGCGACGATCGACCGCAATACCGGGCATCCCTTCGCCTCCCTGGTCAACGTGGCGACCGATGTGGACGGGGCGCCGCTGATCCTCGTCTCGCGCCTTTCGACCCACACCGCCAATCTGGAGCAGGACGGCCGAGCCTCCGTGCTCTTGGCATCGACCGGCAAGGGCGACCCCTTGGCCCACCCCAGGCTCACGATTCTCGGAGCTTTCGTCCAGATCGAGCGTGGCTCGACCGAGGAGCCGCGAGTACGGCGCCGTTTCCTCGCCCGACACCCAAAATCCGAGCTTTATGCCGGTTTCGCGGATTTCTCATTCTGGCGGCTCAACGCGGTATCCGCACACCTCAATGGCGGCTTTGCCCGCGCCGCCGATCTCCGAGCCGCCGAAGTGTTGACCGACGTCACCGACGCCCAAGACTTGATCGAAGCCGAAGATGACGCCATCGGGCACATGAATGGAGATCACGCAGAGGCGGTGCGGCTCTATGCGACGCAGCTGCTCGGCGCCGAGGATGGCAAATGGCGGCTCACCGGGCTCGATCCCGATGGCCTCGACCTCGCGCTCGGCGATGCGACATTGCGCCTGCCGTTTCCAGAGCGGATCACCGATCCGCAAGCTTTGCGAAAAGCAGTGGTCGACTTGGCCGCCAAAGCTCGCGCGGTTCGATAGATCACGGCGCACCAAGCCTGACACCGATGATCGCATGCGTCTCTCCGCTGCATTGCAACAGCGGAACGTGAGCGGCAATACAGCGGTTAGTTTTGCGCGGGACTTGGTCTTGGCAGATGCTAAGATGGCCGATATAGCCTCGCAGGTTCGCCACCCGGGCGGACCGGCGGGGATCGGTGGTATGGTCGCGCAAACGCGCCAAAAACACTGCGCCAATCAGCGGAGGCTAGCGTGAAGGAAACGGGTTTCAGGAACGCCGCCCATGGGGCGGATAAATTCGGCTTCAAAGATCTCGCCGGGGTGCACTGGAATCTGACTGAAGCGCCATTATACGAACACGCCATCCGCAAAGGCGAAGCCTCCATCGTCGTGGGCGGCGCATTGTGCGCGGAAACCGGCCATCACACCGGCCGATCGCCGAAGGATAAGCACACGGTGGTCGATGCGACGACCGAAAACACCGTATGGTGGGATGGCAATCGCAAGCAGAACCGCGAGCATTTCGATAATCTGCTCGCGGATTTCCGGGAGCACGCCAAAGGCAAGACGCTGTTCGCGCAGGATCTCTACGGCGGCGCTGATCCAAAATACCGCATCAAGGCGCGCGTCTTCACCGAACTCGCCTGGCACTCGCTGTTTATCCGTCAGCTTTTGATCCGTCCCAAGCACACCGAGCTTGCGAGCTATGTGCCGGACATGACCGTCGTTGACATGCCGTCGTTCAAGCCGGACGCCAAGCGTCACGGCGGCCGCGAAGGCGCCGACACAATGGTGGCGATCGACTTCACCCGCAAAATCGTGCTGATTTGCGGGTCTTCTTATGCCGGCGAAATGAAGAAGTCGGTGTTCACGACGCTCAATTTCTATCTGCCGACGCAAGGCGTCATGCCGATGCACTGCTCCGCCAATGTCGGCAAGGACGACGACGTGGCGCTGTTCTTCGGCCTGTCGGGCACCGGCAAGACCACGCTGTCGGCCGATCCGAACCGCACGCTGATCGGCGACGACGAACACGGCTGGAGCGAGAACGGCGTCTTCAATTTCGAAGGCGGCTGCTATGCCAAGTGCATCAGGCTGTCCGAGGAGGCGGAGCCGGAAATCTACGCCGCCACCAACCGCTTCGGTGCGGTTTTGGAAAACGTCGTGTTTGATCCGGAAACCCGGATCCCCGACTACAACAGCGACAAGAAGACCGAGAACACCCGCTCGGCTTATCCGGTCGAGTTCATGCCATTGGCGTCAAAGACCGGGCACGCCGGGCAGCCAAAGAACATCATCTTCCTGACCGCGGACGCGTTCGGCGTGATGCCGCCGATCGCCAAGCTGACGCCCGCGCAGGCGATGTATCATTTCCTTTCCGGCTACACCGCCAAGGTGGCCGGCACCGAGAAGGGCCTGGTCGGCGTACAGCCCGACTTCTCCACCTGTTTCGCGGCGCCGTTCCTGCCGCGGCCACCGTCCGAATACGGCAATCTGCTGCGCGAGCTGATCAAGAAGCACAATGTCGACTGCTGGCTGGTGAATTCAGGCTGGACCGGCGGCATCTACGGCGTTGGCCGCCGCATGCCGATCAAGGCAACGCGGGCGCTTGTGACCGCCGCGCTCGACGGCTCGCTCAAGCAGGCGAGCTTTCGGACCGATCCGTATTTCGGCTTTGCGGTACCGACGTCGGTGCC
>DASZWK010000422.1:0-6921 GCA_035546235.1 Xanthobacteraceae bacterium | reverse complement strand
GTGCGGTGCCAGCTTTTCAAGGCGCCGCATCAGCACGTCGAACAGCCGCTCCCGCGGCGGCTCCTCGTCCATGTCGCTGAAATCCTCGCCGAGCACGGCGCGGTCGATGTCCTTGAGGTGAGCGGCGAGAATCGCCAGCGGCGAGCTGAACTCGCCGCGCATCTGCGCGAGTGTCACGCCGGCCCCGCTCGCAATATCGGCCAGACTGATGCGCTCGAGCGATGTCTCGGCGAGCAGCGTCAGAAACGCCGCGATGATCTTTTCTCGCTCGGAGCCGGCAGGATTGCCGGCTCGTGGCGATGCTGCTTTTTCGGCTGGACGAACGCGGCGGGCTGGGCGGCTGGGTCTGCGGGCCATGACCGAACTCCTGCAACATGACGCTCCGTTCAATGTAGGGCCGCGATACGCCGGTTCCAAGACGCCGTATGACCTGGACCGGGCCGAACGTCCGAGGGGAAATCAGCCGGCCAGCTCGCGCGAGCGCGTGGTCGCGGCCGCGACCGCCTGCTCCATGAGTTGCGCCAGACCGCGCTCGCCCATGAGCAGCGCGAGCGCTGCGGCGGTCGTGCCGCCGGGCGAGGTGACGTTTTGGCGCAAGGTCGCGGCATCGAGCGGTGACTGACGAAGCAGCTCGCCGGAACCGGAGACGGTCTCGCGCGCAAGTTTCATCGCAAGGTCTCGGGGCAGGCCGGCCGCAATGCCGGCCTGCGTCATCGCCTCGGCGAGCAGGAACACGTAGGCCGGTCCGGAACCGGAAACGGCGGTGACCGCGTCCATCAAGCCTTCATCGCTCACCCATTCGACGTTGCCGATCGCGGCCAAAAGGTCGGAGGCGAGCTTGCGCTGGCGCGGTGTGACCTTTGCGTTCGGGCAGGCGACGGTGATGCCGCGCCCGATCGCGGCCGGCGTATTGGGCATCGAGCGCACGATGGCCGTGCCTTGTGGCAACGCCTGTTCGAGAAAGCGGAGCGGGCGTCCGGCCATGATCGATACCGCGAGCGTAGCTTTGCCGACAAAGGGCGCGAGCGCCGCGACGGCTTCTGCTGCGCTCTGCGGCTTGACGGCAATGACGACCGCGCTTGCGGGCGCCGATTTGCCGGGCGGGTTAAGGGCAACGCCGCGCCGTGCGAGCGCCTTTACGCTGTTGGCCGGCTGCGGTTCGATCACCGTGAGCTTGCGTGGATCGAGGCCGCGCGTCAGCCAGCCGTCCAGCATGGCGGAGCCCATTTTTCCGGCCCCGAGCAGAACGAGGCGCCCGGAAAATTTCCGCAGCGGCTTGTCGGCAGGCTTAGTGGTCTTCTTGGCGCGCGTCTTGGTCGGTTTGTTCACTCGCTTCATGGCGAGATCATATCGCGATTTTCGGCGCTACGCCTCACCGGACGTTTCGAACATCGCCGAGTCCATGGCCTCGCGCGCCGACTTGCCGGCCCAGATCACGAACTGAAAGGCCGGAAAATAGCGCTCGCATGAATCCAGTGCGCTGCCGAACAGTGCCTCGCATTGCCGGTCCGAGGCGATGACGCCGCCGGCGAGGACGAGCGCATGGCGAAACATGACGACGCCGTTCTGCGTCCACACGTCGAAATGTCCGATCCATAATTGCTCGTTGATCAGCGCGATCAGCGCCTGCACTTCGGCAAGGCGCAGCTCCGGAACTTTCATGTCGAAGGCGCAGGCGAGATGCAGCGCCTCGATGTCGCCCATCCAGGTGAAGGATATCTGATAGTTGGTCCAGCGGCCGGTGACGTGGAGCGCTATCTCATCCTCGCCCGCGCGCTCGAACGGCCAGTTGTTGGTCGCGGCCATGCGCTCGACAACATCCAGAGCGCCGGCCTTTTCGTCGCGAGCGAGTTCCATAATGGACATGCGATAGCCCCCAGGGCAGTGCTTTGAGTGGATAAGCGCACGCCACTTGTCCTCGCCGAAAGTCCCTGTTCGCAGCCTGGTACGCGGCTGCGTTGTGACGCAGGGACGACTGCCGCACGCAAGCTTGACTGAAGATAGCGAATCAGCCGCCACGGCGGCCGGACTCGGCCCGATTCATGGCGCGAACGCCGCCTAAGCGCCTCAATCACAACCGTTAACGCACTCATGATGTGATTTGCGGTCGGCGCACAATGGTAAAAAGAATCGCCGTCCACAGCCCGCGCCTGCGACAGGTTGACTCAGGGTGCTTGAGGCAGGGGAACGGCCGCCTTCGGCCTTGGTCTTAGTCGAACAGGCTCGAAACCGACTCTTCGGCGGCCGTCCGGCTGATCGCTTCGCCGATCAGGTTGGCGATCGACAACACCCGGATGTTCTTTGACTCGGTGACCGCCTGGGTCGGCTGAATCGAGTCCGTGATCACCAGTTCCTTGAGATGAGACTTGCCGACGCGGCCGACCGCGTTGCCCGACAAAACGCCATGCGTGATGTAGGCGTAGACGGAGTCGGCGCCTTTCTCGAGTAACGCTTCCGCGGCGTTGATCAAGGTGCCGCCGGAATCGACGATGTCGTCGACCAGGATACAGATGCCGCCGTCGACCTTGCCGATGACATTGGCGACTTCCGACTCGCCCGGCCGCTCACGCCGCTTGTCGATGATGGCGAGCGGCGCATCGATGCGCTTGGCAAGACCGCGCGCGCGCACCACGCCGCCGACATCGGGCGATACGACGATCACTTTGCCGAGCTCAAAATGCTCGCGGATGTCGCGCGTCATCACCGGCGACGCAAACAGATTGTCGGTCGGAATATCAAAGAAGCCCTGGATCTGTCCGGCGTGAAGATCGAGCGTCAGGACGCGATCAGCGCCCGCATGGGCGATCAGATTGGCGACGAGCTTGGCGGAAATCGGCGTGCGCGGCCCGACTTTGCGATCCTGCCGGGCATAGCCGTAATACGGGATCACCGCGGTGATGCGCCGCGCCGACGCGCGCCGCAGCGCATCAATGATGATCAGCAATTCCATCAGATGGTCGTTCGCCGGATAGGACGTCGACTGGATGGCAAAAACGTCGGCGCCGCGGACGTTTTCCTGAATCTCGACAAAGACTTCCATGTCGGCAAAGCGGCGCACCACGGCCTTGGTCAGCGGGATGCCGAGATATTGGCCGATCTCCGCGGCCAGCACGGGGTTGGAGTTGCCGGCGACGAGCTTCATTGCGCCGTTATTGCTCGCCATCCCGCTCTCCTGCGCGCACGCTTGACGCGGACCTGATACAAGCCGCGCCCGGGGCTGGCAACCCGATTCAGGGGTTGTCCCGCCGCTTTTCCGCAGCAATACCAGCGGTTTCTTACATGCCGAGCGGCGTGTTGCGCGGGCTATATAGATTCGCCGTAAACCCTAATCGGGGGCGAGCGCGATGGCGTTGATGTGGCGGCCGTAATCGGCCTCGCCGCGATGGGTCGCCCGCCGGTAGCTGTAGAAGCGGCCTGGATCGGCGTAGGTACAAAGCCCGAGATCCTCGATCTGCGCGATGCCGGCCCGCCGAAGCCGCGCGGCCACATAGCCGCCAAGGTCAAACAGGGCGTGGCCTTGGCGCTGTGCCGGAGCGAAAAAGGCCTCGCTCCCGGGGTCCTCGGTGGCGAAGCGGTCGATCAGATCGGGACCGACTTCGTAGTTGGGCTGGCGGATCATCGGGCCCAACGCGGCGCGGATGCGCTCGCGTGCGGCGCCGAGACTCTCCATCGCCGCGACCGTGGCCTCCACGACACCAAACAGCGCCCCGCGCCAGCCGGCATGAGCGGCGCCAATCACGCGGGCCTGCGGGTCCGCGAGCAGCACCGGACCGCAATCGGCCGTGCTCACCCCGATCGCGAGCCCCGGCCGGCGTGTGACGATGCCATCGGCCCGAGGGCGGGCGTCGCCTGGCCACGGCGTCTCGGCGACCACGACCTGCGGCGAGTGAATCTGGTAGGCGGTGAGCAAGCACAGCGGTTCAACCCCGACGGCGGCGGCCATCCGCGCGCGGTTTTCGGTGACGCGCGTGGGGGCGTCGTCGGATCCGGTGCCGCCGTTAAGGCTCGCGTAAATTCCTTCGGAAACGCCGCCTTCGCGCGTGAAGAAGGCGTGACTGATGCCGGGCAGCGACAGCGTTGCCGCCTTGACCATCATGACGCTTCGAAACCGGGCAGTCGATCGAGCCTCGGGTCGGACACGGCAATGACCTTGCACAGCTCGCCCATCCCCTTGGCCCCGCCGGCGGTCAGCCGCGACAGCGCCTGGTCGATCTCAAGCGCCTTGCCGTAAGGCGCGTGGGTCTTGAGCGCCGCCGCGCGCTGGTCGATGCCGAGGCGGCGCAGCCAGTCGCGCTGTGCGATCGGTCCGTGGACGCGGCCACCGATGCTTTCCGCGCGTTGTCCAAGCGCTTCGAAATCGACATGGGCGGTGAGATCAGCCTCTCCGGCATTGCGGAGCGGATCGCTGTAGGCATGTTTGGAGACGGCCTGGAGAGTCTCACCAAGGCCGTACCAGGCGTGCCCGTAATCGATGATCAACGCGGCGCCGTCGCTGCGCACGCGCCGGCCGATCTCGAGAGCGATGTTGTCGATGCGCCACTCATAGATCGAGCCGGGCGGCGAAAGCCTGATGCCGGGGGGCAGCGTGCCGTCGAAATGCGCCAGCGGACTGCGCGCGATACCGATCGCAAGCTTGCCGTCGGCACCTATTTCGACGACGCGCTCGTGCCAGCCATCCTCCTGCTTGATCGCCTGATGCACCGGTAGCGCATCGATGAATTCATTGGCGACGATCAGACATGGACCCTCGGGGACGTCCTCAAGCGCTGCGTGCCAGAAAATCGGCAAGCCGAGCGGTTCGAGCCGGCGTTCCTGCACTTGGCGCAGCGCGGGGCTGATCTCCACGAGATGCAGCGCGACAGCCGACAGAAAGCCCGGCACGGTCTTGGCCGCCCGCAGCGCGTCGAGCAGCAGCGTCCCGCGTCCCGGCCCCAGTTCGACGAGGCGAACGCCTGACTGCGCACCTAACTGCTGCCAGACTGAAGCGAGCCACACGCCGATCAACTCGCCGAACATCTGGCTGATTTCCGGGGCGGTGATGAAATCGCCGGCGCTGCCGAGCGGATCGCGGCTGACATAATAACCGTGCTGTGGGTGGGTCAGGCACAGCCGCATGTATTCGGCGACTGGAAGTGGCCCAGCCACGGCGATGAGCTGGCGGATTTCGCGTTCGAGCGGGGAAGCTTCGTCAGCCATCGGTCGGCTTCGGTTGGGTCCTCAACGCATAAGCAAGTATGGCGATTCCCGCCAGCATCAATGGGATGCAGAGCAACATTCCCATGGTCAATCCGCCCCAGAGAAAGCCGAGTTGCGGGTCGGGCTCGCGGAAAAACTCGCACGTGATGCGTGCGAGACTGTAACCGATCGCGAAGCTTCCGGTCACGACGCCGGGCCGCTTGAGCGCGCCAAGACGGACCAGAATGTTGAGCACAATAAAAAGCACAATGCCTTCGAGAGCCGCCTCATAGAGCTGGCTGGGGTGACGCGGAATAGGGCCCCCGGTGGGAAAGATCATGGCCCACGGCACGTCGGTCGGCCGGCCCCACAATTCACCGTTGACGAAATTGGCGAGGCGGCCGAGGCACAGCCCAATCGGGGTCACGGCGGTCGTCAGATCGCCGAGCGAGAAGACCGGGATTTTGCGCTTCAAGGCGAAGGCGACGATCGCGATCGTGCAGCCGAGAAATCCGCCGTGAAACGACATGCCGCCGTTCCAGAGCTGGAAAATCTGGAGCGGGTGCTCGGCAAACAGCGGCAGATTGTAGAACAACACATAACCGATACGGCCGCCGAGAATGATGCCGAGGGTGATCCAAATGACGAAATCGTCGAAATCCACCACGGTCAGCGGGGCCGTACCATTCCATAGCCGCGGCGATGAAATGATGGCCCGCGCGTAGATCCAGCCGGCCAGGATGCCGACGATATAGGCGAGCGCATACCAGCGCACCGCCAGCGGGCCGATGTGAACCAAGATCGGATTAATGGCCGGGTAGGGCAGGAGCGGCAGGACGAGCATCGGTAGACTTCCTTGCGGGCGCGGCGCCGCCCCTTGCGGCCGCGGCGCACCATTGCCATTGTCAGCCGGCATAGCAAGCGGGGCCCGCATTTCGGAGGAAGTTCGGAGACAGCCATGGTGCAGACGACGAACCGGTTCTTCGATGAAATGGCGCGGTTGATGAATGACGCGGCCGGCGCCGCTCAAGGCGTGCGGCGCGAGTTCGAAACGCTGTTTCGGACCCAGGCCGAGCGGGTTCTGCGCGAACTCGACGTAGTCCGCCGCGAGGATTTCGAAGCGGTCAAGGACATGGCCCGGATCGCCCGGGAGGAAAATGAGGCACTGAAGAGCCGGGTCGCGGCGCTTGAAGCCGCGCTCGCCAAAACCGGGTCCCCGACAGGCGCCTAGACGGCGGCCGGCACCGCCCTGACGCGGCGCCCCGACGCGCCGCCCTGCCGGCGACCGTTCCTTGTTTTTCAACATCCGCGCCGCTATAAGCGCCGCAACTGCGGCTCCACCCCTGGAGGTTGTCCGCAGTTTTCCTTTCATTTCACAAGGTTAAGACAGGATCGCACCATGGCTACGGTAAACAACATCAAGGCCGTCGCGCGGCCGCGGGCCGGCAAGGGGGCCGCCCGGGCTGAACGTCGCGCCGGCCGGGTCCCCGGCATCATCTACGGCGACGGCAAACCGCCGCTGCCGATCTCGCTCGAATATGACGATCTGCGCCAGCGCATCTACGCCGGCCACTTCCTCACCACCGTTCACGAAGTTGAAATCGACGGCGTGAAGCACCGAGTCATTCCGCGCGACTTTCAACTCGACGCGGTGCGCGACCTGCCGCTGCATGTCGACTTCATGCGGCTCGGCGAGGGCGCGACCATCCGGGTCAATATTCCGGTCCACGTGATAAACGCCGATCA
>DASZWK010000421.1:0-6260 GCA_035546235.1 Xanthobacteraceae bacterium | reverse complement strand
CCGCACCTTGGGATGCGTGAGTCCCAAGGGCAGAACCGCCGTGGAACGCCGACAGGCGAGCGCGCCCTGCAGGGTGCGCGCTGCGCCTTACGGTGCAGCAGGTAGACCCGCGTCTGTCGGCGTTCTGCTTCCTTTTCTTTTTTCCGTCCGTTCGTCCTTTCGTGCGCCGTCTCCGATCGTGGTGATCCGGACTTTCCACCCGGGGTCATCCGACGAAGGTCGAGAGCGCGGCGTCGTTTTTGGCAATGGCGTGCCTCATAGCTCGGACGCGCAGAAAACCGCGCCGCGAGAACGAGATCGCATTGCTGCGCCTCTCCTCGCACGCGAGGAGAGGGGGGATGGACCAAGCCGATGTCAGTTCGCCTTCGCGGGTGCGGCCAGGTTGGTCGGCACGTAGTTCATGTCCTTGAGCGTGTCATCCAGGAGCTTGCGCGCGATGAACTGCTCTGGATCGGGCAGCGGCTTGTCGGCCGGCCATTGCCGTGCGGCGATCATGGTCAGCCGACGCGATTCGAGAATTTCGCGGAACAGCGGTGCCGGCACCTCGGCGCCGTAGGAGTTGTGCAGTTGATCCCAGATCAGGCCCGCATCCTTGTCGTTCTTAATGCTGGCGATGTGGTGCTCGAGCACCTTGATCGATCCGGCTTTATTGGTACGAAAATACATCACTGCCTTGGCGATGGCGCGGATGATCTTTTTGGTCGTGTCCGGATGCTGCTCGACGAAGCTCTTCATGCACCAGAGCGTACCGCCGGCGCGCGGGATGAAATCGCCGGTGCGCAACAGAACCTTCAGGCCGGCCTGCTGGGCGACCACGGCGTGCGGGATGGAGAGCCCGGCACCCTGGATGTCGTTGTTGGACAGCGCCGCGATGCGCTCGGCCTCGCCCTGGAACGAAATGACCTTGTAATCCTTGCCGGCGTCCATGTGAAAGAAACGATGCAGCACGGCCTGCACCTCGTCGTAGTCCGCGCCGCCGGGCCGGCCGAGGCCGATGGTCTTGCCCTTGAGGTCTTCGGGTTTGTTGATGTCGGTCCGCGTCGTCAGCGTCCACTGCGATTTCAGCGATTCACCGACGATGTACTCGATCTTGGCGCCGCTCAAAGCCGCTTGGGCGCCGCCGGATGGAATCGGCGCGCAATCGAGATTGCCGGAAAGCACGGCGCTGACCTGGGCGGGGGCCTGCAATTCCGACAGGCTGGCGTCGAGCCCCTCCTGCTTGAAGAAGCCCTCGTCGAGCGCGACGTAAGTCGGAACATGGAAGCCGTCACCGCCGACCACCTTGCCGATCGTGACTTTGGTCTGCGCGTCGGCGCTGACGCTGGGCAAAAGGGCGAAAGCGATCGTTGCCACGGCGGCAATCAAGGGGAGCCGGAGCATGCGCATGGTACTCTCCTGTCTCTAAGGGATAGGCGCGGGGAGCGGCGCCACTTGGCGGCCGCGGGAAAGGGAGCGATCGAAGGCGAAACTCTAACACAGCCGGCACCCGGGTCCATTGCGGCTCACGGACGCAACTGCCCGGCCCGCCCGGCGGCCTCTAGGGTGTCGGCCCACCGCGTGCTAAGCCTCGCTCTTGCCGCCGGTTCTCAGACTGTTTGAGGGGAGGGACGATGCCGCTTGGAAGGCCGCACGAGGTTAAGATCCGCGTGCATGACGGCGTGGAGATTGCGGTTGCGCTCTACATGCCGGAAGGCGAGGGGCGGTTTCCGGTGCTGCTCGCGCCTTCGCCATACCGCTATGACAACAACGCGCTGCCGGCGACGCCGCAGTTTCTCTGGCGCGAGACCGGGCCGATCGATTTCTACCAGCGGCACGGCTACGTCTATGCCCACATGGACGTGCGCGGCTGCGGCAAGTCCGGCGGCGAATTTCGCCTGCTTGACCGCAACGAGCAGAAAGATCTCTACGACGTTATCGAATGGCTCGGCGCGCAGCCGTGGTCGAACGGCAAGGTCGGCGGCATCGGCCAATCGTATTTCTGCATGTTGCAGTGGTGGATGGCGATTCAGAAGCCGCCGTCGCTCGCCTGCATCGCCGCCTTTGACGGGCTCAACGATCCATACCGCGCCTCGGTCTATCAGGGCGGCATCCTGGGCGACTTCTTCGGCAGCTATTGGTGGAACCAGAATCGCATCATCAATCGCAATCCGGCCAACGGCGAACATCCGCGCGAACAGGATTGCGACCTCAACCTGCTCTTGGCGCAGCATCCGACCTACGACGATTTCTGGCGCGAGCGCTGCGCCGCCGAACGGCTGCACGAGATCGAAGTGCCGCTCTATTCGATCGGCGTGTGGGGCAAGGTCGACCTGCACACCCGCGGCAACATCGACGGCTTTCGCCGCGCCGGCGGACCGAAAAAGCTGAAAATGGTCGGGCCCATCAACGCTTTCGTCGCCAACCGCGAGTTCAACAGCGTCGAGCTGCACGAAAAGCTGCTGCTGCCGTTCTACGACCATTATTTGAAAGGCCAGGCGACCAATTACACCGCGCGGCCGCCGGTCGAGTACTACGTTCGCGGCGCCAATGCGGTGCGCGCCGCCGAGACCTGGCCGCCGCCCGGCGCGCGTTACGTGACCTGGAATTTGAGCGGACAGAATTCGGGCAGTGTCTCCTCGCTCAACGACGGTACGCTCACGCGCGAGCCGGCAACGGGCGAGGAGCGCACCACCTACCGTTACCCCGATCCGGGCTGGATGCTCGGCGTCATCGGTTTCGGCCCCAACAACCAGCCCGATCCCGCGCGCCGCGTGCTCACCTTCACGACGGCGCCGTTGCAGCGCGATCTGGAAATCGCCGGCCCCATCAAGCTCACGCTGCACGCGGCGTCGACGCGCAACGACATGGATTTTTTCGTCAAAATCTCCGAGCAGTTGCCGCTGCCGGCCGCCGAGCGCGCCAAGGGTCTCAATCCGCCGTCATTCTGGATCACAAAAGGGTGGCTGCGCGCCTCGCATCGCGCGCTCGATCCGCAAAAATCCACCGACATGGAGCCGTACCATACCCACGCCAATCCCGAGCCGATCGAACCTGGAAAAATCTACCGTTTCGATATCTCGGTCGAGCCGATGGCGCACCGCTTCAAGGCCGGCAGCCGCATCCGGCTGGAAATCGTCAATGGCGATTCGACCATCACCGACGTGCTGTGGACACACTATTACACGCCCAACAAGATCGGCGCCGACACGATCTATCATTCGGCGCAGTATCCGTCGGCGCTGACGCTTCCGGTGATGGAGGGTGCGTGATGGCGCCGTGCGATTGGCGCGCCGCGCGTTACGACGTCGACTCCTTCGACGCGGCCAGGGTGCGCGCGGTAATGCTCAATGCCAGGACAGCAAGCGTGATGATGAGGGCGCCAGTCCAGGCCAGCGATTGCCACTCTTTGTAGGGACTAAGTGCGAATTGGAAGATGACGATCGGCAGGCTGGAAACCGGCTGGTTGAGGTTGGTGCTCCAGAATTGGTTGTTGAGCGATGTGAAGAGGAGCGGCGCGGTTTCGCCGCTGATCCGCGCAACGGCGAGCAGCACTCCAGTCACCATGCCGGCGCGCGCGGCGCGATAACAGATGCGTGTAATCGACAAATAGCGCGGCAGACCGATCGAACTCGCCGCCTCGCGCAAAGTGTTAGGAACCAAGGTCAGCATGTCCTCGGTCGTGCGCACGACCACCGGGATGACCAAGATCGAAAGGGCAATCCCGCCCGCCCAGCCGGAAAAATGCCCCATGGGTGCGACCATAATCTCATAGACGAACAGCCCGACAACGATGGACGGCGCACTGAGCAAGATGTCGTTTATAAAGCGCACCACGCTGCTCAGGCGCTCATGGCGGCCGTATTCGGCCAAGTAGGTGCCGGCGAGGATGCCGATAGGTGTGCCGATCAGGACGGCAATGGCGGTGAGGACCAGACTGCCGAAGATGGGATTGAGAAGGCCGCCGCTCGAACCGGGCGGCGGCGTCATTTGTGTGAATACTCCCAGCGACAATCCGCCGAAGCCCTCCCAGAGCAGCGCTCCGAGGATCAGGACCAGCCAGCCGAGGCCGAAAATCGTTGCGGCGAGCGCCAACCCGGTCGCAAGAGCGTTTTTGCCGCGGCGGGCGGCATAGCGAACAGCAAATGTCTTATCTGGCATGGCGCGTCATCCGATCCGGCGTTCGATACGCAGCAGCATATATCGCGCTATGGCAAGCACGATGAAGGTAATGACGAACAAAATCAGCCCGAGCGCAATCAACGCAGAGGTATAGAGATCGCCCACCGCCTCGGTGAATTCATTGGCGATGCTGGCCGAAATGGTGGTGCCGGGCGCTAAAATTGAGGCGGAAATTTTGTGTGCATTGCCGATGACGAAAGTTACCGCCATCGTTTCGCCAAGCGCCCGACCCAGAGCAAGCATGATTCCGCCGATGACGCCAACCCTGGTAAAGGGCAGCACGACGTTGCGCATCACCTCCCACCTTGTGCAGCCGATGCCGTAGGCCGCCTCCTTGAGGACAGGAGGAACCGCGCTGAATACGTCACGCGTAATCGAGCTGATGAACGGCAGCACCATGATGGCGAGGATCAGCCCCGAGGTCAGAATGCCGATGCCATACGGCGGCCCGGCGAACAGCGGGGAGATCAGCGGCACCGAGCCGAGCGTGTCGATCAGAAACGGCTGCAGCGTCTGCTGGAGGAAAGGAGCAAAAATGAACAGGCCCCAGATGCCGTAGATGATGCTGGGGATGCCGGCCAGCAGTTCGATCGCGATGCCAATCGGGCGCCGCAGCCACTGGGGACACAGTTCGGTTAGGAAGAAGGCGATCATAAGACCCACGGGAACCGCGATCAGCATCGCGATGAACGAGGTGATGATTGTGCCGTAGATCGCGGGGAGCGCGCCGAAAATCTCCGTGACCGGATTCCAGCGCGCATTCACCAAGAAACCCAAGCCGAAGGTCTTGAAGGCCGGAATTGAGCCGTCGATGAGGGAGATGATGACGCCGCTCAAGAGCAGCAGCACCGCGAAAGCGGCCGCGCGAGTGAGATGACGGAACAAGAGATCGCCAAGCCGCAACCGATCAAGCGCCTTGGCGCGAGCGGCCGTCGCGGAGGGAACGATTAATTGGCCTGACAATGCAATATCGACCACAGACTGCCCCTCCGACTGTCGCATATATGCCCTCCTGTGCGAAGTCCGCTCAGGAGGGCGACTCAAGCGGCTTCTTACTTGTTAGACAAGCCGCTCATTACCTTTACGGTCGAAAGGGGAAAGCCCGGTCCGGAGTGGGCTTTCCCCCGCATTCGTCGAACCTAGAAATTGGCGCCTGCGCCTTTGATTTGCTCTTTCCAGGTCTTTTCGATCAGCGTGACGACGCTGTCCGGCATCGACACGTAGTCGAGGTCGGCAGCCATCTTCTTTCCGTTCTTGTATCCCCAGTCGAAGAACTTAAGGGCTGCTCCGGAATCGGCTTCGCTGACGGGAGTGGATTGCATCAAGATAAACGTTGACCCGGCAATCGGCCAGGACGTGTCGCCCGGGGCATTGGTGAGGATGACGTAGAAGTCCTTGGCAGAGGCCCACTGGGCGCCGCTGGCTGCAGCCTGAAAGGCTGCGGAGGTCGGCTCGACCGACTTGCCGGCCTGATTCTGCATTTTGGTGTACGCCATTTTGTTCTGCATGGCATACGCATATTCGACATAACCGATCGCGCCGGCGGTGTTGTTGGTATTATTGGCAACACCCTCATTGCCTTTCGCGCCGATGCCGACCGGCCATTCGACTGCGGTGCTGTTGCCGACCTGGCTCTTCCAGTCAGGGCTGACCTTCGAAAGATAGTTGGTCCAGATGAACGTGGTGCCGGAACCGTCGGAACGGTGAACGACCACAATAGCCGTGCCGGGAAGTTTGACGCCGGGATTGAGCTTCGCAATCGCCGCGTCGTTCCACTTGGTGATCTTGCCGAGATAGATATTCGCCAGAGTCGGGCCGTCGAGGGCCAACTCGCCGGCTTTAATGCCCGGAAGGTTGACCACCGGGACGACGGCTCCATTGATGATCGGAAACTGCACAAAGTGGTTCTTGGCCACGTCTGCCGGCGTCAGCGGCATGTCGGAGGCGCCGAAGGTGACGGTTTTGTTGGTGATCTGCTTGATGCCGCCGCCTGAACCAATGGATTGATAGTTAAGGCCGACACCGGTGTCCTTCTTGTACACATCGGCCCACTTGGCGAGGAGCGGGTACACGAATGTCGAGCCGGCGCCGGTGATGTCCGC
>DASZWK010000420.1:0-17576 GCA_035546235.1 Xanthobacteraceae bacterium | reverse complement strand
GATGCCGACATTATTATTATGGTCGGTGCGCCACAGCGGATGCACGCGGTTCGGCCGCAGCGGCACATTCGCCGTGGCGCGCGCGGTGGCGCGGCGCAAAGCCGCCTCCAGCGCCACGGGGCCGCCTTCGATACGCGCGTCGTTGCCGATCTTCACGTACCAGCGCGGCAGGCCGGTATCGCCACACATGGCGCGGCGGTCTTCCTTGGCGGCCTCGTAGTTTTCCAGCATCGCCTTGATGACGAAGGCGGAGAGGTCGCCCTTCTCGGTATTGGCGCAGCGGCGCAATCCGTCGAGATAGTCCTCGGGGATCTCGATGGCGGCCTTCGCCATCAAATCCTCGGCGGTGCGTTGGATGGAGGAGAGGGGGATCATGGCGATGACTCGCGGCGTTGAGCTTCTTGATTGTCATCATCCGCGAATGCGGATGATCCAGTAATCACTAACGTCCGAAATTTGGCCGCGGCGAGCCCGATTACTGGATGCTCCGCCTTCGCGGAGCATGACAATTCGAGGACGGTTGTTTCGCTCATCACTTTGCTCTGTCTCATTCGGCCGAGACCTGATCGCGAATGAGCGTCTCACCGGGCTTGACGTGCGTGAATTCGACCGGCTCAACGTCCATATCGATGCCGGCGGCTGTCTGCCGCGCCACGGTGAACCACGACGTGGCAAGATCGCCCGGCTCCGGAAAATCGGAGCGGAAATGCGCGCCACGCGAATTCTCGCGCTTTAACGCAGCGCGTGCAATCACCCGGCTGATCTCGGTAAGCGATCGCAGATTGAGCCAATCGTGCCAGGTGAGATTGAAGCAGCGGCCCGCATCGGCAACGCCGGTCGCTAAAAGTTCCGCTTCGATCGCGTCGATGGCGGCGAGGCCGCGCTTAAGGCCGGTGCGGTCGCGCACCACCCCGACGTTGTCCCACATGGCGTTGAGCAGGTTTTCGCGTAGTGCATTCAGATCGCCGGATTTCTGCCCGAACGGGTGCAGAGCCCGCGCGATCTCGGCGTCGATCACGTTCGCGTCGGGCTCGCGATAGCCCGGCTTCTCGGAGGCGATCCAGCGCGGCATCACGTCGCCCGCAATGCCGCCGAACACCGTGGAGTTGGCGACGCCGTTGCCGCCAAGCCTGTTGGCGCCGTGCATGCCGCTGGCATCTTCGCCTGCGACGAACAGGCCGGGCTGCTCAGTCGCCGTGTCGACCCGGCAGATCACGCCACCCATGAAATAGTGCGCGGTCGGCACCACTTCGACGAGTCCGCCGGCGAGATCGAAGCCGCAATCGCGGCAGCGGTCCACCATACCCTTGAACTCCTTGGCGACGCGCTCTGGCCCGAGATGGCTCATCTTGATGTACACGCCGCCGTTCTTGGTAGTGCGGCCGGCGCGCATCTCGGCGTAAATTGCACGGCTGACGACGTCGCGGGTGGCGCGCTCCAGTTTTGGATCGTAATCGCCCATGAAGCGCTGCAGCGCGCCGTTAAGGAGATGTCCGCCCGAGCCGCGCAACCCTTCTTCCAGCACGGTGCCGGTCATGCGCGTGTCCGGCCCGGCAAGGAGCCCGGTTGGATGGAACTGCACCATCTCCATGTCGCGCAGCGGCAAGCCGAGGCGCAGCGCCATGGCGAGCCCGTCCATGCTCTTGTCGCCGGACGGCGTGTGATAGCGGTACATGGTCGGGCCGCCGCCGGTCGCGAGCAGCACGGCTTGCGCGGAGACAAAGCGGAATTCGCCGCTGCGCACGTCGACCAACAGCGCGCCGGCGAGGGCGCCGTCGGCGGCAGGGATGAGTGCAACCGCGCGGTGCTCTTCCAGCCGCCGGATCGCCGGCCGCGCCCACACCTGCTCCATCAGCCGGTTGATGATCTCGATGCCGGTGAGGTCGCCCTTGTGGACGGTGCGATCGAAGGTCTGGCCGGCAAATGCCTTGCCGTGCAGCGTGCCGTCGGCGTTGCGGTCGAAGAAGCAACCGATCTCGTTTTCCAGTTCGTGGATGCGCTCGACGGCGGTGGAGACGAGCGTCCAGGCTAGCGCCTGGTGGGGCAGCCATTTGCCGCCCTCGATCGTGTCCATGAAATGGCGCTCAACCGAGTCGCCCGGATTGAGCGCGACGTTGTAGCCGCCCTGCACCATGCGGGTGCAGCCGCATTTGCCGAGCAAACCCTTGCTGACGATGGTGATGTCCAGATCGGGATTGGCCTTGTGCGCATGCAGCGCGGCAAACAGCCCGGCCCCGCCGGTGCCGAGAATGAGGATGTCGGTTTTCAACCGCTCGACGTTCATGGTTCAGAACACCCGCACCAGAAACACGAAACAGACGATCGCCGATACGGTCGCAGCCAGCATCGCGAGCCGCTTCTGGCCGTCATGCCAGTCGAAATTCTCGATCACCAGCACACGCAAGCCACCGAGCAAATGAATCGTCAGCAGAAACACAAGGCCGCCCTCGGCGAATTTCACCAGCGGCTGATCGCTCCAGCGCAGGAAGGCGTCGAGCTTCGCGCCGCCGTGGAACGACAGTCCCAGCACAAAGAAATGGATCGGCAGAAAAATCGCCAGCGCCAACCCGGACAGCCGATGGATCATGGCCGCGAGCCACAGCGCGCTGCCGCGATGTTTGGTGCCGGCCGCGCTCACATCAGCACCAGGGAGATGACGGCGTGAAAGCCAAGGAGCGCCAGCACGATGCCGAGCAGGATCGCGCACCAGCCGGCGGCGCGGTCGGCAAGCGGCGACCACTCGGTCAGGATATTGCGGACGCCGATCGAGGCATGGATCGACACCGCGGCGACGAACACGCCGTAGAACGAGGCCCACGCCGCGCTGCCATGAGTGCGCGACAGGATGTCCGCCGCCGTCATCTGTTGGCGCGTCGCGTAAAAGATGACAGCGATGTGGATGAGCACGAACGGCACCATGAGTGCCGCGGTCGCCCGCTGCCAGAGGTAGAGTCGCACGCTCATGCTTTCAGCTCGCCTTTCAGATACGCCGCGGCGCTGCGGCGCTTGAGGCCGGCGATCGATGCGGTCGGATTGAGCGTGAGCGGGCAGTGCTCCTGGCAGGATTGGTGCGAGTGGCAGGAATGGCAGCCGCCCGATGCGGCAATGGCGGCAAGACGCGCCCCGTTGCCGGAATCGCGTACATCGTTGACAAGTGTCCAGGCGCGATTGAGCGCCGCGGGTCCGAGGTAACCGGAGTTCCAGCGCACGGTGTCGCAGGCGGCGTAGCAGACGCCGCAATTGATGCACTCGATGGCGGCGTCGGCGGCGATGCGTGGCGCGCTGTCCGGCCTGATCCGCGCCATCGGTTCGGCGCGAGTCTGCGACGGCGCGAACACGCCTTTAGCCTGCTGCCATTTTTCGAAAAACGGCGCCATGTCGGCCGCCAGATCCTTGATGATCGGCAGGTTGTCGAGCGGGCCGATCTGCAGGCGGCCGCCGTCGGCGACCTTGGCGACGTGCGTGCGGCAGGTCCAGCGGGGGTGGCCGTTCACCGTCATGGCGCAGGAGCCGCACATGCCGACCCGGCAGGCGAAGCGATAGGACAATGTCGGATCGATATGGCGCTGCACGTACGTGACCACGTCGAGCACGGTCTGGCTCTCACGCCGCGGCACGCTGTAGGTCTCGTAACGGCCGTCGGCGCCGCCGCGCCACAGCGACACCGACAATTGCGCGGCTGGTTCCGGCATCAAGTCTCCCGAGCGTGGATCGATGTCCGAGTCTCGTCAAGTTAGCGCCAACGCCGCTGCCTGGACCAGCCGAAAGCGCGGCAATCAGGGCGGTCGGATCGCCGCATCCGTGGGCGAGCCGACGAGCGGGGCCTAATTCAAGGCCCGATGAAGCGCGGGCAGTTCGGATCGGAGCCGCCGCAGCAGGTAAACGGCGGAGCCTTGTCGTCCGGAAAGAAGTGCTCGCGCTTGACCTGTTTTTGCGCCGCCTCCCGCGCCATGCCGTAGAGCGTCGCGATGATGCCCGGATCGTCCATGCCTTGCAGCCGCTTGATTTCCTGGTCGCTCAGGTTGAGCCCGAGGTTTTTGGCCAGCCACTTGTCTTCGAGCCGCAGATCGTAGCGCGCGAAACGGAACCACGGACCGCCGAGCGGCGCATCGGCGCAGAGCGTGCGTAATTCGGAATTGATCGTCCAGCACGTCATGCACTCGCCGAGCCATTGCATTTGCGCCAGCGCCTGATTGCCGCAATCGCCGATGACCGACGTCAGCGCGCCGATCGCAAGCCGCAATGGCCTGATCGTCCGGCCAAGGTCGCTGAACGAGACTTTGGACCGATAGGTTCCGGTGCCGATGGAAACGATGGTCAGATTGTTCGGACCGAGCGGCCAGCAAATGCCGAGCGGCTTGAGCGTCGCCATCATCAGGAGCGCCATCACCGGATTGTTGTGCGGGGTGACGCCGCCATCGACGAACAGGCCGTGCGTGTCCGCGCTTGGACCGCTCTTGGAGACCATGCCGTAGAGCGCCCGCACCTTACTCAGCGTTAGGCTGAGCAGCGGCAGGCCGCTTAGATTGGCCTTGATCTGGCCAAGCGGATCTTCCGGCGCGTCGTCGACGATCGGCAGAATTTCCGGATCGAAATAATGCGGCGCCGCCGTGCTCGCGCGCACCAGCGTCGAGAGCTTGTAGTACTTGTTGCCGATGTGCCCTTTGCTTTGGGTTGTCGCCGGGCCGCCCTCCCAGTATGGCGCCTTCTTGTTGTTGGCCAGTATCCACGGGCTGCCGGTATCCATGCGTTTGGCGATAATGGCGAGGCCGGTGATCAGATCGTCACTGTCTAGTCTGCGGTCCTTGACGATGTCGTTGATTTCGTCGGCAAGCGCGCGGGCGTCGAATTTCGCCTGCATGCCCGGCACGCGCCACAACGATTTTTTGAAAACGTTCGCCGCGCGTTCGAGGTAAAATTCCTTGATCTGCGCCGTGTCGCTGCCGAGTGCCAGCGCGGTGGCAACAATGGCGCCGGTGGACGTGCCACCGACCAGATCGAACCAATCGCCAAGCCGGACCGCAGGGCTCGGCGGAGCTTGGGCCGGCGCGGAGGGTGGTCCGGCCGGTGCCGTGCCGCCCATCGGCGATACTTCCTGTCGGGCGATCTGTGACTTTTGCTGCTCCTCGGCGATGATCTCCTCGATGCGCTCCAAAAAGGCGACCGTGATCGCGCCGCGCACACCGCCACCGTCGAGCGCAAGCATGCGCTTCGGACCGGTGCCGAAGAGGTGCCGGTCGCGCGCGTTGTCCTCTGCGGCGGCCGGCTTTTCGGTATTTTGGGTCACGTCGTGCATGGCGGCGGGCCAATTGGGCCCGGCAACGTAGCATGGGGCAGGGCGGGGAGCTAGAATCGACGTCATTGAGGCGCGCTTGCCCGCCCCGGGCGCTTAACATCCCCGCAGATTATCTCCGCCCCCCGGGATATTGTAATGTGCCCCGCAGGCTCTAAGTTGGAGGCCTCGCGGGTGTAGCTCAATGGTAGAGCAGAAGCCTTCCAAGCTTATGACGAGGGTTCGATTCCCTTCACCCGCTCCAATAATTCCTCGTCCGACCCGGAACACATAGGCGAACGCGCGGGAAGGGCCACCCGTTGAAGGGCGGCCCTCGGAACGCGATGCTGCACGAATGCGGGAAGCCCAGCTTTACGCGGCTTCGGCGTGCCGGTTGACGCTGTTCCGCGCGATTTCCGTCAGCGTGGCGTCGGTCTTCTTTTCTTCGCCGAGCGTGGCGTCGAGCAGCCTCGCCGCATCGCCGAGGCCGAGTTCGGAAGCCCAGGTCTTGAGGCTGCCATAACGCGACATCTCGTAATGTTCCACCGCCTGCGCGGCGGCGAGCAGGCCCGCGTCCAGCGCCGGCATGCCTTTGTATTCCTTCATGACCTCCTGACCTTCCTCGATGATTCCCATGATCGCGTCGCATGTTTTGCCGCGCGGGGTCTCACCGAGTTCCCCAAAAACCTTCTCGAGCCGTTCGACATGGCCCTCGGTCTCTTTTTCGTGTTTCTCGAAGGCCGCGCGCAACTCATCGGCCTGCGCCGCCTTGGCCATTTTCGGCAATGCCGAGAGGATCTTCTTCTCGGCAAAATAGATATCTTTGAGCGTGTCGTGAAAGAGTTCGCGGAGGTCTTTTTCTTTGGACATGGCTGTCGCTCCCATTTGCTGAGGGGTTCGTTTGGCAAACCGGGAACGGCGGTATTGGTTCCGGGAGGACGCTCCGAATTCATCGGCAACGTGTGGAGCGTTCACTGCCCTTGCAGATGTTGCAAAAAGTGCAACACGTCGCCGTTGAACTGGGCAGGGTCCTGCAGGAATGAGAAATGGCTGACCTGTGGCTGGATTAACAGCCCGCTGCCGGGAATGTTGTCGGCCATGAACAGCGTGTTGTCGCGCTTGATGGCTTCGTCGTGATCGGCGTCGACAATCCAGGTCGGCACCTTGATCGTATGCAGTGTGTCCGCCGTCCAATGCGGCTCTCTGCTCCACATTTTCTCGATCTGGTTGAGAAAGGCGTCATATTCCTTCGGCGTCGGCGAAAGGGTCTCGTACTCCTTGCGGGCGCGGGCGATGAAGGCGCTGAACACCGGATCGTGGTCGACGTCTTTCACGGCGCTCGGATCCGAGTTCGCCGCGAACGCAAAGAGCTTGGTCAGCCGTTTGGGATGGCGGAGAGCGATGTCGAGACCGATGATCGCGCCGTCGCTCCAGCCGACCAGCGCAGCCTTGTCGATTTTCAGATAATCCATCAGCCCGACGACATCGTCGGCCATCAGATCGTAGCCGTAGGGATGCGCGTCGCGCGACGAGCGGCCATGGCCGCGGCTGTCCATGACGATGACGCGGTAATGCGGGGCGAGGGCGCGGACCAGAAGCCCCCAGTAATTGGCGTTGGCGAGTCCGCCGTGCACCAGAATGACCGGCGTCCCGTGGCCGAATTCGCCGTACCAGAGTTTGATGCCGTTAATCGGCGCGAGTCCGGTCTTGCCGCCGTCCGGCAAAGTCGGCGTTGCCGGCAGGGTAAGCCATTGCGGCTCGGCACGCGCCGCGGCTGCCGTAAGAGCAAAGAAGCAAAGTCCGAGGACAACAGCGATGCGTCGCATGACTGCATCTCCAAACTTATCTCGTCCCGTACGCCCGATCGCCGGCGTCACCGAGGCCCGGGACGATGAAAGCATTATCATCGAGCGTCTCGTCGATTGCCGCGGTCCAGATCGTCACGTCGGGATGCATGCCGCGCATGTGCTCGATGCCGGGCGGGGCGCAGATCAGCGTCACCAGCCTGATGTCCTTGGCGCCGCGCTCCTTCAAACGGTCCACCGCGGCCACCGCGGTGTTGCCGGTGGCCAGTACCGGCGCGACCACGATCGCCAGCCGCTCGTTGAGATCGGTCGGCGCCTTGAAGAAATATTCGACCGCCGTGAACGTCTCGGGCTCGCGATAAAGTCCGATATGGGCGACGCGCGCCGCTGGAACCAGATCGAGCATGCCCTCGGCAAACGTGATGCCGGAGCGCAGGATCGGCGCGAATACCAGTTTTTTGCCGGCTAGGCGCGGCGCCATCATCCTGGCGAGCGGCGTCTCAATCTCGACGCTGGTCAACGGCAGGTCGCGCGTGACCTCGTAGCACAAGAGCATGCCGATTTCCTTGAGCAACTCGCGGAACGATTTGGTCGAGCGGCTCTTGTCGCGGATGAGTGTCAGCTTGTGCTGCACCAGCGGATGATCGACGATGTTGACGCCTTGCATGGCTCTGTTCTCCCCGGCGCGGATTGTCGCTTCAAAACACCGTGCCGTCACTGATGATCTTAAGCGGCGGCGAGCCGTCGGCGCGCCGTGCGAAGGCGAGCTCGCGGCCCGTGGCCCAGGTGCCGCCCTGCAGAATTTTGGCAAGCGGCAGTTCGGCCGCGCTGCGGTTCAGTCTGGCGCGCACCGCGAGCGCGAGGCGATCGAGCAGCGCCACTGTCAGGGCGCGCCATTCGACCACAAGTGGCGCGCCGACCTCGTGTGCGCGCGCCGCGTCGGCCGGGTCGCGCAGGACCAGGGCGCCGGTGTCGAGAAACAGCCCGCCGTTGCGGTATTCGGCAAGCCCGGTGAGTCCGTCGATGTCGGCCACAGTGAAGCCTGCCTGTTGCAGCGGCTCGATCAGCGAATAGGCGAGCCATTGCGACAGCTTGTGCAGCGGCACGAGTTCGCTGGTGGCATCATCGGTTGTCATGACCGGATGGCGCCAGCAATCGCCGAGCGGCACGCCGCCGAGCGTAAGCCGCGACGGCCAGATCGCTCCGAATTGCAGCAGCAGTTCGGACAGAATGAGCGGTGCGGGGATCGTGCCGTTCTCGGCCTTCGCAGCGAGATGATCGAAAAAGCCGCCGGGACGCGGACCGTCTTCCCGAGCGAAAATCGCCTGTCGCGATAGTGCTAGTTCACCCAGTGAGCGTAGCAGCGCGGCACGGCCTTCGAGGCCGACGAGCGTATTGCCGGGCCCGATCTGGAATCCCTTTGTTAATGTCGCGGTATCGATTCGCGCCAAGGCCGCGGCATCGGCGCGCAAAGGATTGTCCGCCGCGCAAGAAAAAACGCCGTGCGCGAACATGTCGAGGCTCGCAAGCGCGAGGCCCTCGGAGCGGCCGATGCTGTCACCCGTTGCGGCGTCGCGATAGCGCCATTGCGGTCCGGCGCCGGCGTCGAGCAACACGCTGACGATGGCGAGATCGAATGCGGCGCGCGCCCGTTCGTATCGGTCGGCCAACTGTTGGGTGAGGATTTCGGCCCGATCGCGACCGTTCACCACAAAATGCCGCCAGCGCGAATGGAACGGCACGTCGAGCGTCGGATAATTCTTCCGCGTCGTCGCGGCGACAAGGTCGGCGGTGTGGTCGAGCGCGGCGAGATCGATGCGGAAATGGGGCAGTTTGTCATCCAGCCCGAGCGCCAGCATGCGCCTCGCCCGCGCGCGCACCGCCGCGGCGTTCAAAAGCGAAAAGGCGGCGGCCGTATCATCACTCATAAATGTGCCGAGACAAAAAGCGGCGCCAAACGACGCGCTCAGTATTTGTCGAGCGCGCGCCCGGTCGTGTCGCCCGCGTCGGCGGCTTGCGGCGCCGGCGTGAAATAGCCAGCGGCCTTCTTTGCTTCCATTTCGACGTGGGCGTCGGCCGGCACCAATTCTTCCGGCAGCGCCACGCGCTCCACCACCTCGACGCCCTGGCCGACCAGCGCGTCATATTTCATGTCGCTCATCGACACGAAGCGGTCGATGCGGCGCAGGCCGAGCCAATGAATGGTGTCGGGCATCAACTGCTGGAAACGCGCGTCCTGCACGCCGGCGACGCATTCGGTGCGCTCGAAATAAGCGCTCGCCAGGTCGCCGCCTTCCTGACGCTTGCGCGCATTATAGACCAGGAATTTGGTGACCTCGCCGAGTGCGCGGCCTTCCTTGCGGTTATAGACGATGATGCCGAGGCCGCCTTCCTGGGCGCCGCGCGCGCATTCCTCGATGCCGTGAATGAGGTAGGGGCGGCAGGTGCAGATGTCCGACCCGAACACGTCGGAGCCGTTGCACTCGTCGTGGACCCGGCAAGTGATTTTGGTCGTCGGATCGGCAAGCTTGGCCACATCGCCGAACAGATAAATCGTGGTGCCGCCGATCGGCGGCAGGAACACGTGCATGTCCGGACGCGTGACGAGTTCGGGGAACATGCCCGCGGTCTGCTCGAACAAGGTGCGCCGCAGCACCGTTTCGGCGCAGCCGAAGCGCTCCGCAATGCCGGGCAGATACCAGACCGGATCAATCGCGACCTTGGAAACCGCGATGCTGCCATTGGTGTGTACGAGGTCGCCATCGGCCTTGAGCCGGCCGGCGGCAAGCGCGGCCTGCATCTCGTGCAGGTCGAGCCGGGCTTTTGTCACGGCGATGGTCGGGCGGATATCGATGCCCTCGGCGATCTCGGTCTTGAACGCCTGCGCGGCGAGATGACCCCAGGGATCGAGCGAGACGATTTTTCCCGGCTCGCTCCATTGGGCGAACGGGCCGATGCTGACCGCTGGGCCGGTATTGGTGAGGTCCGGCCGGCGGATCGGATCAAGCGCGCCGGAGGACACAGCGAGCGCGCGATAGAGCGCATAAGAGCCGCCGTGGCTGCCGATGGCGTTGCGGTCGCCGGGCCGCGACACCGTGCCAATGATCGGGCCGCGCTCGCGCGGGGTTGGCGCACCCCAGTGGATCGGGAAGCGCGGCTTGCCGCCGGGCTCCGGATGCGAGGTGATACGGATGTGGTCCGTTCGGTTCGGGCGATTCATTTCACGAATCCAAAAAGCCATCGGCCCGCCGGTGGCGGCGGGCCAAATGGTCAAATTTCGTTAGCTTCTTCGGGGCGCCAACGAGGGCTGCCCGCAGGCTTAATATAGCAATTTCCGGCGCTCGGCGCAACAAAGCCGGCGCCCAGGTCGCAATGGCCCTATTGCTTGCTCCACTTGGTACCGTCCGACCAATCGATCGACTTGTCCGGGCGCACAATGCCGAACGAGTTGAAGGTGCCGCCGGCGCTGATCGTCGTGGCGCTGGTCATCCTGGCGTCGGCGGTGGCGCCGTCGGCGCCCTTGATCTGCAGATCGTTGCCGGACTGTGTGATCGAGGGCGAGGCGCCCGGCCATGTGCATGGATCGGGATTGGGCTTGCATTGCCAAGTGCCGGTTATTGCATTCTGCATGTTGCCCGGCTCTGCCGCGGTTGGCTTGGGGCCGCCTTGGGCCAGTGCGCTTGCGGTCATTGTCAGGCCGCACACCATGGCCAGCGCGGCGCAGGGCAAAATTCTTGCCGCCGGTTTTTGTTTGAGCATTCGTTTCCTCCGATGATGTTGCAATGATGTGCCCCCGTCACGCTATGCCCGGCTCGTCCGCTTTTCAAAGCGCGAAGAGGCCGCGCAGCGTATTCGGCTTGTCGTGCGGCGTCCAAGTGATGTTGCTGATCTTCCACGACCCCTTGATCTTCACCAGATCGAGCACGACTGTGCTTTTGCTGTCCAGGTTGGCGAATTTGACGGTTGCGCTCGCTTTGCCGGGGCCGGCGTCGCTGACCGCGATGTCGAAAGCCGTGATCTGCCAGTCCTGGGCGTCGACGAATGGATCAAAGTCGAGCTTGCCGACTTCCTTGCGCCGAGCGGCCGCGCGCCGTTCCTTGATCATCGCCGCCGCGAGCTTCGGTTCGAAATAGCGCCGAATGACGGCATCGTCGCCGAGCGGACGGCCATGGGCGTCCTTGCCTTTATAGGCATCGTAGATCGCGGCGACGAAATCGTGCGGCGATGGTTCTGCGGCGAGTGCCGGACCGGCGGCTGCCGCGCAGGCGGCGCTGAGAATGAGTTCGCGTCGTGTCCGCATTGAATCCAGCCCCATATATCTAAGGTCAAACCGCCGCCGTTTTATGAAGCCAAGGCCGAAGGAAGACAATGTGGCCAATCGGACGGTTCGCCGGGCTTCGACCGCCGGACTTGCCGTGCCGCCGGACTTGTCGTGCCGCCGGCGGACTTGCGCGCCTGCACGCCACAGGGCATGAAAAGGCCGCCGTAAAGGAGTGTAGCTCAACTGGCTAGAGCACCGGTCTCCAAAACCGGGGGTTGGGGGTTCGAGTCCCTCCACTCCTGCCAGGATCCGTGTGGCTAAACAGCCTTAATTCCCGACGGTTACGCCGGATTTCTGATCCCTTTCGCTATATCCCTTGACGCTCGCGGCCCGTCACAGTACATACCCGCCATCGCCAGCGGCCCGGAAACGGACTTCCGCAGCGAACATTTTCCCAAACAGGAACCGTCGGTATCGGTCTCGTCCTTCAGCTTGGGCGGGAAATGCCTATTTGGTGCGAGCAATGGCAAAAGTCAGTCCGTTCAAGTTTCTGCAGGAAGTGCGCGCCGAGGCGCAGAAAGTCACATGGCCGACCCGCAAGGAGACCACCGTGACCACCATCATGGTGTTCGTCATGGTGGCTGTCGCGTCGATCTTCTTTCTGCTGGCGGATCAGGTCATGCGCATCGCTGTGAGTTTCGTACTCGGCATTAATACCTGAATGGGCCCAATTGACGAAGACTTCATAGTCTCGACAGATCTGGACATCGTGACATGACGAGCCGTTGGTACGCCGTACACGCCTATTCGAATTTCGAGCGCAAGGTCGCCGAATCGATCCGCGAGCAGGCCAAGCAGCGAGGGCTGGAGCCTTTGTTCGAGGAAATCATGGTGCCGATCGAAAAGGTCGTCGAGGTCCGCCGCGGGCGCAAAGTCGAGGGCGAGCGCAAGCTTCTGCCCGGCTATGTGCTGGTGAAGATGCAGATGACCGACGACGCCTATCACTTGATCAAGAACACGCCGAAGGTGACGGGCTTCCTCGGCTCCGAAAACAAGCCGATGCCGCTGCCCGACTCCGAGGCGCAATCGCTCATTCGGCAGATGGAGGAGGGCGCCGTACGGGGCCCGATCGCCTCGGTCAAGTTCGAGGTCGGCGAGCAGGTGCGAGTCTCCGACGGGCCGTTCGCGTCGTTCAACGGTACTGTGGAGGAAGTCGATCAGGATCGTTCGCGGCTCAAGGTCGCGGTTTCGATCTTCGGCCGCGCCACTCCGGTGGAGCTGGAATTCGCACAGGTGGAGAAGGTATAAGTTTCACCTCTCCCCGCAGGCGGGGAGAGGGAGTTGCAACGTGGGAGGCAAGCGCGGTTTGCCAGCCGCCGTGAGCCGCACCACTAACAGGAGTGTAGAATGGCAAAAAAGATCACCGGCTACGTCAAGCTGCAGGTGCCGGCGGGCGCGGCCAATCCGTCGCCGCCGATCGGCCCCGCGCTCGGCCAGCGCGGCCTCAACATCATGGAATTCTGCAAGGCGTTCAACGCGCAGACGCAGAAGCTTGAGAAGGGCGCGCCGATCCCCGTCACCATCACCGTCTATGCCGACCGCTCGTTTACCTTCGAGATGCGTCAGCCGCCGGTTTCGCACTTCTTGAAAAAGGCGGCGAAACTCGAGAGCGGTTCGAAGACGCCCGGCCGCGACGTGGCCGGCGCGGTGACCAAGGCGCAGGTGCGTGAGATCGCCGAGCAGAAGATGAAGGACCTGAACTGCGACACGATCGACGCGGCAGTGCGTATGATCGAAGGATCGGCGCGGTCTATGGGGCTGGAGGTGAAGGCATGAGCTCGCTTGGCAAACGTACGACGGCAGCGCGCGAAGGCGTCGACCGCGAAAAGCTCTATCCGCTTTCCGATGCGGTGAAGATGGTCAAGGACCGCGCCAAGGCCAAGTTCGACGAGACGATCGAAGTGGCGATGAATCTTGGCGTTGATCCGCGCCACGCCGATCAGATGGTGCGCGGCGTCGTCAACCTGCCGAACGGCTCCGGCCGCTCGGTCCGCGTTGCCGTGTTCGCCCGCGGCGCCAAGGCTGACGAGGCCAAGGCCGCCGGCGCCGACGTGGTCGGCGCCGAGGATCTGGTCGAAAAAGTGCAGGGCGGCGCCATCGACTTCGATCGCGTCGTCGCCACGCCCGATCTGATGCCGCTGGTCGGCCGCCTCGGCAAGGTTTTGGGGCCGCGCGGCCTCATGCCCAATCCCAAGGTCGGCACCGTGACAATGGATGTCACCACCGCGGTCAAAGGCGCCAAGGGCGGTTCGGTCGAATTCCGCGTCGAGAAGGCCGGCATCGTGCAGGCCGGCGTCGGCAAGGCCTCGTTCCCAGCCGAAAGCCTGGTGCAGAACATCATGGCGTTCGCCGATGCTGTGCAAAAGGCACGGCCAGCCGGCGCCAAGGGCCAGTTCATCAACCGGGTGGCGATCTCCTCCACCATGGGCCCCGGCGTGAAGGTCGATCCGACAAGCCTGTTTGCTGTCGCCTCGAGCTGATTTTGACGGCATAGTCTTGCGCACGCCGCTTTAGGGGGCGGAGTTCGGCAGGGGCTGTCGCCTTGAGCGAAGAGCTGCTTCGCTTGTTCGTGTCGTCTCCAGGCGATGTCGCCGAGGAGCGGCAGCGAGTCGATCTGGTGGTCGAACGGCTCAACGCCGAGTTCGACCAGCGGGTGCGGATTGAGACGATCCGCTGGGAAACGAGCTATTACTCGGCCCATGACACGTTCCAGAAACAGATCCCCGAAGCGTCCGATTGCGATCTGGTACTGGCGATCTTCCGCGCTCGGCTCGGCACGCCGTTGCCGGACGGCTTTCCGCGCCTGCCGACGGGCGAGGCGTATCCGAGCGGCACCGCTTATGAGGTCCTGACCGCGATCGAGCGGCGCAAGGTCGACAAGCTGCCCGACGTCTACGTGTTCCGTTATCCGGATTCTCCCGCGGTATCGCTCGACGCGCCGGACCGCGCCGAAGTCGAATTGCAGTGGCAGCGGCTCAAGGATTTTTTCGACCGCTGGTTCCGCAATAAACAAGGCGAATTCATCGCGGCGTTTCAGAACTATGCGACGGTCGACGATTTCTCTGCCAAGCTCGACGATTGCTTGCGCCAATGGCTGGCGCGGCGGGGCTACCTGTCGCAGGGCCTGGTCTGGGACCGCCTGCGCGGCTCGCCGTTTCCCGGATTATCGGCATTCGAAGCGGACCGCGGCCGGGTCTTTTTCGGCCGCGATCTCGCCATCGCGCAGGCGGTCAACCGGCTGCGTGAGGCCGGAGCCGATCCGAAGCGTCTGCCGTTTTTGCTGGTGATCGGGCCGAGCGGTTCGGGCAAGTCATCGCTGTTGCGCGCCGGCCTGATGCCGCGGCTCACTTTGCCGGGCGCCATCCCGGAGATCGACTTGTGGCGCACCGCCATCGTCGCGCCGGGGCCGGATCCGTTCGCATCGCTTGCCGAAAGTCTGTTCGCCGACAAGGCGCTGGGGCCGGAGCTGCGGCAAGGCGCGTTTCGCACCAAGGAAATTCTCGCCAAGCAATTGACCGGCGATGTCGATATCGCGATCGCGCCATTGCGTGAGGCGCTCGACAAGGCGGCACAGTCGCGCAAGGAGCACGCCAAATACGAGAGCGTTCGTCCGGCACGGCTCGCGCTTGCCATCGATCAAGCCGAGCGACTGTTCGTCGAGGCGGACGTGGATGTGGCGAAGGCCTTCGTGCGTTTGGTGGCCGAACTGGTCCGGCGCCGACTGGCGTATCTGGTATTTACCCTGCGCAGCGACGCCTATGCGCGATTCCAGGCGAGCGAAGACCTGGTGGCATTGCGCGAGGCCGGCGAGACATTCGACCTCGTGCCGCCGACGTCGGCCGAGCTTGAAGAGATTGTGACGCGGCCGGTCGCGGCGTGCCAGCCGCCGCTCGCGTTCGAACAGCAGCCCGGGAGCTCGCTGTCGGCGCAGCTCGTCGTCGACGCCAAGGGCGGTGACGCGCTGCCCCTGCTGCAAATGACGCTGTCACGGCTTTATGCCGCGGAAGCGGCGCGCGGCGACGGCGTGCTGCGCTTCACCGACTACCGCGGCATGGATGCGGCCGTGACCGAGACCGCCAACGAGGCGCTCGGTACGCTCAACGATGCGGCGAAGGCCGAACTGCCTGCGTTGATCACGGCGCTTGTTACCGACGTTGCCGCCGATCCGCTGACCGGGGCCGCGCAGCCGATTGTGACCGCACTCGACCGCAAAAAATTCGAGGCCGGCAATGTCGCGCGTGAGGCACTGGTCGAAGCGTTCGTGTCGAACCGCCTGCTCACCGCCGAAGGTGACGGCGTATCGGCGCTGGTGCGGCCGGTGCATGAGGCATTGCTGCGCATCTGGCCGCAGGCGGTCGAGATTGTTCACGAAAACGCCGTTCTGATCCGCGTGCGCCATACGCTCGAACCGATCGTGCGCGAATGGCTGGCGGCGCCAGCCGAAACCAAGCCGCGGCATCTTGAATTGTCACCCGCGCTGCTGGATGGCGCCCAGCAATTACTGGCACGGTTCGGCGGCGACCTGTCGCCGCAAACGCGTGAGTTCATTGCGCAGGCTGCCGCGGTCGATCAGGCGCGGCGCGATCGCGAGCGGCATGAGCAGGAGCAGCGTCTGCGCGATGCGCAGCAGCTCGCGGCGGCGAACCGGCGGATTGCCCGGCGCACCGGTGTCGGTCTCGCGGCGGCGCTCGTACTTGCCGTCGTCGCCGGTTGGCAGTGGCAGATCGCCCAGCGCGAGACGGTGGTCGCGCAGGCGCAGACCGACGTTGCTCAGACCCAGACCAAGCGCGCCGAGCAGGCCGCGCATGAGGCCGACACCGAGCGCGATCAGGCGATCGCGGCCGGAAGCCGTGCGCTCGCCGCGCTCGCCGATCGGCGCATCATCGACGGTGACGCCACCACCGGGACGCTGCTGGCGCTGGAAGCGGCCGAGCAGCACACAACGCCCGAAGTCGAAGCCGACCTAATCAATGGACGGCTGCACATGCGCGAACTCGCCGTGCTGCCGCAGCCGCGCGGCGAAGTGCACGCATCGGCGATCAGCGCCGACAGCAAGTTCGTTATCACCGCATCGTCGAGCAAGGCCGAAATCTGGGCGGCGGCGACTGGTAAACGCGTCATCGTATTGAGCGGACACGACGGCGACATCACCGACGTGAAATTCAGCCCGGATGGCACGCGGGTCGCGACCGGCGCCAAGGACAAAACCGCCCGCGTCTGGGATGTGCGGACCGGAAAGACCATCGTGGTTCTCAAGGGGCACACCGATGAGATCACGCGCGTTGCGTTCAGTCCCAACGGCGCGTGGCTGCTCACCGCATCGCAGGACAAGACGGCGCGTCTCTGGGATATCGCCTCCGGCACGTCGCTTGCCGTATTCACCGGACACACGGCCGCGGTGAGCGATGTGGCGTTCAGTCCGAGCGGTGCATTGATCCTGACCACCTCAAAGGATGGAACGGCGCGGCTGTGGAGCGGGCGCACCGGCGCGCTGGTGTCGAAGCTTACGGGTCACAGTGCCGAAGTTTGGCAGGGCGAGTTCAGCCCAGACGGCAGTCACGTGGTGACGGCATCGCTCGACGGCATGGCCGAAATCTGGGACACGGTCACCGGCAAGATGGTGCAGTCGCTGCGCGGTCACGCCGACCGCGTCTTTGCCGCCCATTACATTCCCGGCACCGACCACATCGTCACTGCGTCCTACGACCAGACGGCGCGGATATGGGACGCGTCGAGCGGAGCGACACTTGCGGTGCTCGCCGGGCACCACGGCGCGGTCATGACGGCAAGACCGAGCGCCGACGGCCGCTATATCGTCACCGCCTCCACCGATCGCACCGCGCGAATTTGGGACGCGAGGAGCGGCAAGGAAATCGCGACTCTCGCGGGACACACCAATTGGGTCCTGGACGCCATGTTCAGCCCCGACGGCAGCCGCATCTTGACCGCCGGTCGCGATCGCACGGCGCGATTATGGACCGACGAAGCCGTCACCATCGAAACCGGCCAGAAGGCCGACGGCAAACGCATCTGGCGCGCGGCGATATCACCGGACGGAATGCGGGTCGCCGCACCAGCTGACAACGATACCGCGAAGGTGTGGGACGCTCGGACCGGCGCAGTGATTTCAGTCTTGCGCGGCCACGACGGCAGCGTCAACGCGGTGAGGTTTGATCCC
>DASZWK010000419.1:0-19910 GCA_035546235.1 Xanthobacteraceae bacterium | reverse complement strand
GACGACATCGACGTGTCGAATCTCGACGAGGTCATCTGGGCGCTGATCACGCGCTCCGATCCGGCCACTTCGATCGACGTCATCCGTGGTGCCTGGTCGACTCCGCTCGATCCGCGGCTCGAGCCGGAGCGCAAGGCGATCGGCGATTACACCAACAGCCGTGCCGTGATCGACGCCTGCCGGCCCTACCATTGGCGCGACAAGTTTCCGGCGGTGAATATGCCGACCGCGGACGACCGGCGCGAGGCACTCGCTCGATTCGGGCATCTCATGAAGTGATGAACAACAACAACGCACAATGGCCCGACCTGCCGTATGCGGCGTGGAGCGGGAGCTGCGAAACGCTGCAATTGTGGATGCAGGTTGCCGGCAAGGTCATCCTCGCGCGGACGCCGCTCGTCAATCACTGGTGGAACGTGACGTTGCACGTCACTGCGCGCGGCGTGGCCAAACGCGCCATCCCGTATCGCGGTGGCGTGTTCGATATCGTGTTCGATTTCATCGATCATCGCCTCGACATAGAAACCAGCGACGGCCGCCGCGAGAGCCTGCCGCTGCGGCCGATGGCGGTCGCCGAATTCTATGCGGAGTTCATGGGGCGCCTGCAACGGCTCGGCATTGATGTGCGGATCTCCGCCACGCCTTGCGAGATCGAAAACTGCATTGCCTTCGATCAGGATCGCGCGCACGCGCAGTACGATGCCGAATATGTTGCGCGTTTCCACCGGGCGCTGGTGCAATCCGCGCGCGTGATGAACACGTTTCGTTCGCGCTTTCTTGGCAAGGCCAGCCCGGTACATTTTTTCTGGGGCAGCTTCGATCTGGCGGTGACGCGATTTTCCGGCCGCACAGCGCCGCCGCCAAAAGGTCACACGCCGCACGTCGCCGACTGGGTGATGGCGGAAGCCTATTCGCGCGAATGTTCGAGTTGCGGCTTCTGGCCCGGCAACGGCGGCTTCGGCCGCGCCGCCTATTACGTCTATGCGTACCCGGAGCCGGACGGTTACGGCGCGACGCGTCTGACCACGGCCGATGCCGCCTACAACAAGGACGTCGGTCAATTCATCCTGCCCTACGACGCGGTGCGCGAAGCACGTGACCCCGATAACCTGCTGCTCGGCTTCTTGCAGGAGACCTATGCGGCGGCGGCCGATCTCGCCAAATGGGATCGCGCCGCATTGGAACGCGGTCCCTGAGACGCGGCCTGTTCTGCACGGCGTGGGCGGACCTGCCGCATGGCCCCTCCTGCTCTCTGAGGGTAGAGAATTGGCCGAATGGGCGTTTAGCGCCGCCGTCCGGCCGGCAGGACTTGCCAACCGACGCCGGCATGTTCCAGGAAGAATGAACTCGTCAGGGAGGTAAGAAGAATGCTTCGAGTCAACGCACTGCCGCGCCGTGCCGCGGCCTGGGTTTTATTGAGCGCCGCAACGGCGCTTGTGTCCGGAGTATCGGTGGCAGCACATGCGCAGACCGCGAGCGCGCCGACCGCCATCAAGGCGACCGAACTGGAGCCGACTCCCGACCCGTCCCTGTCGTTTAACGAGATGGCGAATGCCATGGGCCTGTTTGCCAAATATGGACTGACCTACGAGGCCGGCCCGAAGCTCGGCGGCGGCGGCCCGGCGCGGGTTCAGGCAATCGTCACCGGCAATACCGAAGTTGCAACCAGCGACATCATCTCGGTGATGGGCGGCATCTACTCCGGGGCCAAGATCAAAATCCTCATGGTGATGACCCCTTACGGCGACGAGGAGGTATTGGCCAGCAACAAGTACAAAACCCTCAAAGACGCCCTGGGCCAGCCCTGGGGCGTCGCCAGCCTTGGCGGCGCGCAGCGCTTCAACGCGCAGATGACGGTCGAGGGCATGGGCCTCAAGCCCGACGCTTTCAGGTGGACGGCGATCTCGGGTGCCGACGCGGCGCGCCTCGAAGCGCTTGACACCGGGCGGACGCAGCTCGCGAGCCTCTCGCACCTCGCCGTCATGCTCGCCGAGGCCAAGGGTTACACCAAGCAAGTCCACGTCGTGATTGCACATACCTCCAAGCACACACCGCCGGTGCCGCGGCTTGTGGTGGTGGCGAGTGACGATTGGCTCAAAGGCCATCAGGCCGAGGCAACGCGCTATGTCGAGATGATGCTCGATGCCAACCGGCAATGGGAGAACAATGCCGATTCCTGGGTCGCGGCGGCCGGTAAGATATTCAAGGAGGCCGGCTTGAACGACAAGCAGTTGCACGACGCCTGGCAGGAATTCCACGACGGCGGCTATTTCTCGGTCAACGGCGGCATCAACTATGCGGCCACGCAAAAGGTCATGGATCTGTTTTTCAAGCTGCGCAGCGAGAGCGCCAATCAGTATCTGTCCAAACCGTCCGACATCTATGACACTGGCCCGCTCAAGGCCGCGCTCGACAAGATGGGCGTCGTCAAGGGAACTCCGGGCTTGCCCGATGTTCCGGACTGGGACGGCAGCAAGGCCGCCGCAGCGAAGTAAATTGGACGATCGACTGTCCTGGCCGGCCGGCGGGCCGTGCGCTGGTTCATTCCGGATCGAGTCCGCCGGTCATGCCTGAACTTGAGTTCGTCAATCTTCGCAAAAGCTACCGGAGCCCGCGCGGCGAAAATCTCGCCGCGCTGGCCGATTTCAGCCTGAAGCTGGGCGGCGGCCGTTTCGTCTCCGTGGTCGGTCCGAGCGGTTGCGGCAAGACAACGCTGCTGCGCATGGCGGCCGGTCTGATCATTGCAGATGGCGGCGAAGTGCGGCTCGACGGCACGGTGCTGACTGGGCCGAGCCCGAAAATGTCGATGGTGTTTCAGGCCATCGGCTTGATGCCGTGGAAGACGATCGAAGGCAACGTCGCTCTCGGCATTCAGCTCCAGATGCATCGCCGCGTGCTCGACGCGGCGGAGGTCGAACGTGTTCACGCGACGATTGCGCTGGTCGGTCTGAAGGGTTTCGAGCACTATTATCCGCACCAGTTGTCGGGCGGCATGCAGCAACGCGTGGGACTGGCGCGCGCCCTGGTGCGCCAGCCTGAGATTCTCTTGATGGACGAGCCGTTCGGCGCACTCGATGCGCAGACCCGCGCGGTGCTGCAGGACGAGCTGTTGTCGCTGTGGGGACGCGTCAGCAGCACCGTGCTGTTCATCACCCATGACCTCGACGAAGCGATTTATCTGTCCGACACCGTCGTCATCATGGGGCGCCGGCCGGGGCGGATCAAACAGGTTCTGGAGGTGAAGCTGCCGCAGCCGCGCTACAGCTACGATGCGCGCGCCGAGGCGGAATTTTCCCGCCTGCGCAGCATCGCCTGGCAGAGCCTCAAGGAGGAGCTATGAGCGAGACCACCAATCTGCTCCCCGGGCCGCCGCCCAGGAACGGCAGATCGCTCGCCGCCGCGATCGGCGGCAATCACTATCTGCTGAGCATCCTTTCGGCGATTGTCTTTCTCGCGATCTGGCAGATCGTGAGCATGAAAGTGCCACCGATCATCCTGCCGGCGCCTATCGACGTCTTTACCGCATTCGTCACCTTGACGGCTTCCGGGGAATTGGTGCGCGCCACCGCGCAGACGATCTGGCCGTTCGCCGTGGGCCTCGTTGTAGCCTTCATCGTCGGCACGGCGCTTGGTCTCGTGCTCGGGATTTTTCGGCCCGCGGCGCGCATTCTTGACCCGTATATCTTCGTGTTCTGGTCGATTCCCAACATCGCCTGGCTGCCGCTGTTCATCGCCTGGTTCGGCGTCGGCAATCTGACGCTTGTCATCTTCGTGTTCGTGTCGGCTGTGTTTCCGCAATTGCTGACCGTCGAGAGCGGGGCGAAGGAAGCGGACAGCTTTTTGGTCGAGGTCGCTCGCTCGCTCGGGGGCACCAAGCGCGAAATCCTGCGTATTGTGGTGCTGCCATCGGCGCTGCCCTACATTTTCGCAGGGCTGCGCATCGCGGTCGGCCGCGCGCTGGTCGGCATCATCGTGGGACAATTGCTGATCGTCGCGACCGGCATCGGCTACATGTTTCAGTTCTACGGCGAGACATTGTCGCTCGCCAAATATTTCGCGCCGTTGATCGTCATCGCCGCCCTCGCGGTGCTGCTTAATCGCGGCGTAAATTGGATGGAGCGCGTGCTGATTCCATGGAAGCAGCACGCCTTTACATGATCTGACAGCGAAGGTTTTGCTCGGGGCCCGCTACGCCACTTGCGGGTGGAATTTGCGCACGGAGAGAAAGCCCAGCACGACGAACAGGGCCAGCACGACGAGTTGCGCGATGAGGAACGACGGTTCCGATTGCGTCGGCGCCAGCGCATGCAACGCCGGGATCTTCGCAAACGATTGGATAACGGCGACGAAGCAGTTCAGATAAAGCGCCGCCATCGCCGTAACGACGTAGACCCACCGCCACCCGCCGTGGAGGTGAAAGGCGTAATACGCGCCCACCGCCACCGCCAGCAGGACCAGCGACAGGATGCCGACCATCCGCGGCGGGTCGAGCCCGAATGGCGGCAAAGGAAAGCCCGTGATGCTGGTCAAGATCGTGGTGAGGAGAAACAGCGCGGTCCAGCCGCCGAGAGCGCGGCCCGATAAGAGGCCGTAAAGCACGATCAGGCCTGTCACGATGCCGATCAGGCTCAGCGCCACGTGGATTTGCAGAAACAGGTGGGTCGACATACCCCAGGTCATAACAACCTCCTTGCGGTCAAAAACCGGCAGAAGCGTTCAATATCTTTAGTGCAGGAGATGTCACCAAAACGACAGTGCGACATGCGAATCGAACAACGCTGATGTGAGAGTCAGGCAGCGGGTCCTGCCGCAAACCGCGGCTTGACCGCCGGATTGGCGAGCCGCAGCGGCTCGCCCTTTTCGAATTTCTGGATCTGTTCGAAGCATTCCCGGAAATAGAGCTCGAAATTGTCCCATTCAGCCCAGCCGAGATGCGGCGTGCAGAGCACGTTCGGCATTTTCAGGAACGGGTGCTCGCCGTTCATGATCGGCTCTTCCTCATAGACATCGACCGCCGCATAACCGGGGCGGCCTTTGCGCAGCGCGTCGAGCAGGGCGCCCGGCTGCACCAGTTCGGCGCGCGACACATTGACGAACAAGGCGGTCGGCTTCATGCGGGCGAAATCGTCCGGGCCGATAAGCCCCCTGGTCTCGCGCTGCAGCCGGACGCTGACCGAGAGCACGTCGGCGCGCTCAAACAACTCGGCCTTCGACCGCGCGTACTCGTATCCCGCGGCGGCGGCATTCTCCTGCGATTTGCTCTGCCCGAAGGCCAGCACCTTCATGCCAAGACCCTTGCCGCCTTGCGCCACCAGCGAGCCGATCGTGCCCAGGCCGTAGACGCCGAGCGTCGAGCCGCGCAGCCGGTGCGACAGCGTACACGGCCAGTCGCCGCGCTTCATGCGCTCCGTTTCGAGCGCGACGTTGCGCCGTGAAGCGAGGATCAGCGCCAGCGTCAATTCGGCCGGCGCGTCCGGGGAATTGCTGACGCCGGTTGAGACCGGAATACCAAGTTCGGTGGCGGCGGCGAAATCGATCCGCTGGGAATTGCGGCCGACCAGCGCCAGCAGCCGGCATTTGGGCAGGCGCTCGAGCAGCGCGCGAGAAAAATGAACGCGCTCGCGGATGGAAACGATGATGTCGGCGTCGGCGAGCCGCTCAACGAGCTGATCGAGATCGCGGGCGGGTTCGCGGTAACGGACAACGTCATGGTGGCGGATCAAGGAAAAGCACGCGAGCCGATCCACCATGTCCTGGTAGTCGTCGGGAATGGCAATTTTCATAAGATCGAAAGGGGCAGGGCGGAGAGCTTTGCTTTTGCTCTCCGCGGGTGAAGGACGTGACGTCGGTCGGCGACGCGCCACCAAGCCGGTTCGATGGCGGTTGCCAAGCGTGGAGAAGTTTTAGGCCGCAGCCGCCTGCGCCTGCCGTTCCAGCACGAAGTCGTAGTTCACCACGCAGAACGGCTCGTTCATGATCTCGCCGGACGGCGCTTTGCAGCCTGCGGGCAGTTTCTTGAAATCGACGATCAGCGGCTCCTTCACGCCGTAGACCGCGTCATGCTCGATCCACTTGTCGCCGGACTGGAACAGATGCGTCACCAGGCCGTGATAACCGGGCGCTTTCAGCGCGAAGTGAATGTGCGCCGGCCGCATGTGACTGAGATTGGTGCGATTCATCAGTTCGCCGATCGTGCCGTCCATCGGGATCGTATAGGCGATCGGCGCCACGGTGCGGATCAGATAAGAGCCATCGGGCTGCGCGCGATAGAGGCCGCGCATCCAGACACCGTCGATTTCCGGTCGCTGTGCCTCGTATAGACCGTCGCCGTCGGTCTGCCACAGATCGAGCGTGGCGCCGGCGACCGGCTCGCCCGCAAGCCCGCTCACCTTGCCGACGACGAAGCACGGAATGCCCGGCGCATCGACCGCCATGTTGGCGCCGTTGGCAAAGGCCGGTGCGTTGGGTACGTGGAACGGACCCTCGACTGTGCTGGGCGTCGCGCCGCTTGGGCGGCGATGATTGATGGCGTCGACCAGCATGCTGACGCCAAGAACGTCCGACATCAAAATGAATTCCTGACGCTTCTCGTCGCACATCTGCCCGGTGCGAGTCAGGAAATCGATTGCCGTGGCCCATTCGGCTTCGGTCGGTTCGATCTCGCGCACGAAGGCATGAAGGTGCTTCACCACCGCTTGCATCACCTGCTTCAGCCGCGCATCGGGAATGTCGCTCCAGCGCTGGCGCACCACATCGGTCAGGGTCTTTTCCGTCACGTAGGGCATGGGGGTCTCCTTGGAATGCCAGAATTCATTTGCCGGTAATTTCGCGCCGCACCTGTGCGGCGCCTTCGGCCATGGCCTTCATTTTAGCAAAAGCGATCGCGCGCGGCAGGTATTTCATGCCGCAATCCGGCGCGACCACCACCCGATCGGCCGGCGCGTGGGCAAGCGCCCTTCGGATGCGCGCGGCGACGAGTTCCGGCGTCTCCGGCTCCATGTTCGACAGATCGATGACGCCCAGAATGATGGTTTTCGACGGCAATTCGCGCAACACCGCGAGGTCGAGCTTGGGCTGCGCCGCCTCGATGGAAACCTGCTGGGCCTTCGAGCCTTCCAATTCGGGCAGGAACGAGTAGCCCGACGGCTTCTCGTGCACCACAGCCGCATAGCCAAAGCACAGGTGGACCGCGACCGTGCCGGTCACACCGTCGAGCGCGCGGTCAAGCGACTTGAGCCCGTACTGGCGGGCCTTGTCCGGATGCTGCTGCATCCACGGCTCGTCGATCTGCACGACGTCGGCGCCGGCTGCGAACAGATCCTTGATTTCGGCGTTGAGCGCGTCCGCATAGGCCAGCGCCAGCGCTTCCTCGTCTTTGTAATAGTCGTCCTGGGCCTGCTTGCTCATGGTGAACGGCCCGGGCACCGTCGCCTTGACGGTGCGGTTGGTATTGGCGCGCAGCACCTGCAGATCGCGCACCTCGACGGGATGCCGCCGCCGAATGGGTGCGACCACGCGGGGCACCGGAATGGGGCGGCCGCTGCGATTGATGGTGCTGCCTGGATTTTTCACGTCGACGCCGTCAAGCGCGGTGGCGAAGCGGTTCGAGTAGCTTTCGCGCCGCTGCTCGCCATCGGTGATGATGTCGAGCCCGGCGCGTTCCTGATCGTGAATGGCGATGACGGTGGCGTCGTCCTGCGCCGCTTCGAGCTTATCGGGCGGGACCAGCCAGAGATCGTCCGCGCGCACGCGCGGCACCTGCTTCGACAGCTTGGGGCGGTCGATCAGCCATTCGGGCTGCGGGTAGGAACCGACAAGCGAGGTGGGTAACAGCATTTGTCTCCTCTGCCCCACCCCGCGCCGTTGATCTCACCTCACTGAGAGGATGAGCTAAGCCTTCAACGCGTTGGCGTAGGGATAAATGACCTTGCCGGTGACTTCTTCACTCGGCGACACCACGGTCTGATAGCTCATCCCGCGCCATGTTTCGAGGTTCGCGGCGTCGGTAATGCCGTGATACTGCACCTGCAGCTGGTGGGCCTTGACCCACTCGCCGTTTTTGCCGAACCGCACGCCCTCCGCCATAATGCTGTTGACGGCATTGCCGCGGAAATAATTGGCGATCTTTTCGTCCGCGATGCTCTTGGTGCCCTCGATGGCCTGCTGCAAGACCTGCAGGTAGGCGTAGCCCCAGCCGCCGAGATAATAGCCGAGCGGATCGATACCGAGCTTCGGCGCGCGCGCTTGGTATTTCTTGAAGAACTCCGCAGCCGGCGCCATCATCTTCGCCGATGGGACCCAGTTGTCGTAATTGACGACCCCGTTGAGGTGGGCCTTGAGCTTGCTCTTGATGGCTGTGGCCTGCAGCCCCACCATGGCGCCGCCGATCATCTTCGGCTTGAAGCCGAGTTCGTTGGCGGCCAAGAGCATGCCGACAGAACTGAGCGGATACGAGCAGACACACAGAAGATCTGGATTGCTCGCCTGGATCGCGCGGACGACCGGCGAATAGTCGGTCGTGTTCGGCGGGTAGGATTTGTCGTAGACGACCTTGAAGCCATATTGCTTGGCGTTGGCGCGCGCGCCTTCGGCGGCGTTGCGCGAAAACTCGGCGTCCTCGGCCGCGATCGCCACGGTTTGCGGCTTCGGACTTTGCGCCGCCGCCACCTGGAAGAAGCCCTCGCTGATGGTCTGCTTCGGGTTTGGGCCGCCGGTCGGGATGTACGAGAAATATCGCGGATAGTGAAACTCGCTGTTGGCGTCGAGCGCAAACAAGCTGAGGAAGGTCTTGTTCTTCTGCATCACGATCGGAATGGCGGGCGCCACCATATTGGTGGCGTAGCCGCTGACCACGAGGTCGGCTTTGTCGACCTCGAGCAGCTTGGTGTAGAGGCCCGGAATGTTCGACGGATTAGACTGATCATCATAATGGATCAATTGGACCTGGCGGCCGAGCAAGCCACCCTTGGCGTTGACCTCCTCGGACCAGATCTGGGCGCCGAGCAGCGCCTGCTGGCCGTTCACCGCGAGCGGTCCGGTCAGCGCCATGCCGAATCCGATCTTAATCGGACCAGTGCCCTGCGCCAGCGCGCGTGCGCCGAGGGCCGGCGAAACCAGCGCGGCACCGATGCCCGCATTGACCCGGCGCCGCGTGACTTGTCGTTGCATGTACTCCTCCACAGAGTTGTTTGAATGCCACAGCCGACAGGGCAGGATGATCCCGTCATCCCGCCCTGGTTTGCCGACGAAGCCTGATCATACCCGAAAACTGCTCGGGGTCATGCCTTAACTGAGGGCCTTCGCGTAAGGATAGATGACCTTGCCGGTCTCCTCATCGGCCGGCGTCAGCACCGTCTGATAGCTCATGCCGCGCCAAGTATCGAGGTTCGCCGCGTTGGTAATGCCGTGATACTGCACCTGCAGCATTCCCGACTTGGTCCACTCGCCATCTTTGCCGAACTTTATGCCCGAGTGCATGATCGTGTCGAACGTATGGGTGCGCAGATAGTTGGCGATCTTGTCGTCGCTGAGGCTCTTGGTTGCTGTGACGCCGTCCGCAAGGACTTGCAGATAAGCGTAGCCCCAGCCGCCGAGATAATAGCCGAGCGGATCGATACCAAGCTTCGGCGCCCGCGCCTGGTATTTTTTGAAGAAGTCGGCCGCCGGCGCGAGTAGCTTCGGCGACGGCACCCAGGTCTCATAGTTGATGATGCCGTTGAGCTGGGTTTTCAGTTTGCTCTTGATGGCGGTGTACTGCAACCCGACCATACCACCGCCCATCATCTTGGGCTTGAGGCCCAGCTCATGCGCGGACTGAATCATGCCGACCGAGCTATTCGGATAGGAACCGACGACGACAAGATCCGGGTTTGTTGCTTGGATAGCTCGGATAATAGGCGAGAAATCGGTTGTCGACGGCGGGTATTTCTTGTCGTAGACGACCTTGAAACCGTATTTTTTTGCATTGTCGCGAGCGCCGTCGGCGAGGTTGTGCGAAAACTCCGCGTCCTCGGCCGCGATTGCGATCGTCGCCGGCTTTGGATTCTGCGCCGCCGCGAGTTGAAAGAAGCCTTCGGTGAACGCTTGCTTGGGCGTGGGGCCGGACGGGATCATCGCGAAATATTTCGGGTAATGGAATTCCGCATTCGCATCGAGTGCAAACAGCCCGATTAAGACCTTTCCCTTCGGTATGATGACCGGAATGGTCGGTGCTACCAGATTGGTGCCGTAAGGACCGACGACGAGGTCGCACTTATCGACATCCATCAACTTGGTGTAGATGCCGGGTATGCTCGAAGGGTTGGTTTGATCGTCGTAATAGATAAGCTTGACCGGCCGGCCGAGCAGGCCGCCCTTGGCGTTGATGTCTTCCTCCCAAATCTTCATTCCGAGCAGCGCCTGCTGGCCCGCCCCCGCGAGCGAGCCGGTCTGCGCCATGGAAAAGCCGATCTTGATGGGCTCGCCCGCCGCGAAGGCGGGCGCAGCGGACAACGCGGGTGTGATCAAAGCGGCGCCGATGCCGGCGTTAACGCCGCGGCGTGTGATGCGATGGGTCATGGTTTCCTCCAGAGGGCGAGTTTTTTGCTTTATCCACTTCAGTCGTCATCTCGCGGCCGGGTAGAACGCCGACTTCAGATGACGCGGAAGTTTCAGAGCTAAGATGCCTCGCTTTGGCGCCCATGAAAAGGGAGCATGAGGGCGCACGTGGCAATCTGCCCGGGCTCTCTGCCCCGGGGCCACCCGCAAGGTTAATGGGACGATCTGCCCCGCCTCGCACCGGACGGCTGCCGCTTCGGCCTAGTCTAGGCGTTTTCGTAAAGCGCTGCCGCCCGCACGTCATCTTCGATCAGCCGCCAGATGTGATCGACCAATTTGACGAATTCCGGCGTTCGCTTCATGGTCAGATTGCGCGGTCGTGGCAATCCGATCTTGACCTCTTCCTGCAGCCGGCCGGGGCGGCGCGCAAACACCAGCACGCGGTCAGACAGAAAAACCGCTTCGTCGATCTGGTGGGTAACGAACAGCACCGTCTTGCGGCCTTCGTCCCAGATGCGCAGCAGCTCGGTCTGCATGATCTCGCGGGTTTGCGCGTCGAGCGCCGAGAACGGCTCGTCCATCAGCAGAATTTCCGGATCGATCGCGAGCGCCCGGGCGAGATTGACGCGCTGGCGCATGCCGCCGGAAAGCTGGCGCGGGTAATAGTGCTCAAAGCCTTCAAGTCCGACGAGCTTGAGCAGGTCCATGGCGTGCTTGCGCTGCGCCGGGCCGGTCTGGCCTGAGATTTCACGGCCGATCATGGCGTTGGCGAAGACGTCGCGCCACGGCAGCAGATTGTCGTTCTGAAACACAAAGCCGCGGTCGCCGCCCGGCTTGCGCACGATATGGCCGTCGAGCCGTACCTCGCCGGAACTCGCCTGTTCGAGGCCGGCGATGATGCGCAGGAATGTGGTCTTGCCGCAGCCGCTCGGTCCGACGACCGAAAGGAACTCGCCGCGATCGATGGCGAGATCGATGCTGCGCAGCGCTTCGAGGCCGCCGAACGACTTGTTGAGCCGCGAGATCGCGAGTTTCGACGCCATGCTCAATCCCGGGTCCACGGCACGAGGTGTTGTTCGAGCTTGCCGAAGCCCGCGGTCATGACGATGCCGGCGAACGCCAGGATGACGACGCCGGCAAACAGCTCCGGCATGTTGAAGGCATCGGCGGACTGGCTGATCAGGTTGCCGAGGCCGGCGCGCGAGCCAAACAGCTCTGCCACCACGACGCCGATCAGGCCGCGGCCGATGCCGAGCTTCAGCCCGGCGAGAATGAATGGCACGGCAGAGGGCAGCGAAACCTTGAAGAAAATCTGCTGCTTGCTGGCGCCGAACGAGCGCAGCATCTCGATCAGGCGTTCGCTCGTGGTGCGCAGTCCGGCCTCGGTATTGATGGTGACCGGGAACAGCACCAGCGTGATGACGACGATGACCTTCGACCAGATGCCGATGCCAAACCAAAGAATGAACAATGGCGCCAGCGCGATCGTCGGCGTGGCGTAAAGACCCGACACCCACGGCTGCACCGCTTGCTTGAAGGTGGCGCTCGACGCCATGGCGAGCCCGAGCGCGACGCCGAGCACGCAGGCAATCACGTAGCCAACGGCGAACTCGGCGCTGCTGACGCCAATATCGCGCCACAGCTGTCCGGTGCGCGCCAGGTTGACAATAGCGACCGCAATCTGCGACGGCGCGGCCAGAAACAGGGCGTTGGCGATCACAAAGCGGCTGACCAATTCCCATAGCAGGAGGCCGCCGGCGACCGACAGCGTACTGGCGAGATAGTGACGCCGCACCGTCGACAGAAACCGCGGCGGCGCGCGCGATTCTCCCGGCCTGGCGGCTGGCGCATTTGCCACTTTCAGTCCTTCGCTGGTCGCGCTCATATCGCCCGTTGGTCGTCAGTCGGAAACTTGGGTTACGCCTGGCAGGATGACGCGATCGACAGTGAAATCGGCGCCGACGTCGCCGAGACCGCGCAGCGCGTCAATAACGGAATTGACGCTTTCCTTCGAGACCTTTCCAGTCGGCTCGAACAGTTTCTTGTCGTGCAGGAAGGTGTAGGCCTTCTCGACATCATCTGCTTTGATTTTGCTCGTCGCCATTTGAACCTTGACGGCGGCCTCGCGGTTGGCCGGATCGTCGAACCAGGCAACGCCCTTGTTGTAGGCATCGAGGAAACGCTTGACGAGATCGGGGTGTTGGAGCGCCCAGTCGCGGTTCACCGCCATGCCGGCGAACGGCATCTTGGGCAGATAATCGAAGGTAAAGCCGAGATTGCGGTAGCCCTGGCCTTCGGCGAAAAAATTAAACGGCAAGGTCAACAGCGCCGCATCGACGGCGCCGGATTTCAGCGCCGAGAAGCGTGCGCTGGTGGCGCCCGCATAGACGTAATCATAGTCGCCGGATTTCAGCCCGTGTGGGGCGAGCATCCGCTCGGTGAAGATGCGGGTGATGTCTTTCGGACCGCCGATGATGATGGTCTTGCCCTTGAGATCTTCGATCTTGCCGATCGCTGGTTTGGCGAGCAGTGCGTAGGGTGGCGCCTTGATGACAATGCGAATGAGCGCCACGGGCGCGCCTTTGCTGACGGCACGGATCGGGTCGACCATGCCGGCGCTTGGCGCAATGTTGTAGGACCCGGCAGCTAGTTGCTGGATCACCGAGGCGTTCGACTGCGCGAACACGAGATCGATCTTGATATTTTCGGCCGCGAAATAGCCGTTGCTGATCGCGATATGTAGCGGCCAGAGATTGGCCGACGTGGCATCGACCGAGCCAATTTGCACGGTATCGGCGGCGCGCGCCGCCGGTACGGCCAACAGCGCGGCCGCCATTGTCAGAACGAGTACGCGAAACGATTGCAGCCGCATGCGATCAGTCCGCGACCTGGGTGACGCCGGGCAGCACGACCTTGTTGACATCGAGTGCTCCGGGCATGTCGCCCAGGCTTTCCATCGCCTTGGCGAGCGCCGTGAGCTTTGCCTTGGAGACCTTCCCGGTCAGATCGAACAGGTGTCCGTCGTGGAAGAAGGCGTACGCCTTCTCGGTATCGTCTTTGCTCAGGTGGCTTGCGGTCTGCAGGATATTGACCGCCTCCTCGCGATTGGCAGGGTCCTGGAACCATACGGTCGCCTTGTCCTGCGCGCGCAGCAGCCTGTTGAGGGCGTCCTTGTTGGCGTTGGCCCAGGCGACATTAACGGCGGTCCCCGAGAACGGCAGGTCTTTGGCATAATCGGCGGTCAGCCCGAGGCTGTGGAAGCCTTTCGCGATGGTCTGGAAATTGAACGCCGGCAAGAGGATTGCGGCGTCGACCGCGCCGGCCGCCAAAGCTGCGGCGCGTGCCACGGTGGCGCCGGCGAACACCATATCGAAATCGCCACGCTTGACGCCGTGCGGCGCCAGCATGCGCTCGACATAAATGCGGGTGATGTCCTTGGCGCCGCCGAGCGAGATCAGCTTGCCCTTCAGATCGGCGAGGCTCTTGATGCTCGGCTTGGCGACCAGATCGTAGGGTGGCGCCTGCACCTCGATGCGTACGACGGCAACCGGCGCGCCCATGCCGACCGCCCGTAGCGGATCGACCAGTCCGGTCGAGATGCTGATGCCGAGCGATCCGGCGGTGACCTGCTGCACCAGCGCGGCGCTCGACGGCACGTAAACGATGTCCGGTTTGATTTTTTCAGCGGCGTAGAGGCCCTTTTGCATGGCGATCAGCGTCGGCCACATGTTGGCCGAGGGCTGGCCGACGGTGCCGAGTGTGATCGTTTTCTCCTGGGCGCGCGCCGGAGCGGTCACTGCGGCGGCCATGAGAACTGTCAGCAGCGCAGCGGCGGAACGCAGAATGGCTTCACGGCGCATGATCCCCTCCGATCATTGTTTGCCGGCGATCACGGTTTGCCGGCAACTGGTTTGCCCCCATGGGCCCGAAAGTGCGCTGCAATCTCCGTGCCGGTGGTCTTCCATACGCGGCCGTGCTGACTGATGTACCGCAACGCCGCGTCGAAGGCGTCGATACGGTGCGGGACGCCGGTCAGGTAAGGGTGAATCGCAATCGCCATCACGCGGCCCGACTCGGCACCTTCGCGATACAGCACGTCGAACTGGCGGCAGATCATGTCGCGAAACTGATCCGCCGTACGGTTGAAGCGTTCGAAGGCCGGCTTGTCGTTTATTTCATGGCTATACGGCACGCTGACCAGCGTGCGGCCGCCTTCGAGGTTCATGATGTACGGCTGGTCGTCGTTCGTCCAGTCGCACACATAGTCGCAGCCTTCGGCGGCGAGCAGGTCGAGTGTGTCCCAGGTCTCCTGCAGGCCGGAGCCGAGCCAGCCGCGCGGCCGCGCGCCGGTGGCTTTTTCGATCGTCGACAGCGCATTCTTGATAATACGCGGTTCCTCGCCAGGCGCTGCCGCATTGAGACGGCGGGTATTGCTTTCGCAATGCCCCATCCACTCCCAGCGCAGCTTGTTGCCCTCTTCGATGATTTCCGGATGCTCGGCGCACAATTCGCTGTTGAGCGCTACGGTGGCGCGGATGCCGTGCCGCTCCAGCACCTCCATCAGCCGGAACACGCCGACGCGATTGCCGTAATCGCGTGACGACCATGTCGGTACGTCCGGAACCGGTGCGCCCGTACCGCCCGAGCCCGCAGGAACCTTCTCATCAAGCGCGAAGAATTCGATGTTCGGAATGACCCACAGTGCAACGTGCGCGCCGTTCGGCCATTTCAGCGGTGGCCGGCGGGTGATCGGCGAATAGGGGAACGGACCGTAACGCGCCGGCTTCATGTCAGCTTGCCCTTTTAATGGCTGGGGTTTTGGCGAGGTGTGCGATGATCTCGTCGACGTGCATGACGTCGGCATATTTGTGATGCATGTCGAACAAATTGACCTTGTGCGACATCAGGCTGCGATCGAAGCAGCATTCCTCGGCGAGCACCACATGGTAGCCATGCGAATAGGCATCGACCGCGCTGGCGCGCACGCAGCCCGACGTGCTTTCGCCGCACACGATCACTGTCTGAACGCCGAGTTGCGTGAGGTGCGCGGCGAGCGGCGTACCGTAGAAGGCGCTGGCGCGCTGTTTGGTGATGACGACGTCGCCCTTCTGCGGCTTGAACTCCTGACGGATAGCATAGTCGGCGGCATCGATCGATGGTTTGACGCGCCTTGTAGCGCCGACAAAGTCGGGCTTGCTTTCGCCGCGCATGTCGCCGGTCGAATAGAAGATCGGCAGGCCCGCGGCCCGCGCGGCGGCGAACAGGCGCTTGGTCGGTTCGATCGCCTCGTGGGCATAGCGGCCGCAGCCGCTCGGATTGGTCTTGACCAGTTCGATCGGCAGCTTGGAGCCGCCCCGGTAGGCGAGTTCGTAAAGGTCGATGGCGACAAGCGCCGGAGCCGGGCCGACGAAGGTCTGGCGCCGGTAGTGGGAGTAAATTTCCAGATCGTCCGGCGAGACGATGTCCCGCCAGCAATGGTCTTCGAAATCGCCACTCATGTGTCGTGTTCTCCTTCTCGATCCGGAGCGCGCTTGGCCCGCAGGCGGCTGCCGCCGCGCACAGTGGTCCTGCGCAGGCGGCCAAGCCCAAAATTATTTCAGAACGGGCGATCCCCGCCAATCCCGCCGCGGCAAAATTCGGGGTTCGCGGGCTGATTGCAACGAGGTATCTTGACCGGGGGGAGCGGATTTGAGATTCGCTGCCCACTTGGCCGGCGAGCAAGGGGACGGGGATGATCGCGCTTTCCGTCAACGGCAAATCCTACGAGATCGACGTCGAACCCGATACGCCGTTGCTCTGGGTGCTGCGCGACACGATCGGGCTGACTGGCACGCGCTACGGCTGCGGGATTGCGCAGTGCGGATGTTGCACCGTGCACCTCGACGGCGCGGCGACGCGCTCCTGCCAGGTGCCGGTCGGCAGTGTTGCCGGCCGAGAGATCACGACGATCGAGGCGATGGTCCATAACGGCAAGCCGCATCCGGTGCAGCAGGCCTGGATCGATCTGGACGTGCCGCAATGCGGCTATTGCCAGAGCGGCATGATCATGGCGGTCGTGGCGCTGTTGAACCAGAAGCCGAAGCCCACCGACGCCGAGATCGACGCGGCCATCAGCAACATCTGCCGCTGCGGTAGCTATCAGCGCATCCGAGCCGCGATCCACCAGGCGGCAGACTCGGCCCAGACCCTGGCGCGGCAAACGCGCTAACCTCTTGAGGCCCGTTTTCAGGTGTTGGCAAGTTCCTCGCGGAGGATTTCGAGCTCCAGCCATTGTTCTTGAGCCGCTGCGATCTTCAGCTGGAGCTCACCGAGTAAGGCAGTGGTCTTCTCGAATGCCGCGCGATCGCGCACGTAGAACTGGGGATCGCCGAGTTTCACCTGCAACGCATCAATTTCAGTCTGGAGCTTGGCGATCGTCTTGGGCAGGGTGTCGAGCGCGTGCTTTTCCTTGAACATCAATCGCCGCTTCGCGGGTTGCGATTGCGCAACGACCGGCGCGGTTTCCCGGCTGACTTTCTGAAGCCCTTGTTGCGTGGATTGCTCCCGCGTCAGATCCGCCCCGCGTTGCGCCAGCATGTCGCTATAGCCGCCGGCGTATTCGATCCAGCGGCCGTTTCCCTCCGGCACGATCACGCCATTGACGAGCCGGTCGAGAAAATCCCGATCGTGGCTGATGAGCAGAACCGTTCCGGGATATTCGGCCAGCGTGTCCTCGAGCACGTCCAACGTTTCCATGTCGAGGTCGTTGGTCGGCTCATCGAGGACCAGAAGATTTGATGGCTTTGCAAAGGCCTGTGCCAGCATGAGGCGGGCACGCTCGCCGCCCGACAACTTGCCGAGCGGCGTGCGGGACTGCTCGCCCGTGAACAGAAAGTCCTTCATGTAGCTGACGACGTGCCTGGCAGTGCCGTTGACCATCACGGTGCTGCCATGACCACCCGTCAACGCGTCGGCGACCGTGACGTTCGGATCGAGGCTGTCCCGGTTCTGATTGAGCGTCGCGACGGCGAGTGTCGATCCGAGCCGGACCGAGCCTGTATCCGGGGGCTGGATGCCGGTCAGCATGTTGACCAGCGTGGTCTTGCCGCTGCCGTTCGGCCCGATGATGCCGATGCGGTCGCCGCGCTGGATACGGATCGAGAAATCGCTGACGATCGCGCGTCCGTCATAGCTTTTGCCGATCTCGGCGGCCTCGATGACCTGCGCGCCGGATGATGCCGCCGAACTGGCCTTGATGGTGGCGTTGCCCGTCGTGGCGCGATAGGTGCGGCGCTGCTCCCGCAGCGCCTGCAATCGATCGACCCGGCGCATATTGCGCTTGCGCCGGCCGGTCACGCCGTAGCGCATCCAGTGTTCCTCGGCGACGATTCGGCGATCGAGCTTGTGTTGATCGCGTTCCTCTTCGGCCAGCACTGCGTCGCGCCATTCTTCGAAATGGGCAAATCCACGCTCAAGGCGGCGCGTCTGTCCGCGATCGAGCCAGACCGTGCTGCGCGAGAGCGTCGAAAGAAAGCGTCGATCGTGGCTGATGATCACAAGCGCGCTGCGCCGGGAATCGAGATACCGCTCCAGCCATTCGATCGTGGTGAGGTCGAGATGATTGGTCGGCTCGTCAAGAAGCAGGATATCCGGGCTGGGCGCCAGCACGCGCGCGAGCGAGGCTCGGCGCGCTTCGCCGCCAGAGAGGTTCGCCGGATTTTCCTGCCCGGTAAGGCCAAGCTCTTCCAGGAGACGACGGGCGACATGAAGGTCATCGCCCGGCCGCAGGCCGGCTTCGACATAGGCGAGGGTCGAGGCAAAACCCGAAAAATCCGGCTCCTGCATCAGGTAGCGCAGCAGCGTTCCGGGTTGCACGAAGACCGTACCGCGGTCCGGTTCGATCAGCCCGGCCGCGATTTTCAACAGGGTCGATTTGCCCGTGCCGTTGCGCCCGACCAGTGACACGCGCTCACCGGGACCGACGGAAAGCTCCGTTCCCGAAAGAAGCGGAGTGCCGCCGAAGGTCAGTGCGATGTCCTTGAGCTGAAGGAGTGGAGAAGCCATGCGACCTATGGGACTTCGTGCCGATCTATCGGGTGCGTCGCCGAGGCGGCGGGGACGAGCGCCTTACCGGCACCGCCTATGTAGTCGCTGCCGCTTGAAACATCTACGGACCATTCCGCCAAACCGGGGCGCGGTCGCGCCTGACGCTCCAGCATGGCGTTGCCGCTCGGCGCTGCGCGGCCTATCGTGCCGCCCGCAATCACAACCAGGACCATACCGCGATGAACGACGTCACTGCCCCAACCGAGCCACAAGCAAGCTACGCCAAAAAAGCCTGGCAATCCGACGTCATCGTCGACCTCATCAAGCACTACAACTTTCCTTTCATCGCGCTCAATCCTGGGGCGAGCTATCGCGGCCTGCACGACTCGCTGGTCAATTACGGCGGCAATCAGCCGCCGATCCTGCTCTGCCAGCACGAGAAGATCGCGGTGCAGATCGCGCACGGCTACGCCAAGGCGACCGGAAAGCCGATGGTGGCGATCGTGCACGACGTGGTCGGCATGCTGCACGCCACCATGGGCATCTACTACGCCTACATCGACCGCTGCCCGGTCTTCGTGATCGGCGCCACCGGTCCGATGGACGAAAGCCGGCGGCGGCCGTTCATCGATTGGATTCACACTGCTAATGTCAACGGCGAACAGCTCCGCCACTACGTGAAATGGGACTACCAGCCGGCCAGTATCGAGGGCGTGCCGGATTCGTTTGCGCGCGCCTATGCGGCGATGATGACCGAACCGCAGGGCCCGATCTACATGTGCTACGACGCCTGGCTGCAGGAGCAGCCGCTGACGCGCGACGTGGCGTTGCCGAAGGCGTCCGACAACAAGGTGCCGGTGCCGATGGCGGCCGATGCAAAGGCGCTCGGCGAGGTTGCCGACCGGCTGCTCGCGGCCAAATATCCGGTGCTGATGGCCGAATACGTGGCGCGCAGCGAAGGCGGCTTCGATAATCTTGTGGCGCTCGCGGATACGGTCGGCGCCGCGGTGTTCGACGTCCATGCCCGGCTCAATTTCCCCAACCGCCATAAGCTCAATCTGTCGTGCGAGAAGGAAATCTTCCGCGACGCCGATCTGATCTTGTCGCTCGACACCCGCGACTGGGAGAAGTCGACGCATTTCAACGACCGCACCAAGCGCCAGGTGGTGCCGCATTATCCGCCAAACTGCGAGATGATCGAGATCGGCTTCGGCGAAATCAACCTGAGCAAATGGTCGATGGACTATGCGCGCATGCCGACCTGCGCGTTGCGCGTGCTCGGCGACACGCTGACTGCCATTCCCGAACTGACGCGCATCTGCCGCGAGCGCATCGCCAAGGACTCAGGC
>DASZWK010000418.1:0-3878 GCA_035546235.1 Xanthobacteraceae bacterium | reverse complement strand
CTGATTGCATTGCCGGCACGCGCGGCCTTTTCCTACAGGAAGCGCAAGGGCCGACGAGAATATGTCCGCGTCAAATTGCGCACCGCACCTGACGGCGCCATCGAGGCTGAGAAATATGCACAGGACGGCGCCGGCATCCTCACCTCGCTCACTGAAACCGACGGCTTGGCCGAACTGGGCGAGGACATCACGAAGATCGAACCCGGCGCCGCGGTCGGGTTTCACTCCTACGCTTCGCTTCTGGGTTGATGGACGCGACACAGTGGTCACTCCAGTCGTTCGCGGCATCGACGATATCGACGAGACGCTGTCGTACCTCGACAAGATCGAGAGCTTTGAAGCGGCGCGTCGCGCCGCGTTTCCGTGGCTGCCGACCGCCCGGCGCGAATAGCGAGGCCAGTTCGGTCAGGCTTGCGGATAGCGCCGGGCAAGCTCTTCGGCGCGTGCCGCATCCTCAGGTGTGTTGACGTTGAAAAACGGGTCGATCGGCGCCGCCGGCCAATCCGCAGTGGCGATGCCATGCCGCGCGGTCCACAAATCGATCTTGCGCATGTCCTCGTCGACCAGCGCGCGCCGCAAATCCTGACGCAGTGCCACCGCCCACAGGCCGACACCCGGGTGCATCTGTTCGCCGGATCGGGCGCAGGCAAGCGCAGCGCCTGACGCTATACGCGCATCGTGCAGCCGGCTCACCAGATCCTTCGGCAAGAACGGACAATCGCCGGGTATGCTGACGAGCCATGCCGTGTCGGGCGCATTCGCCGCCGCCCAGTCGAGGCCCGCCAGAATGCCGGCCAACGGTCCGGCAAAGCCCGGCACGCTGTCGGCGACGACAGGCAGCCCCGTATCGGCAAAACGCGCCGGATCGCCGTTGGCGTTGACGATGGTCTGGCCGCACTGCGGGGCAATCCGGCCGAGCACGCGCTCCAGAATGGTGGCCGTGCCGATGCGGATCCGCGCCTTATCGCCGCCGCCCATGCGACGCGCCAGGCCGCCGGCAAGGATGAGACCGAGGGTGGCGGGCAACTCGGGCATCGTCACGCAACAATGACCGTCATTCCGGGGCTCGAGCGCAGCGAGGGAGCCCGGAATCCATATTCACGATTCGTGGCTATGGATTCCGGACTCGCCACTTCGTGGCGCTCCGGAATGACCAGGTCACTCATCGCGCACCGCCGCCTTGCGCCGGTGCTTGGCGCTTTCTTCCTCCACATAGGCGAGGTCCTGGTCGAACACGATGCGATCCTCGCCGGCGAGCGCGATGAAGCGTTTGCCGCGTGCGCGGCCGATCAGCGTCAGATTGGCCTTGCGCGCCAGTTCGACGCCCCAGGCGGTGAAGCCCGAGCGGGAAATCAGGATCGGAATGCCCATGCGCACGGTCTTGATCACCATCTCGGAGGTGAGGCGGCCGGTGGTGTAAAAAATCTTGTCGGCCGCGCCGACGCGGTGCTTGAACATCCAGCCGGCGATCTTGTCGACCGCGTTGTGGCGGCCGACGTCCTCCATGTAAACCAGCGGCCGATCCTCAACTGCCAGCACGCAGCCATGGATGGCGCCGGCTTCGAGGTAGAGCGATGGCGTGATGTTGATCTTGTGGGTCAGCGTATAGAGCCACGACGTGCGCAACTCAGCGGCCGGCATCGTGACGTTCTCCAGCGCCTCCATGAGATCGCCGAATGCCGTGCCTTGCGCACAGCCGGACGTCTGCACCTTCTTCTTGAGCTTCTTCTCGTAATTGGTCTTGCGCTTGGTGCGCACCACGACCACCGATAGTTCCTCGTCGTAGTCGACCCCGGTCACGGTGTCGTCCGGTTTGAGCATGTTCTGATTGAGCAGGTAACCCACCGCCAGATATTCGGGATGATCGTTGATGGTCATGGCGGTGACGATTTCCTGGGAGTTGAGGAAGATCGTCAGCGCGCGCTCGACGGTGACCGAGGTTTCGATCGCCGCGCCGGTTTGGTCGATACCTTTGACGCGTTCCGTCAGCCGCGGGTCGAGCGGGTCGGGGCGGATCAGATACTCATCGTGAGGCGAGGCCATACCGCCATAATGTAGGGCAGCAGGTGCGCCGGCGGAAGCGGACATACCCCAACGTGCGAACCCAAAACTTGCGAACCCCAAGACATGCGAACCCAGACATGCGAAGGCCCGGCTGTTCGGCCGGGCCTCGCACAGTACGCGCGTCGCCTCAAATTGTTGTCCGTGCCGCAAACGGCCCGAACCACGCTATAAACTTATGGCTCACGGAATTTGGAGGAACCACCGCAATCGGTCTACGTCCCGTGGCGCCTCCGTCGTCGCCGCATCTCCAGGTCTTTGAGGCAACGTGGACATTTGGCGAAAGTTCCGCGGGGCGGGAGCCGTCCCGGCGGTCCGGTTATGGTGGCGGTGGAAACTTGGCGCCGAAATTGCGGCCGGCGCCTATCCCCTTGGTTGTCAGTCGGAATTCGGCCGCTATAGTGCGCGCCACGCGCCGGAGGGATGGCCGAGTGGCTGAAGGCGCTCGCTTGGAAAGCGTGTATACGGGAAACCGTATCGTGGGTTCGAATCCCACTCCCTCCGCCACCGACAATGCGGTCGTATTCTCCTGTCGGCCCGTTGGTCCCCGAGAAACGGCGTGGGGCCTTGATTTCGATCAGGCTCTGGACTCTCGGGATGCCCATCAGGCCGGCGCTCTTCGATACCACGTTCTCCGCGGCTCAGTGCTTTGACCGAGAGGATACGGTTCGCGCAGAGCCCTGAATTTGGCTGACGTCGACACTGCCCGCTCAGGCCGATTTCGTCATTGGGGGCGGATTCCGCTATGAAAATTCGGCGGCCCCACCGCCGGTGTTCATAGCGAAATCGGCTGCCTGGCAGGCCCGGCGGGGAGGCAAAACATGCCACGACATAACCTGTTGTGGAGCCGAGCCGATTCCATTGGCAATGATTTTTCCTGTACTCATCTTGCCGGTGCAATATAATCGGTAGTTGATGACACCGAGCAGGCGCTTCGGTATGACGTTGGACACTGATTTATCGGAGGTGATTTGATGGCTAAAGGTACCGTGAAGTGGTTCAATTCGCAAAAAGGCTACGGTTTCATTCAGCCGCAGAGCGGCGGCAAAGATGTTTTCGTCCACATCTCGGCGGTCGAGAGAGCCGGCCTGAGCGGTCTCAATGAAGGGCAGGTCGTCGAATACGAGGAGGTCGCGAATAAGGGCAAAACGTCAGCAGAAAACCTCAAGGTCCAGCGCTGATTTTCGGCCAAGCGCCCGCCAACAACGCGCTGTGGCCTCGATGCATTTGTCCGTGTTGAGGCCGTGCCAGGTGCCATTGCGCCATTGGCACAGGACCATTCGAGTCCCTGCCAGATCACGGCTCGTTAACCGCTGGCCTCCATTCTGCAGGTGGATTGATTCGGGAGTGAAGCGTGGGCGCCGAAATACTAAGGCTCAGCGACTATCGCATGGACGATGGCATTGATAGCGAGATTGACTTGGCCACTGCAGTCGATGTCGCCATTCGGGACTTACGTGAAATTCTGTGGTGCTGGGGTTCTGAAAGGGCGCGGCAGCGTGCGGAGGAATGCGAGTCGACGCTGCGGCGTGCCTATTCCGGGTTTGTCGATTGCCAGACAGCATCTCAATAGCTCGGATGGAAACGGTCTCATCATTCAGTCCGATTGATTACAGCCTCGCTATCAAAAATAGGGGGCATCCGCCAAAATCGTGGCGATGGGAAATTTACGCGGCGGGAAAGAGTAAGCCGGTCCGACAGTCTGAATTTTTTGAAACAATGTCGGAAGCTACCCGTGCGGGCAAGGTAGCATTGGCGGAACTCCGGGCCAACTCTGCAGCTTGATGGCCGTTATTGGCCTTGACTGCCGAGCCCTC
>DASZWK010000417.1:0-15950 GCA_035546235.1 Xanthobacteraceae bacterium | reverse complement strand
GCGAGCACAACCAGATCGGCAAGTTCAATATCCTCGTAGCAGCCGGGCACGATGTCTTCGCCGAATGCGCGGACGTGACCGGCGACCGACGATGCCATGCAGAGTCGCGAGTTGGTGTCGATGTTGGCGCTGCCGATGAATCCTTTCATCAGCTTATTGGCGACGTAATAATCCTCGGTGAGAAACTGGCCGGATACATAAAGCGCGACTGAATCCGGGCCGTGCGCGGCCACCGCGCGCGTCATGGCGGCAGCGATGCGATCGAGCGCCTCGTCCCAGCCGGCGTTGCGGCCGCCGATCTGCGGGTGCAGCAATCGGCCGTCGGTCGCAAGCGTGTCGCCAAGCGCCGCGCCTTTGGAGCACAGCCGCCCCATGTTGGCCGGATGCTCGGAATCTCCCGAGAGCGTGCCATCGGTAGCGGCGAGCAGACCACAGCCGACGCCGCAATACGGGCACGTGGTGTGGATCACGCCGCCTGCCATTGCGGCACCATATCCGCCGCGACGGCTTCCGGTACCAGCGCGGCCTCGCTTTGTTCGGCGAAAGCGCGGCCGAACAGCAGGCGATCGCGGATAGCCGACACATCCGCCTTGTCGCGCATCAACTCCACGTACCACGGACCGTCACTGACGCTCCCATAAAGGACAGCGCCGACCAACCTGTCGCCGCGCACAATGAGTTTTTTGTAGAGGCCGAGCTTGGCGTCGTGCAGCGTGAGTTCTTCATCGGCGTCATCGGCCGCAGCCAGCGTTCCGGCCGAGAACACGTCGATGCCGGTAATCTTCAAGCTGGTGAAGACAGGCGGCGGCACGTAGACGGCCGCGCCATCGCCGGCAAGCTGCGCGCCACAGACTTTGGCCTGATCCCAGATCGGCGCCACCAGCCCGACCACCTGGCCGTTATGTTCGATGCACTCGCCGACCGCGAAGATATCCGGATCGCTGCAACGCATGTCGTCGCCGACCAGGATGCCGCGATTAACGTCGAGCTTCGCGGCGCGCGCCAGATCGACATTCGGCCGAATACCGATCGCCAGCACGACAAGGTCGGCGGCCAATTGGCGGCCATCCGCGAGCACCACCGCCTCAGCCCGCTCACTGCCGGCGATTTCCTCGGTCTGGCTGTTGGTGAAAAAGACGATGCCGCGGGCATCGAGATCGCGGCGCAACAATTCGCCGGCCGCGATATCGAGCTGCCGCTCCATCAGCGTCGGCATCAAGTGTACAAGCGCGACCGACATACCGCGGCGCTTCAAGCCCCACGCCGCTTCGAGACCGAGCAGACCGCCGCCAATGACAACGGCGCGCCGGCCACTGCGCGCCGCCGCAATCATCGCCTCGGCATCAGCCATGTCACGGAACGCCCGCACGTTGGGCAGGCCAATGCCTGGAATCGGTGGCGCAAGCGGCTTTGAGCCGGTGGCGAGCAATATCGTGTCATACGGCACCGTCGAGCCGTCGGCGAGTATGACGCGGCGGGCGGCGCGATCGATAGCGACAGCGGCGATGCCGGTCATCAGGCGGATGCCGCGTTTGCCGTACCAGCTCCACGAATTGATGATGGTGTCGTCGCGCGTCTTGTCGCCGGCAAGGACGGACGACAACTGGATGCGATTGTAATTCGGCTCCGGCTCGGCGCCGATCACGGTGATGTCGAAACGATCGGGCGCGCGCTTGAGAAGCTCTTCGACCGTCCGCATCCCGGCCATGCCGTTGCCGATCACTACGAGCTGCGCACGCCGGCGATCGTTCATGACGCGGCCCTATTCGGCGGCAGCGCTGCGGCCATAGGCCTCGGCGATCATGTATTCGGACAGCACTCCGTAGGCTGCTGCCCAGGCTGCCGCCAGTTCGGGCGTCCACGAAGCGCCCAAGCCTTGTTGCAACGTCCACAGCAACGCTTCGCCGACAGGCGTGTAGTGGGCCGGCTTCACCCCGTAGGTGACATGACGCTTTGCCAGCGCCGAAGCAGCCGGCAACACCGCGCCGAGATTGTTCAGGTTGTTGACGACGACGGCGAGCGTCGCCATCAGCTTGCGCCCCTGGTCTTTCATGTCGCCATGAAAAAGTGGCTTGAGCGCCGGATCGACCTCGAACAAGCGGCCGTAGAACAAAGCGGCCGCTTGCTCGGATATCGGCGTGACCTTTGCGAAGCTCTCCTGAATCGCCTTGACCTGATCGGGCGTCATGATCGGCTCCTTGATGTGGTCCCGGCGGACTCGTGCGCGGCTGCCGGCTCACACGCGCGCTTGCGCGAGACTCGGCACGCCCGCGGTCACGGAGCTCTTGCGCAGGTAGTACCACCAGGTGAGCGCGATGCAGGTCACGTAGAAGGCCAAGAAGATTGCCAACGCCAGTTGCGGGCCGCCGGTGATGCCAATCGACTTGCCGAAACCCGTCGGAATCAGGAATCCGCCGACAGCGCCGATAGCGCTGATGAATCCGAGCGCGGCGGCGCTCTCGAGACCCGCCGCCTTCAGGGCGAGCGCCCGACCGGACTCGCCAAGGCCCGCCGCTTTTCCAAGCTTTTCCTTGCGGAAGATCGACGGAATCATCCGAAACGTCGAACCGTTGCCGACGCCGGTCGTGACGAACAAAATCAGGAACATCGCCAAAAAACCGGTAAAGTCCTTGATCTCAACGAAGTACACGACGCCGATCGTCGCCGCGCCCATGGCGATGAAATTCCAAAACGTCACGATGGCCCCGCCAATCTTGTCCGCCAGTAAGCCGCCGAGCGGGCGTGCGACCGAACCAACCAGCGGTCCGAGGAACGCAATGCCAATCGTGATTGCCGGAAATTGCGTCTTGATCAGCAGGGGAAATGCGGCCGAGTAGCCGATGAATGAGCCAAATGTGCCGATATAGAGATAGGACATAATCCAGGTATGTTTACGCCTGACGATGACGAGCTGGTCTTTGAACGTCGATCGCGCCGAACTGAGATTGTTCATGAACAAAACGGCGCCGCTCACGGCGATGACGAGCGGCACTAGCCACATCAGGCCGGCGTTCTGAAGATAGACACCCTTGGCGGTTGGCGTCGCCTGGTAGAGGCTGATAACACCGAAGCTCATCAGAATCGGCACCAGCAACTGCACTGTGCTGACTCCGATATTTCCGCCCGCCGCATTCAGGCCGAGCGCCCAGCCTTTCATGCGATCCGGATAGAAGAACGAAATATTGGCCATGCTAGAGGCGAAATTGCCGCCGCCGAGCCCGGCTAAGGCCGATATCAGCAGCATCACATGATAGGGTGTGTCGGGTTTGGTCACGAAATAGGCGAGCGCAATCGTTGGGATGAACAGCAAGCTGGCACTGATGATCGTCCAGTTTCGCCCACCGAACGCGGTAACCGCGAAGGTGTACGGAAAGCGCATTAGGGCGCCGATCAATCCCGGCAATGCGACAAGCTGAAAAAGCTGGGCGGTGGTGTAATGAAAGCCAGCCGCCGAGAGGTTGGCGGCGACGATGCTCCAGATCAGCCAGACTGAAAATCCGATATGCTCGGCAACGATCGACCAGATGAGATTGCGGCGGGCGATGAACTTGCCTTGCGACTGCCAGAATTTTTCATCTTCCGGATTCCAGTCGGCGATCCAGGACGTGCTGCGCATGCGATCGGCGCTCCCTATTAAGCATGGTGATTGAGCCTGACGGCCCCACCGCAGGAGTGCTTCGCAAACGCTGTGCCAATCTGAAGGCCCTGAAAATCCGCTCTTTTTCCGTTTTGCCCACCTGGAAATGCGCACTTTCCAGGCGACCCGACAAACGATTGTGCAGCGCACAAAATTTGAGCGTGGTGCCGCCGAAGAAATAAGCCGCAGCGAAATCCAGATTCGTCACGGTCCGGCGCTGAGCCGCGTTTGCGGCTGAGCGCAGAAATATGCGGGTTAATTCGTCTGTTCGGCCGAAATCATGCTGCCGAGCATGCGGCGGGCCTGAAGCTGCGGCGCATCGGAGGCAATGTGGACCAAGCCATCGAGCGAGCCGTCGACCCGGTTGGTCTGCACCGCCTCGAGGAAATCCACGTCCTCCAGGAATGTCGCGCGCGAACCCTCGTACAGCAGCTTCGACATCTCGGTGTCACCGAGGTTGAAGTCGCGCGAGAAGCAGAACATGTAGTGGCTGCTGAGTTCGGTTTCGGGCGTCAGCAGGTGCGTCGACCAGATCGAAATGCCCTGGCTGCGATCGCCCTGCGGCGCGCCAGTGCCGACCTTGGCGCAACCGACGTCAAGATAAACGACGCTCGGCGAATGCCACCGCGCCAGCTGCCAGCGGTCGACATTGGTGGTCAAATTGCCCGCCTTGGCGAACAGCGGCGGCGGCTGCACGTCAAGCAGCCAGCGGCTGACACGAACGCCGTCGTTCATGCGCTCGACTTTCATCGGTTCGGTGGCTTCGCGCGGATCGCCCGCAATGGTGCGCTTATGCACGTAAGCGACGTGGGTGAAGTCGAGCAGGTTGTCGATGACGAACTGATAATTCGATTTGACATGAAGCCGGCCGGGCGTCGCAGTCCATTGCGGCTCCGACAGCCACGGCATGTCGGGAATCTTCGCGGTGTCTGCCTTGGCCGCGTCGCCCATCCAGATCCAGATCACGTTCCATTTTTCGGCAACCGGATAACTGCGCACCTTGGCGCCGGACGGTACCTGGACCTGTCCCGGCACCTCGACACACTTGCCGGCCACGTCGAACTTGAGTCCATGATAACCGCAGGCAAGGTATTCGCCCTCGACCGCTCCGAGCGACAGCGGCGCGGCGCGGTGGCAGCAGCAATCCTCCAGCGCACCAACCTCGCCGTTGGCGTTGCGGAACAGCACGACCTTGTCGTTGAGAAGAGTCTTGGCGATCGGCTTGTCGGTCAGTTCATGGGACCACAGCGCCGTGTACCAGCCATTGCGCAGAAACATTTCGCGAACTCCTCGCTGCCGCCATTCGGCTTATTGTTACCGCATACTCTTAGCGCGGCGGCGCCAGATCATCCAGACCGGGCGCCACCATTTCGGCACCCTGCCAGGTTGAACGGCGCAAAAAAGACGACCGCGCGTGCGATGGTCTCAAGACATTTAGAATGCGCGGCATGCTGAAATGGTCAAGCGCGGAGCATGCATAGCCTCACAGGCAGGGTCGAGCGCCGGCGTGCTGTTCCGGCCGCCGACGGCGAGCGCCTTGCATTTCGGGATAGCCGCCCCTGGATTTCCGTATGGTCTTCCCTCCGCCGTGTGATTAGGCTTGGTGCATCCATTGCTCATGAGAAGGTTCCGATGGCGCAGCGAAAAGACTCCCGGCGGATCGGTATGCTGCTGCCATCCTCAAGCTCCGTACAGGAACGGGATATCGGCAGAGCGCTGCCGGATGACATCACACTGCACGTCGCCCGAATGCGGTTGAACAATGTGGATGCGGAATCGACCCTGCGGATTGTCCAGGAAATCGAGAGCGAGAGTCAAAAGCTGGCAGATGTCGACGTTGACGTGATCATTTTTCCAGCGACTGCTCCCTCGTCGCGTAACGGCCCCGGGTACGACCAGGAACTGATCAGGCGGATCAGCGCGGCAAGCGGCAAGCCGGCCACCACGGCCTCAACAGCGCTGCTTGAAGCGTTACACGTGCTTTCCGTCAAACGAATCGCGATCGGCGCGCCTTGGAGCGCTGCGGTGAACCAAACCGTCGGGGCCTTTCTTGAAGCAAACGGAATCACTGTCCTCGCCCAAGAGGCGTTGGGGCTGGTCCGCAATCTGGAGATCGGACTCCTCGATCCGCAAACCGCTTTTGACATTGGGCGTCGCGCGGACAAGCCTGACGCCGACGCGGTCCTGTTGGCTTGTGGCAATTGGAGTACGTTCAGCATCATCGACCAGCTGGAGCGCGATCTCGGAAAACCCGTGCTGACGACGAACCAGGTGACGCTATGGCATGCCCTCAGGATGATGGGCACGCGGCCGCTTCCCGGGCTCGGTGTTCTGCTACGCCAGCACCTGGTCGACACCGCGCACACTATTGCGTGACGATCTTCTTGGCGGCTTCGATGACGTCAGTCGGGGAAGCGTAGATAGCGCCGACGGTCTTGATCGCTTCGTCGGCGGTTTTCGGCGAAAACGGCAGCCGCAACTTGTTGACATCGGCGCGGAATGCCGGGTCTTTCATTGTCGTATCGAAGGCATCGCGCAAAATCCTCATCCGGTCACGCGGCACTGCGGCCGAGGCGATGAACGGCCGTCCGACCTGGCCGCCCGAAACCAGAAGATTGATGATCTGCCGGGCGCGTTCATCCGGCGCCAGATTGCCGATATAAGGCACGTCAGGCGTCAAACCTTCGGGCAGCGCCGTTCCCGAGCGCGATAACGGGCTGATTGTCTTCTTCTTGATCCAGTCGTCGGGAAGACTGCTCCAGGCGCCGCAATCGCCGTCAAGCTCACCGCGCTCGATGGCAAGGCGGACCTGGGCGCTGCCGGCGTAGCCACCGACCTGACGAATGTCGAGACCAAGCACCGAGCGCAGAATGCGCTCGTTGATGTCTTCCGACGTGCCGATGCCGTCGGTGCCGAAATGAACCGGCCCGTAGGCTTTCAGTTGAGCGATCGTCTTCGGCCCAAGATTGGCCCGCACATAGCAGGCCGTGAGATCCTCGCTGATGCTGCCGATCCAGGCATATTTGCGCAGATCGAGCTTCGCCAGATTGGGCCGCAACAGTGACGCGCTCAGCAAGCCGAAATTGAACGTGTCGATGAACGTGCCGTCCTGCGGCGCTCTGTTGTCCAGATAGAGGATCGAGGTGACGCTGGATGCGCCCGGCATGTTGTCTACGACCACATTTGGCGTGCCGGGTATGTGCCGCCCGATGTGACGCGCAAGAGCCCTGGCATTGATATCGAATCCGCCGCCCGCCGAAAAACCGACGAGAATGGTCAGCGTCTTGCCGGCATAGAAATCCTCCGCGGCTGCCTGCTGCGGAATCGCAAAGCAGGCAGCGAGCATTGCCGTGAGCAGCATCACAATGCGCATTGAGAACCCCCATTTGTCAGTGGCGTCGGCCGGCAGCTTGGGAGCAAGAGCTCTGCCACCTACCAAATGAACTGGCCCTCGCCAAGCGGGATGTCCCGCAACGTGCTCGGCACAAACAGTTCGTCCAGCGACGGCATGCGCGGACACAGGCCCTGTTCGTAGCCGAACCGAATGGCGGCATCGATCGAAGAACGGTTGGGCTCGATCCCGTAAGGATACCAGTCGTCGCCGAAGATCTCTTTCTCCTCCTCGATGAGCGGTTGCAGGAAGGCCAGCGACACCTTCGGAGAGCCCGTTTCCTGCATCGTGCGGTAGCAATATTCCTTGGACTCGCGCAGCGCCTTGTACATGCTCAAGGCAACCCATGGGTGGCGGTCGAACACGTCCTTCCTGATGACGACCAGATGCATGATCGGATAGATTCTCGTCTTCTTGAAATACGCGATTTCGAGCTCCCGATAGTTTGGAAACAGCCGCCGCACTTTTGGCGACCGGCGCCGGAAGCTCACTGGATTGTTTCCGGTCACGAGAAAGTCGATCTCGCCGCGCTCCAGCATGTCGCTCAGCTCGCGGCCAGGGGGCGCCTGCGCGATACGGATATTCGAGGGCAGCGAAACCCCGGCACGATCGACACGGCCTTGCACCCATTCGATGGCACTCGGCGGAACGCCGTATTCGTGCTCAAGCACCGCGCGGGCATGGACAGCCGCAGTCTGACTGTATTCCGGAACGCCGGCCCGGCGGCCGATGAGGTCCTTCGGCGTTTCAATTCCCTTGTCGGTATTGATGAAGATATAGCCGTGGCGAAACACCCGCGATGGAAAAACCGGAATGGCAATGAACGGGCAATTGTCGCGGCTTGCCGCCATCAGATAATTGGACATCGACATCTCCGAAATGTCGAACTCCTTGTATTGCAGCATGCGCCAGAAGATTTCCGCCGGCTGCATCGTCAGATAGGTGAGGTCTATACCGGTCGGGCGGATGGCGCCCTCACGCAGCGCCTGCATTCTGTCGTAGGGTCCGGAAGCAAATGTGAGGGCGATGTTCGGCACGCTTAGGTCTCCTTTGACATCAGGGCGATCGCTTTGACCTTTGTGAATACGCGTTCTGGCAATCCGGCCCGCACTTCCTGGCGCGATTACCGCGTCAATTCTGCGGCCCGCGCAACTGCGCCTCGATCACCGTCAGCGCGCGGTCCGGCTCGACCCAGGCGAAGTCCGGCAGCTGATTGCGAAACCAGGTTGCCTGCCGCTTGGTGTATTGGCGGGTGTCGCGCTTGGCCTCCTCCACGGCCTGATCGAGCGTGATCTCGCCGCCGAGGTGACGAACCAACCAGGGCACGCCGTGCGCCTTCATCGCCGGCAGATCAGGCGCGAGCTGGCGCGCCGCCAGAATCTGCACTTCATCAAGCGCGCCGGCCGCCATCATGGCGTCGAACCGCGCGTCGATCCGGTGCAGCAGATCTTCGCGATCGGGCGCAAGAAAAATCTTGATGGCGCGCGCCGGATCGAGACCGGCCGGCTTGTTCTGTTCATGCCAATCGAGCAGCGAGCGGCCGGTTGCCAAAACCACTTCGAGCGCGCGCGTGATGCGCGCCCGGTCGCCCGGCATCAGCCGCGCCGCCGCCGCCGGATCGCGCCATTTCAGTTCGGCGTGCAGTGCCGCAACCCCGTCGCTCGCAAGGCGCGCACGCACTGCCTCGCGGATTTCGGCGGGAATCGGCGGCACGGCGGCAAGCCCTCGGGTCAGCGCATTGAAATAAAGCCCGGTTCCGCCGACCACGATCGCCGCCCGCGCCGCGCGCCGCGCCTCGGCCAGCACCGCGGCGGCCTCCTCGCACCAGCGACCGACCGAAAAGTTCTCCGCCGCGTCGATATGACCGTAGAGCCGGTGCGGCAGGCGCTGTTCCTCGGCCGCGCTCGGCCGCGCCGTGATAATGCGCAGATCGCGATAGACCTGCATTGAATCGGCGTTGACGATCAAGCCGCCGAGCTTTTCGGCAAGCCTGAGCGCGAGCGCCGATTTGCCGCTCGCCGTCGGCCCGGCAATGAGGACGATGTCAGTTTCGCTCACGGGGTTGACGTAGTGCCTTTTAGCGCGATTTAAAACGCCGAACGCGACCAGATTCGCATCGCCCCAAGCTTAGTCAAATGTGTGAGGCTCCGTGACCCTGATAATGCCCTTTCGCGCGCTGCGGCCGGGACCCGGTCGCGCCGCAGACGTGCTGGCGCCACCCTATGACGTCTTGTCGAGCGCCGAGGCACGGACGCGGGCCACCGGTAAGCCGTGGAGCTTTCTGCATGTGTCCAAGGCCGAAATCGATCTGCCGCCGGCGACCGATCCATACGACAACGCCGTTTACGCCAAGGCGGCCGACAATCTCCGGCACATGACCGCCTCGGGCGTCCTGATCCGCGACGACAGGCCTTGCTATTACGTTTACCGGCTCACGTGGCGCGGCCATACGCAAACCGGTCTCGCTGCGGTCGCATCGCTTGACGATTACGCCACCAATCGCATCCGCAAACACGAACTGACGACGCCCGCCAAGGAAGACGACCGCGTCCGCCAGATCGAGGCGGTCAACGCACAGACCGGGCCCGTCATGGTGGCTTATCCGGACGCGCCGCAGATCGACGCCATGCTGGCCGAGCAGGCTGCGGGCGCCCCGGCCGTCGACGTGACGGCGGACGACGGCGTGCGCCATCAGCTTTGGGTGGTCAGCGATGCCGCGGCGATCGAACGCTTAACCCGCGCCATCGATGCGCTGCCTGCACTCTACATCGCCGACGGCCACCACCGTTCGGCCGCCGCGGCACGGGTCGCCAAGGCGCGCGGTGGACACGGCGCGCATGACTATTTCCTCACCGTGCTGTTTCCACAAAACGAAATGACGATCCTCGATTACAACCGCGTCCTGCGCAATTTGAACGGCCGCACGCCCGAGGCGCTGCTCGGCGATTTGCGGTGGCATTACACAGTCGAGGCAAGCGATCAGCCGGTGCGGGCCAACGGCGCCCGCGAACTCGGCATGTATCTCGCCGGCCACTGGTACCGTCTTGCGCTGCGCCCCGGCGCGGACGGCGACGCGCAGTCGTCGGATCCGATCGCCCGGCTGCCGATCACGCTGTTGTCGCGCAACATCATCGAACCGCTATTCGGCATTACCGACCCGCGCACCGACAAGCGCATCGATTTCGTCGGCGGCGGCCGCGGCTTAGGCGAATTGGAACGGCTGGTCTCGTCAGGCGAGATGGCGGTGGCGTTTGCGCTCTATCCGACCCAGATGAGCGACCTCATGGCGGTCGCCGATGCCGGCAAGATCATGCCGCCGAAATCGACCTGGTTCGAGCCGAAGCTCGCCGATGGCATGGTCAGCCACGTCTTGGATTAAGCGAATGGCGAGTAGCGAAGTGGCGAGCAGAGACGAACTCCCTGCTCGCTATTCGCGATTTCGCTATTTGCGCTGACTAATTCAGGCTCAGAGCCACGAACCGCGTCTCGCCGTTGCCGTTGGAGACCAGCAGAACGGCGACCTTTTTGCCCTGGGACTTGAGCTCGTTGACGCGCTTCTGCAGATCGGCAGGCGTGCCGACCGCCTGATATTGCACCTCGACGATCACGTCGCCCGCTCCGAGGTGCTTGTCGGGCACATCGTTCGCCGCGCTGGGATCGACCCCGGTGATGAGCACGCCCTTGACCGTATCCCTGATCTTATACTTTTTGCGCATCTCAGCGTTGAGGCTCGACAGTTCCAGCCCCAAGGTTTTCTGCACCACGGACTTGTGCTCGGGCGCGGCATCCTTCTTGGTGTCGACCGCCGCAACCTTTTCGTCGTCCTTGAGCCGGCCCACAGTGACTTTGAGCGTCTCCTGTTTGCCTTTGCGGATGACGATGACATCGACCTGTTTGCCGACCGGCGTATCGGCGACGATGCGGGGCAGGTCACGCATTTCCTTGACGGCGTGGCCGTCGAACGTGATGACCACATCGCCCGGTTGAATGCCGGAAGGCTTGGCCGGGCCCTTGTCGTCGACACCGGCCACCAGCGCGCCACGCGCCTGGCCGATACCGAGGCTTTCGGCGAGTTCATCGGTCACTTCCTGAATGCGCACCCCGAGCCACCCGCGCCGTGCTTCGCCGTATTTCTGCAGCTGATCGAGCACCGCGACCGCGCTGTTGGACGGAATCGCGAAACCGATGCCGATCGAGCCGCCGGACGGCGAGATAATTGCCGTGTTGATGCCGATGACTTCGCCGTTGAGATCGAACAGCGGACCGCCGGAATTGCCGCGGTTGATGGGCGCGTCGGTCTGGATGTAGTTGTCGTACGGCCCTGAATTGATGTCGCGATGGCGGGCCGAGACGATGCCCGCAGTGACCGTGCCGCCGAGACTGAACGGATTGCCGATGGCGATCACCCATTCGCCCAGCCGCAGCTTGTCGGAATCGCCGAACTTCACGAATTTGAGCGGCTTTGAATAGTGAACGCGCAGCAGCGCCAGATCGCTCTTTGAGTCCTTGCCGACCAGATCGGCCTTGAGCTTGGTGCCGTCATTGAGGATGACGCTGATCTCGTCGGCGCCCTCGATGACGTGATTGTTGGTGACGATCAGCCCGGTCGAGTCGATGATGAAGCCGGAGCCGAGTGAGTTGACCCGTCGCGGCTCGTCGTCACCGCCGCCATTTTGGCCGCGATGATGTTTGAAAAAATCTTCGAAAAACTTCTCCATGGGCGAACCGGGCGGCAGATCGGGCAGCTCGGTGACATGCGGGTCGACTTTCTGCGAGCTCGAAACGTTGACCACTGCGTCGATGACCTGCTCGGCAACGTCGGCGATGTTGGCCGGCCCGCGCACCGTGCCGGGCGGCAGAGCCGCCGGCGCCGCCGCAACAGGAGCAGCCGCAGGAGCGGAGGCCGCGGGAGCGTCACCTGCCGTGGCTGCGGCCGCCGGGCGTCCCGGCAGGACGACGACAGCCGCCGTCACCACGCCAAGCGCGGCGATCGCCGCGATATGGCGCACACCCCGGCGCATCTGGCCCGATCGCGAGCGAAAAAAGAAATGGCGAGACATGGTTGTCAGCGCTCCTGAAGATAACTCATGAACATCGAAGTCTCCCGCCGGTTGCGGGTGCAACGATAGAAATTGCCAATACCGCCATAAGACGGCGGATTGGGGCGGAAAAGCGACTCAGGCCTCATCCGCGCACCATCCACACGATGATAACCCCGATGACCGCCGAGATCACGCCGGCGATGCGCAGCGGGCCATCCGGCGTTGCCAGAATGTTGGCCATCGCGCGCTTGGCGGCAAACGGGAACGCGGCAAGACATATTCCTTCGATCGCAAAGAACAGGCCGAGCGCAGCAATAAAATCCGACATGGCTGCGTCGCGACGCTATCGAAAAAACCGGCCCGCCAATACGCAAGGCTACTTGGCCGGCGCGGCGGCGCGGGCATCGTCCCGGCCGGGTGTGGGAACACCGGCATGGCCGTCAAGCACTGCGGCAGGCGGCGAACCTTGCGCCTGAATGGGCGGCCGTCCCGCTGGATCGCCGAAATAGCGGAAGAAATCAGAATCCGGGCTCAAGACCAGGCTGGTGTTGCCGTGCTCCAAGCTTTGTTCGTAGGCCCGCATCGAGCGATAAAAGGCGAAGAAGCCCGGATCCTGGCCGTAGGCCTGCGCGAAGATGCCGTTGGCCTCGCCATCGCCTTGGCCGCGCAGGATCTCCGACTGCGAATTGGCGTCGGCGAGGATTACGGTTACGTCGCGATCCGCCTTGGCCTTGATCTCGGCGGCCTTCTGATTGCCCTCGCCGCGGAACTCCGCGGCCTCGCGCTGGCGTTCCGTTTGCATGCGCTGATAGACCGCTTGGCTGTTCTGCTCCGGCAGGTCGGCGCGGCGGATGCGCGCGTCAACGACCTCAATGCCGAACTCGCGCGCTTTTCCATCGAGTTGCTTGCGCATCTGCGACATCAGGTCCTCGCGCTTATTGCGCACCACATCGGCGAGCGTCGCTTGGCCGAGAACCTGCCGCAACGTCGAATTGAGCAATATCGACAATTGCGAACTGGCGCCCACCGGACCGATCGTCTGATAGAATCTTAGCGGATCGGTGATGCGGTAGCGTGCAAAGGCGTCGACCATGAGCCGTTCACCGGCCTGGGCGGCGAGACGCGCTTCCGCAGGCTGCGCCGAATTTGAGCTATCCCGATCCTGGCTCGAGGCGATCACTTCCTGCGCCGGCGATTCGATGGCGAGGATGCGCTTGTCGATATAGATCACGCTGTCGATGAACGGAACCTTGAGGTTGAGGCCGGGATCGGTGATGACACGGACCGGCTTGCCGAGCCGCACCACCAGCGCCTGGCTGGTCTGATCGACCGTGAAAAACGTGCCATAGGCGACGATGACGACGATGAGGAGAATGACCGCGATCACCCCACTGGTTAAGCTCATCCTCATGGCTTGCCTCCGGTCTTGCGCGCCGGCGGCGACGGCGATTTGCCGAGTTCGGTAAGCGGCAGATATGGCACGACGCCGGGACCCTTGGCGCCAGTATCAATGATCGTCTTATCGGTAGCGGCCAAGACGCGTTCCATCGTATCGAGATAAATACGCTGGCGGGTCACGTCGGGCGCCTTTTTGTACTGTGCGTAGACCTGCAGAAAGCGAGACGTCTGGCCTTTGGCATTGGCGACCACCTGGGCGCGATACGCCTGCGCGTCTTGAGTGATCTTGGAGGCACGGCCCTTCGCTTCCGGAATGATGCGATTGGCGTAGGTCTGCGCTTCGTTCTGCAAGCGCTCAAGGTCGGAGCGGGCGGCCTGGACATCGCGGAAGGCGTCGATCACCGGCGCCGGGTAATCCGCCTTCTGCATGTTGACCTGCTGCACCTGGATGCCGGCTTTGTAGTCGTCGAGGATCTGCTGCATCAGGGTCTGAACCGCAGCCTGAATGTTGGGCCGTTCGGTGGTGATGATCGGCTGGATGTTGTTATGGCCGATGATTTCGCGCATCGCGCTTTCGGCCACCGCCTTCACCGTGCCCTCGGGGTTTTGAATATTGAACAGGTAATTGCCGACGCCGTTCGGCTTGACCTTCCACAGTACCGAGAAGTGAACGTCGACGATGTTCTCATCGCCCGTCAGCATCAGGGCTTCTTCCGGCACATCGCGCTCGCCGGCACCGCTTTCCCGCATGCCGACATCGGTCTTGATCACGCGCAATGCCGGCGGCGTCAGCGCTGTCTCGATCGGATAAGGCAGGTGATAGTTCAGACCCGGGCTGACTTCGCGCACGAATTTGCCGAAGCGCAGCACCACGCCGAGCTCGTCGGGCTCGACGCGGAAGAAGCCGGAGAAACCCCACAGCACGAGGGCGGCGACTGCAATCAACAGGATGCCGCGGCCACCGAAATTACCGGGCAGAAAGCCGCGCAACTTGTCCTGGCTGCGGCGGAGGAATTCTTCCAGGTCGGCCGGCCGCGGACCTTGCTGCTGCGGTCCCGAGCCCCATGGTCCCCGTGGCCCTGAACTCCAGGGGCCCCCGGGCTGGTTACTCCACGGCATCAATTATCTCCTGAGCGCCCACGGGGCGGCGGCACGCCTGCCCCGATTGCGTGGGGATATAAGGGAGTGCCGGGCGCGATGCAACGCAAAGTCCCGTTACGAACCGCCGTGGCCTCGAAATTCCTCAACGCGGCCAGCCGTTTGTATGGCTAGCCGACCGATGTACGCGGACCACGCACATAATCGACAATGGCGAACGCAGCATCGTCATCGGCGCCGGCCGCGTGCTCGCTGCGGGCGATTTCCAGCCAGAGCCCCGGATCGATCAGCGGAAAGCGCGCGTCGCCTTCGGCACGCATATGGACCTGTGTGATGGCAAGCCGCGTCGCCCGCTCCATGATCTGGGCGTAAATCTCGCCTCCGCCCGCAATCACGATCGCGTCCGCATTGCGTCGCAAAGCATCGCCCCGCGCCGCTGTCATGGCGGCGTCGAGGCCCGGGGCGACAACGGCGCCGGGCACCGTGAAGTTTGGGTCACGGCTCACCACGATCGTGGTGCGGCCTTTGAGCGGCTTGCCGATCGACAGATACGTCTTGCGCCCCATCACCACCGGCTTGCCCATGGTCACTGCGCGAAAGTGCGCCATGTCGGACTTGAGCCGCCACGGCAACGCGTTGCCGCGGCCGATAACGCCGTTCTCCGCGATAGCGGCGACGAGAATAATGTCCATGCAATCTCCCGGCATCACGCCACTGGCGGCGTGCGGCCGCTTCGGCTTACAGTTAGTCTACACAAATCCGCCGCTCGCTTTCTTGTACCGCAACATGAATTCCACCGATCCGAATGCCACTGCCTGCGATGCGGCGATGGAGTTTGCGCATAAGCTTGTTCCAGTCTGGCGGGCGACTCTCGGACAGGAGCTGTTAGGTCTTTATCTCATCGGCAGCCTGACGCACGGCGGCTTTAGCCGGCGCTACAGCGATATCGATATAGCCGTCATCACCGAGAGTGGGCTCTCGCCGCAGATGCTCGACAGCCTGCGCCACCAGGCGACCGCCCTATCCGCCGAGTGGGGACCGAAGGTCTCGGTGTTCTGGACCGACCGGCAATTCGGCGTCGGCCGTTTTCCGCCGCTCGACCGCCTCGACTATCTGGACCGTCCGGTCGTGCTCGTCGAAAACGAACGTGTGATGCCGGCACGGCCGGCGCTGCAAGATATCCGCGACTATTTGCGCGGCCCGCCGTTCCTGAATTGGGCAACACGCGCGAAGGAATTCGCCATCGCCGGCGCACTCGACGCCAAGGACCGGAAGGCTTACCTGCGGGCGCTGCTCTACCCGGCGCGGCTCTGCTTCAGCTACGCGACGGGCCTGATGACCTCGAACGACGACGCGGTGGCCTATCTGCGCGAACGAAAGCCGC
>DASZWK010000416.1:0-4115 GCA_035546235.1 Xanthobacteraceae bacterium | reverse complement strand
CATCGGCATTGGCGTTACCGGCGGCGAGATCGACGCCATCGTCCGGCGGCGTATCGGCGACCCGTTCTTCGGGCTCTTCCTGCCACCGGGCCATATTATCCATCTCGACGAATGGCCGAATACGCCGGTCTATCCGGGCAGCACCGAACGGTTTGCCTCCGGGCAGGCCATTCAGATGGACATTATCCCGGCGACCGGGTCGGCGTACTTCACCTCCAACATGGAGGATGGCATCGCGCTGCTGGACGCGGCCGGCCGGTTGCAACTGGCGGAAAGGTACCCCGCGACATGGGCGCGCATTGCCGCCCGCCGGGCATTTATGACGGACGTTCTCGGCATCGCGCTGAAGCCCGAAGTTATGCCATTTGGTAACATTCCCGCCTTTCTTCAGCCGTTCATGCTTGCCCCCGGGAGGGCGATGGTGTTACGCGCCTGACGAACACGCCGCATCCGGCTGATTGACGTACCTCAGGCCGGGGCACTACAAGGATGGCGTGCGGACATGGGAGGTTCGTGCCGTCCCCTGATCCGGTGGAATGCGGAACGCGCCGGGCGAACCTGAGGTTCTGCCCGGATTTTCCATGCGCTTCTGAGGCACGTGAAACTAGAGGGAGAGAAACCCGTGAAGAAATTCCTGACTATGACGCTGGCTGCGGCTGGCCTCCTGCTCTCCGCAGGGCTGGCCTCGGCGCAGGTGGTTGTGGGCGTTTCGTGGAACAATCACAACGAAGAGCGTTGGGGCAAGTGGGACGAGCCGGCGATCAAGGCCGTCCTCGATGCCGCTGGCGCCAAGTACATCTCCACCGACGCCCAGTCGTCGGCCGACAAGCAGCTCACCGACGTCGAGAACCTGATTTCCCAGGGCGCGAATGCGATCATCGTGCTCGCGCAGGACTCCGACGCCATTCAGCCGGCGGTGCAGAAGGCTCTCGACGCAGGCATCCCGGTCATCGCGTATGACCGCCTCATCGAGAACCCGAACGCCTTCTACATCACCTTCGACAACAAGGGCGTCGGCACGATCATGGCCAAGGCTCTGACAGCGGTGGTGCCGAAGGGCAACTACGCCGTCATCAAGGGCAACTCGGCTGACCCGAACGCGGACTTCCTCCGCGCCGGCATGCAGGACGTGATCGGCCCGATGACCGACATCAAGGTCGTCTGCGAGACCTACACGGACAACTGGGCGCCGGATAACGCCCAGAAGGAAATGGAACAGTGCCTGACCCAGAACAACAACAAGATCGACGCGGTGCTGTCTGAGAACGACGGCATGGCGACGGGCGTCTCGGCCGCCCTCGCGGCCCAGGGCCTGCTCGGCAAGGTCGCGCTGTCCGGTCAGGACGGCGACGCTGCCGCGCTGAACCGCGTTGCTCTCGGTCAGCAGACCGTGTCGGTCTGGAAGGATGCTCGTCAGCTCGGCAAGAGCGCGGCTCAGGTCGCTCTCGCGCTGGCCGGCGGCACCACGATGGACAAGATCGACGGTGTGGTGAAGTTCAACACTGGCCCGAAGAAGGTCGAGTTGAACGCGATCCTGCTCAGCCCGGATCCGATCACCAAGGACAACCTCAACGACGTGATCAGCGCCGGCTGGATCTCGAAGGAAGACGCCTGCAAGGGCGTCGCCGCCGGCTCCGTCGCCGCCTGCAACTAAGCTTGCAGCCTGCTCAAACCCACGCCGCCGTTTCCCGGCGGCGTGGGATTTGATTTAATGCGCTGGGCGACAGCGACGATTCCGCTGCCACGGAATACGAAATAGAAGGGGCATTAATCCTCCAATGGCTGAGGCCGTCGATTCGGCGACGACTGCACCCGCGCCCGCGCCCCGGGTGGGGTTGGTTCGCCAACTTCTGAACGCCACCGAGGTGGACGTTCGCCTGGTGGGGATGCTGGCGGCGCTGGCCATAATCTGGATTGGCTTCGGCATCGCCTCGAACGGATTGTTTCTCTCGCCGCGCAATCTCTGGAACCTGTCGGTCCAGACCGCGACCATCGCCATCCTGGCAAACGGGATGGTGCTGATCATCGTTACCCGCAACATCGATCTTTCGGTGGGTTCGCTGCTCGGCTTCCTCGGCATGATCATGGCCGTGACGCAGGTCGAGATCGTGCCGGACCTGTTCGGCAACAACGTTCCGCTGCTGTGGCTGATAGCCATCATCGTCGGGCTGATCGCCGGCGTCATCCTGGGCGCCCTCCAGGGATTCGTCATCGCTTACCTTCAGGTTCCGGCGTTCATTGTCACGCTGGCCGGCCTGCTCGTCTGGCGCGGCGCGGCCTATCTGGTGACGACCGGCCGCACGGTGGCGCCCCTCGATGTGACCTACCAGTGGTTCGGAGGTGGCGCTGACGGCTCCATCGGTCCGACAGCAAGCTGGGTGGTGGGCGTCATCGCCTGCATCGGCATCATCGCGAACATCGTTATCAGCCGGCGACAGCGACAGCGGTTCAATTTCCCCCTGCGTCCTGTTTGGGCCGAGGTATTTCTTGCGGTCGTAGGCTGCGTCGCCGTGCTTGGCGCCGTCGCGGTGCTTAACGCTTACCCGATGCCGATCAACCTGGCGAAGCGCTACGCCGCCGAACACAACATTCCGTGGCCCGAGAACGGCGAGCTGACATTCTCGTTCGGGATATCGGTGCCCGTCATCATCGCCATCCTATCGGCCCTGGTGATGGCATTCGTCACCCGTCGTACGCGTTTCGGCCGTTACGTCTTTGCCATCGGTGGCAATCCGGAAGCAGCGGTCCTCGGCGGCATCAACGTGCGCTGGATCATCATGCTCACGTTCGTTGTGATGGGCATTTTGTGCACCGTCGGTGGCGTCGTGGCGACGGCGCGTCTCAACGCCGCGACGGCGGGCCTGGGCACCAACTACGAGCTCTACACCATTGCCGCGGCCGTCATCGGCGGAACATCGTTCGCCGGCGGCATCGGCACGATTTCGGGCGCGATGCTTGGCGCGCTGGTCATGCAGTCGCTGCAATCGGGCATGGAGCTGCTCGGCATCGACACGCCGCTGCAGAATGTCATCATCGGCATCGTGCTGGTGATCGCAGTCGGCATCGACACCTGGTATCGCCGGCGCACGGCCTGACGGGAGCGTAATTCAAATGGCTGAACCGCGCGTCCCCCTCGTCGAAATGCGCGACATCTCGGTGTCCTTCGGCGGCATTCATGCCGTCGATCGCTGTTCGATCAATCTCTTTGCGGGCGAGGTCGTCGCGCTGGTCGGCGGCAACGGCGCCGGCAAGTCGACCATGATGCGCGTGCTCTCGGGCGCGCAGAAGCGCGATTCCGGCGAGATCTTCATCGACGACAAGCCGGCGCAGATCAACAACCCGCGCGACGCCAAGCACTACGGCATCGAGACGATCTACCAGACGCTCGCCCTCGCCGATAACATCGACGCGGCCTCCAACATGTTCCTCGGCCGCGAACTGACGACACGCGCCGGCACCCTCGACGACGTCGCCATGGAAGCCGCCACCCGCAAAGTGATGGGGCGGCTTAACCCGGCGTTCGTGCGCTTCAAAAATCCGGTGATCACGCTTTCCGGCGGTCAGCGTCAATCGGTAGCCATCGCCCGCGCCATCCATTTCAACGCGCGCATTCTGATCATGGACGAGCCGACGGCGGCGCTTGGGCCCCTCGAGGCCGAGCAGGTGCGCCAGCTCATCCGGCAGCTAAAGCAGGACGGCATCGGCATCTTCCTGATCAGCCACGAGATTCACGACGTGTTCAACCTGGCCGATCGCATTACCGTCATGAAGACCGGACACATCGTTGGCACGGTTAGGCCTTCGGAAGTCACTATGGACGAAGTGTTGGCGATGATCATCGCCGGTACCATTCCGGCGGCGATACGAAACAAGGTCGAGCAGATAGAGCAACCGACTCCAATCTAGAGGTGGATCATGTTTGGGAGGCATGCCCGCCACAGGCGCGCCGCCGTCATTCTCGGCGGTTCGGCATTGATCGCGTTCATAGCAACCGCACATTCCGTGAGCGCCGACGACGGTTACGGATCGCCGACTGCGGCAACTGCGCCGCAGGTTGCCCTCGCCGGCCAACCGCCCGCCGCCGGCGCGCCGCCGGTTTCGGTCACCGACGAAGC
>DASZWK010000415.1:0-7621 GCA_035546235.1 Xanthobacteraceae bacterium | reverse complement strand
AGCGTGGCAAGCGTCACCGCCGCGTCGATACCGACGCGCTTCCTATCCGGCGCCATGGTGGTGTTTTTCAGGATGCTGGCGAGCCGGCGGGCGACAACATGCGCGGCGCGCAGGTCGGTGTCAGTGAACACCGCGAAAATCGAATTGTCGGCCTCGCGGCAGGCAAAATCGACCTGGCGCATCAGGCGGGCGAGCAGCCGCGCCGCGTCCAGGCCGCTGCGCCGGTCGCTGTCCTTGAACGAAAAGCGCGCCATGGAGAGGCCGACGCCGCGCTTTTCGGCATCGCCGACGGCGCGGTTGAGATCGCGCCAGAACGCCTCGTGGCCGAGCAGCCCGGTATCGGGATCGACCATACCCCTGGCATCGAGCGATTTGAGCATGCGGCGCAGCCGTTCGCTGAACGCATGCAAGCGTACGTAAGGCAGAAAGCGTTCGACCAGGCGCTGCGGTCCCTCTCCAATGCGTTCGAGGTTCGGCAAATGCTCGGCAAATCGCCCGATCGACCCCGGATGACCGGCCAACATGGCGATCGGCAGCTCGCGAAAGCGCACATTCTCGGCCATGACGGTGAGGAGCGCGTCGACGATGCGCGGGCCAAAGCCTTCGCCGATCACCACGCCGTCGATGTCGCGCGCCTGTAGCGCGCGCGCCGCGTTCTCGACGCTGAGCGCGCCGACAAGCCCGACCCGTTCGCCGACGGCGACCGAGAGCATTGGATAGGAGCGGCCGCGACCCGCGAGCAGCACGCTTGCCTCGTCGAGCGGATCGCTCGTTGGCAGTTCAGGGGGCGCCTCACCATGACTTGCCAGCGTGCCGATGCGGCGCAGCACCGTGCCGTGCAGCGTACGGATGCGCTGCGCCGAGGCGATGCGGCTGGCGAGGCGGTCGGCCGGAGCGCTTGCCGCAATCGACAGCGCATCCGGTAGGATCGCGCCGCCGTCCTCGCGGGTGCGCGCCACGACTGGGATAAACGGTCCCGTTCGTGCCTTGAGCCGATCGGCGAGTTTTGCAATGCGCACCTGGTCGGCGCAGGCATCGGCGAGTACCAGCGCTTCCGGATCGACCTTTGTCAGCGCGCTTTCGGCATCAGCCCAACGGGTTTCGACGATTGGGAACGCGCCGGCGGCGCGCAGCGCCTCGATGAGATCCTCTGCGCGGGTGTCGGCGACGACGACGATCGGTCCTTGCAGCGGCATGGGAGAGCGTGCCTGAGGCAAAAATTTTGCGGTGTTGGATGGAACCATGCCAAAGCGCTGTTAACGCGCCGTTAAACGCAACTTTGAAACACTCCTGAAATCAAATGGTTAGGCGGCTCCAGTTTTGGAGCGCCGGCGAAATCACAAAAATTCCTTGCTTCCAACGCGACCCCGTCTCAAACGCGCGTTTGAATTTCAACCGACCGTTTGATGTGAAATATGAGGTGTGCCATGCTGGCGATGGAGTTGACGCGGCCGACCGGTGATTACGCGACTGATCTGCCGCTCTGTCCGAACTGCGGCAGGCCGATGTCGCTCGTTCGCACAACGGCGCGGTCGGGAGGCCTTCCCGATTTGTGCGTATTCAAATGCGGCGAATGCGGCGTGTGGTTAAGCGAGGGCGCAGGCGAGCGGCCTAGTGTTTAATTCCGCACTGCCGCGCTCGGCTCGCCTCAGCCGCGGAATGCGGCCGCGACGATCGGATTGACGCCGACAGCATTGAGTGCGGCCAGCAAAACCTCGCGATTCGCGGCTCTGCCGACCAGCCTTTGGCCGAGCACCGGGTCGGGCAGGGTGGTGAGCGTCGCGCCGCTGTCGATCCGGCCGATCGCCTGCTGCAACTCACGCAGCGGCAAGCGATAGCCGCCGACACTGATCATGCCGGCGGGAGAACCAGTGACCGTCAGGGATTTGCCACCCTCGTCGACGCGGCAAGCGTAGCCGGTGTCGACGAGACCGGTCCGATCGATTTCGAAATGCGGCAGACCGGACCGTTCGATGCCCGGCGGAAAGGCGTGACGCGGCACCATGGGGCCGCGCAATCCGACAGTGCTCGCCGCCGTCGCCACCACCTCGCTGACGATGACTCCGCCGCTGCCGTCGCGTGGCGCGGTGACGGGCCCGAGAGGGATCGGAGCCGGCCGTCCGTCGGCGCCGCGCCGTCCCGCCAGTAAGCCGGCTTCGCTAAAAATCGGCACATCGACCAAAATCATATTGCTCGCAGGCCAAGTCGCACTGTCGTGCAGCCGTTCCGGCGAACGCCACGCGCCGACGATGGCACCGCGCTCGCCCTGGGCGAAGGCGCCGGTCTGGGCAAGATGGAGCGCGAGCGCACCGGGCATGACCAGCATGTGGCATGCTTCATCGCGCCGCTGCCGCGCCAGCACCTCGGCGTCATAGCGATGGTGCAGGTACAGCGTACCGGCGCTGAGCAGCCAAGGGAGCAGCACGAGGCTTATGCCGCCAAACGATGACACCGGCATGGTCGAAAGGATATGGGCGCCCTGCACCAGGCGGCTTTCGAGCGTCACACCGAGCCCGCCGGCAATCATTTCCAGATGGTTGCGCGCCACCGGCACGATGCCGTTGCTGCCGACCTCAAAGGTGATCAGCCCGACATGGGCCGCCGCATTATTGAGCCGTTCACGATCAAGCGGCGGCAACGGATCACGCGTCTCGGCTGTCAACAATTCGTCGAGTGGCACGACGCCGTCGGGCAGATTTGAGCCGAAGCCACAGACATAGCGGATCGAAAACAATTCGGAAGCGATCCGCATCGCCAGCTGGCAGTGGTTAAAGCCGTCCGCACGCCCGCAAGTGATCAGCGCCTTGGCGCCGATGCGGCCGAGCGCCGCGACCGCGTCAGCACGGCGCCATAATAACGGCAATGGAGCTGCAATCATGCCGGCGCGCATCACGCCCAGAATGGTCAAAATGCTTTCGACTGTATTGGGCAGCTGAATGCCGATAATGGCGTCGGCGGTCAGCCCGATGCCGGTCAGCCGCGCTGCAATTGCGGCGATGGCGCGTTCCGCTTGCGCATAGGTCAGCCGCCGCGGCGCGCCGTCGGTGAAAGCCGAGCGATTGGGCGGGTCGATGAGCGCCGGCATATCGGGCTGGCGCTGCGCGATGCGATGAAACACCTCGTCAAGGCTGGCACGGCGCTGCCCTTGCGGGGTGGTTATCGCAGCGGATGCGGGATCGCCAAGAATCATGGCTGCACCCGCGTTGCCGGCGTGCGCCACCAGGTTTCCGGCAGATAACCGAACAGCGAAGTCTGCGCCGGGTGCTCGACATAAGCCCAGCGCGCCACCCATTGATCGGGAAGATAAAACAGCGGCACGACATAACAGCCGGAGATGAGAACGCGATCCAGCGCGCGCACGGCGTCGACGAATTCGGCGCGGCCGCGCGCCTTGAGAAGTGCTGCGATCATAGCATCCACGGCCGGACTGCGCACGCCCATATAGTTGCGCGACCCCTGCTCATCTGCCGCAGCCGAGCCGAAATAAAAACTCTGCTCGTTGCCGGGCGAAAGCGACTGCTCCCAGCGAAACTCGATCATGTCGAAATCGAATGACAAGAGGCGCTGCTGATATTGCACGTCGTCCACCAGCCGTACCTTGGCGTCGATACCGGCGCGGCCAAGATTATGAGCGAACGCGATCGCCAGCCTTTCATCGTCGCGATTGGCCACCATGATCTCGAAGCTCAATTGCTGGCCGGTCGAACGATTGCGCAACGTCATGCCCTGCAGGACGTAGCCCGCCGATTGCAAAAGGGTGAGCGCCTGACGCAACACAGCGCGGTCGTGGTCTGAGCCATCGGTCACCGGCGGGGACCAGGTGCCGTCGAGCACATCGGGGCGTACGGCATCCGGAAACGGTGCCAACAGTGCGCGCTCGTCTTGGTCGGCCGGCCGATGATAGGCCGATAATTCGGAATCATCGAAGAAGCTCGCGCTGCGCTTATAAAGACCGTAGAAAAAATTGCGGTTGATCCACTCGAAATCGAACAACAGCGAAATTGCCTGCCGCACGCGAATATCGGCAAAGATCTTGCGCCGCGTGTTGAATACGTAATCCGAAGCCGGTTTGGGCTGGCCGTCCGTGAAGCTTTCTTTGACAATGCGCCCGGAGCGCACGGCCGGGATATCGTATTGCGTTTGCCAGCGGGTCGGATCCCGCTCGGTGCGCACGTCGTAGAGACCAGCCTTGAACGCTTCGAAATATGAATTGGCGTCACGATAATAGTCGATGCGCAGTTCGTCGAAATTCCACAGGCCCCGATTGATCGGCAGCGCCTTGCCCCAGTAATTCGGATCGCGCTTGAAGGTGACGCTTTTGCCGACTTGGACGTCCGACACCACGTAAGGGCCGGTGCCGATCGGCTTCGCCAGGGTCGTCTGTTCGAAGGTCGCCACGTTGATGGCATGCTTCGGCAGCACCGGCATCAAGCCGAGGATGAGCGGCAATTCTCGATTGTCGCCCGCAAGGTCGAAGCGGACGGTATATTTGTCGAGAATTTCCGCGCGCAGCACCTTGGAATAGTAAGTGCGGTGGTTGGGACGGCCATGGTCACGCAATAGCGACCACGAAAATACCACGTCGTCCGCGGTCACCGGTACCCCGTCGGAAAAGCGAGCCGCGGGGTCGATGCTGAAGGTCACGTAGTCGCGCGCATCATCGGTCTCGACACCCCGCGCGAGTAGACCGTACAGCGTGAACGGCTCGTTGTAGCCGCGCGCCAACAGGCTTTCGTAGGCGAAGCCGCGGACGGCCTGCACCGAGAGCCCGAACACGATCAGCGGATTGAGACTGTCGAAGGTGCCCAGCATGCCCTCGACCAGCCGGCCGCCCTTGGGGGCCTGCGCGTTGACATAGGGCATCGCCGCAAAGTTCACCGGGAGTGCCGGAGCGCCATGCATGGCGATGGCGTAGCCAGCCTTGGCGGCAGACGGACCGGCGGCGACGATTGCCAAGACCGCGCAGAATACGATGCGTGCAACCCGGCGCACAGCCGTTAAGGGTCGAATGGAGGGCAAAGTATGACCTTCGGAGAGGTCCCTGGCCGGGACGTCGTGGGATGTATCACAGATCTCCGGCTGCTCGCCGCCACTGCGACCGGAAAGCTGTCGTTCGGGGCACTTTATCAACGCTTTTTGCCGGCGGGCTTTATCGGGCCGCGCATTTGAGCTATTTGGCCGAGCGCGGATGCGTCACGCTGTTGCCGTAATCTGCGTCGAATGACCGTCGAACCGGGAGCACCCACGCGACGGGCGCGCTTATGTAGAGGGATTGCCCGGTTCGGAATCACTGCAAGCGACATCTGACCGGGCGGGGGCGGCCTGCGGTCAGTTCGCAGCCACAGCACGAAAGAAGGACTGCATCGCATGATCTATCGCAACGCGTGGGCACCGGCGCGGCCGGCTCGCCGCACGATCAGCGTTCTTGCCAAAACGGCAGCCGTTGCGGTCGCGCTCGCCGTGGCGGTGGCCTCAGCAGCCTCGGCTCAGCAGCCCAAAAAGCCGGCGCCCAAGAAGCCGCCGGCGGCACCCGCCCAGCAGCAACCCACGCCGCCGCCCGCGCAGCAGGAGCAGGTTCAGCTGATCTATTCGCCGTGGACCAAGTTTTGCCTCAAGAACAAGGATCCGCAACCCAAGCAGGTTTGCTTTACCGGCAAGGACGCCCGCATTGAATCGGGCATGCCGGTGGTCGCCGCGGTGCTGATCGAGCCCCAAGGCGATCCGAAGAAAATCCTGCGCGTCACGCTGCCGCTCGGCATGCAGCTCATTCACGGCACGCGCGTGATTATCGATCAGGGTCAACCGATGACGGCGCCCTACGTCATCTGCTTCACCAATGGCTGCATGGCCGATTACGAAGCCAGCACCCAGATGATCGACCAGATGAAGAAGGGCCACGGCCTCGTCGTTCAGGCGATCAATGCCAACGCCCAGCCGATCAGTCTGGTGTTGCCGTTGGCCGACTTCGCCAAGGCCTATGACGGCCCGCCGACCGATCCGAAAAAGTTCGAGGCCGAGCAGCAGCAGTTGCAGGAACAACTGCAAAAACGTGCCGAAGAAGCGCGCAAGAAACTCGAACAGGGTAAGCCGGGCGCGTCGGCCGCGCCGGCGCCGGGAAAGACGCAGTAGTTCTCAAGCAACAGGTGCCCGGGTTTTAGTGGCGCATGGTGGCGCGAGGGCGGTAGCCGCCCTTGCCGTCCTTGATGAACACTTCGGCGACTTGTGGATGACGCACCGGCTCGCCGCTGGTGTCCGGCAAGAGATTCTGTTCGGAGACGTAGGCGACGTACTCGGTCTCTTCGTTCTCGGCAAACAAATGATAAAACGGCTGGTCCTTGTGCGGCCGCGCTTCGACGGGGATCGACTCGTACCATTCATCGGTATTGTCGAACACCGGATCGATGTCGAACACCACGCCGCGGAATGGGTACAGGCGGTGGCGGACGACTTGGCCGATCTGGAACTTGGCGATCCGAATTCTGTCCATGGTATTTAGCTAAGCGCCGCCGGCACAGTTTGGCAATGCCGCGTCGATCTCATGCAATGACGAGATTGTGGCAGGCCGCTGACCAAGTCCTGAACATTTATTCATTGGCGTCGCGACGTTATAATCCATAGCGCGCTGCCATGATGGGGTCTTTTGCTGCGACAAGGCGGGCAAGGTCGACCACAACCTTGGCCTGTTTCCAGGTGGCGTCGTCCTGCATCTTGCCATCGATCATAACGGCACCGCTGCCGTCCGGCATGGCGGCGAGAATTTTCGTCGCGAACGCCACCTCGCCGGGGTCGGGCGAAAACACCCGTTTGGCGATCGGCACTTGGCTCGGGTGCAGCGTCCACGCGCCGGCGCAGCCCAGCAGAAACGCGTTGCGGAATTGCGCCTCGCACGCCGCGCCGTCGGCAAAGTCGCCGAACGGACCATAGAATGGCTTGATGCCGGCGGCCGCACAGGCATCGACCATCTTGGCTATCGTGTAGTGCCACAGATCCTGCTGAGAAGCCGCGCGCGGCACATCGGCGTTTCCGGCATCGGCCAGAACCTTGTAATCGGGATGGCCGCCACCGACACGCGTGGTCTTCATGGCACGCGATGCGGCGAGGTCGGCCGGGCCGAGGCTGATGCCGTGCATGCGCGGCGAGGCGGTCGCGATCGCCGCAACATTGTTGACGCCCTGCGCCGTCTCCAAAATGGCATGGATCAGGATCGGCTTTTTGACGGCGTGTTTGGCTTCAAGCTGTGCGAGCAGTTGATCGAGATAATGGATATCCCATTCGCCCTCGACCTTCGGCAGCTTGATGACGTCAAGTTTCTCGCCGACGGCGCCGACGATCTGGCAAATGTCGTCAAGCACCCAGGGCGAATTGAGCGCGTTGACGCGCGTCCACAGCCCGGTGTCGCCGAATTCGCAAACTTGCGCCATGGCAATGAAGCCGCTCCGCGCGGCTTCTTTGGCGTCCGCGGGAACGGCGTCCTCGAGGTTTCCGAGTACGACATCCACTTCGCGAATAAGCTCCGGCACCTTGGCGCGGACCTTTTCGACGTGCGGCGGTACGAAATGAATCATACGTTCCAGCCGCAGCGGCAATTCGCGCGGCGGTGTCGGCGCGCCGATGGCGAGCG
>DASZWK010000414.1:0-8484 GCA_035546235.1 Xanthobacteraceae bacterium | reverse complement strand
GTCCTGCTCCCATTTGTCCTGCGGATAGTCTGGCTGCCTGATGGTCTCGAGCGGCACCCAGGCCTCGTACGCCGCAATGCCGCGCTCGCGCGCGATTGAGTTGCGCAGCCAGAGAAAATTATGCCGCCCGACCACGTCGATGGTCTTTCGCGTGGCATGACGCAGCAGAAAGAAAACCAAAAGGCAGACCACGTACACATACACGATCATCAGCCCGACCTGCAGCACAGGATCGGTCAGGATGCCGACGCGGAAGAGTTCCGAACACAGCTGCACGGACGCGGTGACCAGATTTTTCAGCCCATCCGCAATGGGGCGCAACACGGCGTAGTCGTAGGCGTAGTGGTCGAGCAGGAGAATGATCGCGACCACGACGGCAAGCTGAACGAGCCGCGAATTCGCGAGGCGGCGGATCGGCGCCGCCAACAGCCTGATCGCACCCATGACGGCTCCCGCAAACGGTCCCAGTACGGCAAGCTGCCTCCCATGGGCGCCGTGCCGGGGGCCTCTATGGCCCGCTTCCAAAGGTCATAAAACCGCCCAGGGTTCCACCCATAATGAAATATGTGCGGCTGGCTGGGGGACCTTGCACCTTTGGTTCCACCGCGCGGCCGTGATAGTTTTTGGAGCTTGGGGGCGGCAAAGCGTGCCCGCCGGTTTTGGCGGCCCAGTGCTGCGGATGACATTTCCATGAATGATGCGAACGAGCGGTTCGGGCGAAATCCGGATCGGCGCCGGTTCCTGCGCCGCGCGGCCGGGGTGGCGGCTCTCGCGGCCGTCGGCGCAACGGCGCGGCGAGCGGCCGCCGACCCGGCGCTCGATGCGCTGATGGGCGATGGTCAGCACGGCGAGTTCGGTCAGAGCTTCGACCAGTCCTCGCGCACCATCCGCATGCCCAAGGCCACCGCGCCGACGCTGTCGCCGCAGACCGCCGACTTCACCGAACAGGCCGTGAAGACCTATGACGGCATCGTCGCGCGCGGCGGCTGGCCGCAAGTGCCCAAGATCGACGAACTGCACCTTGGCATGCGGCATCCGAGCGTCGTCGATCTGCGCCACCGTCTTGCCGTCTCGGGCGATCTCGACCCCAACACGGTCGGCAACGACATCTACGATTCCTATGTCGAGGCTGCGGTGCGGCGGTTCCAGGCCCGCCATGGCCTGACGACCGACGGCGTGGTGCGTGAACTGACGCTGATGGCGATGAACATACCGGCCGAGATGCGGCGCGATCAGCTCAAAGTCAACATTGCGCGGCTCAAGACGCTCACCACCAACCTCGGGCCGCGCTACGTGGTGGTCAATCTGCCGGCGGCGCGCGTCGAAGCGATCGAGCATGATGTCGCGGTGGCGCGCTACACGGCGGTCGTGGGCAGGCCGTCGCGCCCTTCGCCCGAGATCAACAGCAAGATCATCGCCGTCAATTTCAATCCGTTCTGGACCGTGCCGGTTTCGATCGTCCGCAAGGACCTGATCCCGCTGATGGAGAAGGAGCCGGATTACCTGACCAGAAATCACATCCGCATCTACGATGTGCATCACAACGAGCTACAGCCCTCGCAGATCGACTGGTATTCGGAAGACGCCGTGCATTACACGTTTCGTCAGGATCCCGGCGACTTCAATTCGCTCGGGCACTTGCGCATCGATTTTCCGAGCGCCTACGGCGTGTACATGCACGATACGCCGGAGAAGGATCTGTTCGGCGAAGACATGCGCTACGATTCGTCGGGTTGCTGCCGGGTGCAGAACGTGCGCGAACTGGTCTATTGGCTGCTCGACGAGACCAAGGGCTGGCAGCCGGAGGCGATCGATCAGGCGGTTCAATCCGGCAGTCAGGTCAATGCGCGGCTCGTGAAGCCGGTGCCGCTTCACTGGGTCTACGTCACGGCGTGGTCGGCTTCCGACGGCATCGTGCAATTCCGCGAAGACATTTATGGCCGCGACGGTCTCGGCGAGCAGGTGCCGCCGCAGACGACCAGGCTTTAGCAGGAAGTACCTACGTCCGCGGCCGCATTTGGCCCAAGCGGTTGCGAGCTACCTGACCGAAACTTCGCAGTTGTCAGCACAAGTCTAAAGGCGCACGATTTCTCTACGAGTCGGTAGGCGTCGGCGCCTGACTGATCTGATGCCGGAGGAGCAGTTGCGCGCAATTCTCTCCTCGATGGGCGCGTTTCTCGCCGCAGGGCTGTGGCCGCGAACGCCGCTGGCCAAGGCGATTGTGTTTGTTCTCGTCATCAAGTTGATCGGCATCGCAGGCATAAAGGCGTTCGGCTTTCCCGACAGCGCGCAGCCGCGGGTCGATGCGGCCGCGATGGCGCGCGTGCTCGGCGCAAAACCTTAGACGCAAAACAGCAAAGTACGGACGCGGCTCATGTCTCATCTCGATCCGGTCATCCTGTCGCGGCTGCAATTCGCGGTCACCGCGCTCTATCACTTTCTCTTTGTGCCGCTCACGCTCGGCCTGTCGTTTCTGATCGCCATCATGGAGAGCGCCTATGTGATGACCGGCCGTCAGATCTGGCGCGACACGGCGCGGTTCTGGGGCAAGCTGTTCGGCATCAATTTCGCCATGGGGGTCGCCACCGGCATCACCATGGAATTCCAGTTCGGCACCAACTGGGCCTACTACTCGCACTATGTGGGCGATATTTTCGGCGCGCCGCTCGCCATCGAAGGCCTGATGGCGTTCTTTCTGGAATCGACCTTCGTCGGCCTGTTCTTCTTCGGCTGGGACCGCCTGCCCAAGCTCGGCCATCTCACCGTGACCTGGCTGGTCGCCTTCGGCTCGAATTTTTCCGCGCTGTGGATCCTGATCGCCAACGGCTGGATGCAGCACCCGGTCGGCGCCGTGTTCAATCCCGACACCATGCGCATGGAGCTGACATCGTTCTGGGATCTGATCTTCAATCCGGTGGCGCAGGCGAAATTCGTCCACACGGTCGGCGCCGGGTATGTCGTCGGCTCGATGTTCGTCGTGGCGATCTCGTCCTATTACCTGCTCGCCGGCCGTTTCCAGCCGTTTGCCAAGCGCTCGATCATCGTCGCCTCGGCCTTCGGGCTTGCGGCGGCGCTGTGCGTGGTCATTCTCGGCGACGAGAGCGGCTACATGGATTCCGAAAACCAGAAGATGAAGCTCGCCGCCATCGAAGGCATGTGGCAGACCGAACCTGCGCCGGCGAGCTTCAATCTCGTTGGAATACCCGATCCCGCGAGGCGCCGGGTTGACTACAGCATCCGCATTCCCTGGGTGCTCGGCATCATCGCCACGCGATCCTTCACCGAGCCGGTCCCCGGAATTGACGAACTCGTGGCAAACAACGCCGCGCGGATTCGCACCGGTCTTGTCGCCTACAACGCGCTCGAAGCATTGCAGAAAAACCGGAGTGACGCCAACGCGCGGGCACAGTTGCGCGATCACGCCGCCGATCTCGGCTATGCGCTCCTGCTCAAGCGTTATATCGACGACCCGCGCAAGGCCGACGACGCGACCATCGCCAAGGCCGCCGCCAGTACGGTTCCAGACATTTTCACGCTGTTCTGGAGCTTCCGCATCATGGTGGGGCTCGGCTTCTACTTCATCGCAGTCTTGGCACTGTTGTTCTGGGACGCCACGCATCGCAATTTTTCGCGCCGATGGCTGCTGCGGTTGGCGATCTGGTCGCTGCCGCTGCCGTGGGTCTCCACCGAACTCGGCTGGGTGGTCGCCGAGTATGGCCGTCAGCCGTGGGCGATCGACGGCGTGCTGCCGACGTTTCTGGCAGCGTCGTCGGTGTCGGGCGCGCAAGTGATCTTCACCTTGTGCGGCTTTGTTCTGCTTTATTCGGCGCTGCTCGTCGTCGACGTCATGCTGATGCGCAAATACATCGTCATGGGACCCGTCAAAGCCTTGGGCCTCGACGGCGCGCCGCGGCTTTCAGCGGTGCCGGCGGAGTAGGGGGCAACAATGTCGATCCCGCTCGATTACGAAACTCTGCGGATCATCTGGTGGCTCCTGCTCGGCGTGCTGCTGATCGGCTTTGCCATCATGGACGGCTTCGATCTCGGCACCGCGATGCTGCTGCCGTTCGTGGCGCGCACGGACACCGAGCGGCGCGTCACCATCAACGCCATCGGACCGTTCTGGGAAGGCAATCAGGTGTGGCTCATTCTCGGCGGCGGCGCGATATTCGCGGCGTGGCCTCCGGTCTATGCGACGTCGTTCTCCGGTTTTTATATCGCCATGTTCCTGGTGCTGGCGACGCTGATCCTGCGGCCGGTCGGCTTCGACTTCCGCAACAAGATTGCCGATCGGCGCTGGCGCGCATTCTGGGATTATGCGCTGTTTGTCGGCGGCCTGGTGCCCAGCGTCGTGTTCGGCGTGGCATTCGGCAATCTGCTGCAAGGCGTCCCATTCCGCATCGACAACGATTTGCGCATTTTTTACGAAGGCAGCGGGCTGTTCGAGCTGCTCAATCCGTTTGGCTTGTTGTGCGGCCTGGTATCGGTGGCGATGCTGGCGACGCATGGGGCGGCCTATCTCGCACTGAAAACCGACGGCGCGGTGCAGGGCCGCGCCCACGGCTTTATCGCGATTGGTGCGGCCGCGACGATCGTGTTGTTCGCGATCGGCGGCTTGTGGGTGTGGCTCGGCATCGACGGCTATGCCATCACCAGCGCGGTCGCGCCCGACGGCCCCTCCAATCCGCTCCTGAAAACCGTCGCACGCGTGCCCGGCCGGTGGTTCGCCAACTATGCGGCGCATTCCTGGATGATCGCGGCGCCGGTGCTTGGCTTGCTCGGCCCGCTGCTGGCGCTGATGTTCACGCCAGGGCGGCGGCGCGGCCTTGCGTTCGTCTCCAGCGCGATCGGCATTTTCGGCATCATCGCTACCGCCGGCGTCAGTATGTTTCCATTCCTGATGCCGTCGGATATCGCGCCGGCCGCAAGTTTGACCGTGTGGGACGCTTCATCAAGCCGGCTGACGCTGTTCGTCATGCTGGTGGCGACGCTGATCTTTCTGCCGGTCGTGATGATCTACACCGCTATCGCCTTCCGCGCCTTGCGGGGTGTGGTGACCGAGAGCCTGGTCGACAAGAATTCCGCGAGTCTCTACTGAGCAAATCTCCATCGAGGATACACCATGTGGTATTTCACCTGGATACTCGGCATCGGTTTCGCGGCCGGCTTCGGCATCCTCAACGCGCTGTGGCACGAGCATTATCTGCCGGACGACAGGATCGACGGCGCATGATGCTGACGGATGCAATTTGAGGACGGCCGCGTTACGATGGCGGAATGCCCTTCGCTCTGAATTTCTATCACGACCAGATCGCCGCCGACGGCGCCACCGCGCCGCCGCTGCCGCCCGCGCGCCGCCTGCTCTACGTGCGCCACGGCAGCGCCGTCATCAATGGCAAGACCGTCAGTGCCGACGAGGCGCTCTATTGCGACGAGCCGCTCGCGCTCAAATCGGCAGGCGCGTGGAGCGAGGTCTGGCGCTGGGAGCTGGCGCTGCCTAACGCGGCGCCGCTGCTGCAGCAGGGCAGCGGCGTGCTGTCGCAGCTTCGCATGGCACGCGTCATCACCAGCGTCGCCATAGGGGCGGGCACGCGCTGGCTGTTTCGGCTCGATCGCATCTTCACCCCCGCAGGCCGCATCGCCGATCGCCACCAGCATCCGGGACCCGGAATACGGTGTCTGCTCGAAGGCACCTTCAACGTGCAGCAGGACGCAGAGTCGGCGCGCGATCTTGGTCCGGGCGATGCCTGGTGGGAGACCGGATCGGATACGGTGATCGCGTGGAGTTCGCCGCAGATGGGTGCAAAATTCCTGCGCGGCATGGTGCTGCCGGTCGAGTGGGAGGGCAAAGTCACGGGCGCGTGGCTTTCGGGCCGCCAGCCGCCGCCGGGCAATTGGAAGCTCTATCTCGATCGCGTGATCGCGCTCTGAAAATCGTCCGCCGCAATTAACCTTGATGGCGGAGATTGCCCAGTTTTGGCCGCGTTCCCCCGCTTCACCCGCTAGTGTATGGTACCGCAAGGACCATCAGTTGCGGGGAGAATGGCGTGAGCAATCAGATCAAGTTCGTCCTCGACGAAACGCAGATTCCGAAATCCTGGTACAACCTCGCGGCCGATCTGCCGCAGCCGCTGCCGCCGGTTTTGCATCCCGGCACCAAACAGCCGATCGGACCTGCCGATCTCGAGCCGCTGTTTCCGATGGCGCTGATCCTGCAGGAAGTATCGCAAGAACGCTATATCGATATTCCGGAGCCGATCCGCGACGTGTATCGCATGTGGCGGCCGTCGCCGCTCTATCGCGCGCGGCGGCTGGAGCAGGCGCTCGGCACGCCGGCCAAGATTTATTACAAGAACGAAGGTGTTTCGCCGGCCGGTTCGCACAAGCCCAACACAGCCGTGCCGCAGGCCTGGTACAACAAAGAGCAGGGCATCAAGAAGCTTTCGACCGAGACCGGTGCCGGCCAGTGGGGTTCCTCGCTCGCTTTCGCCGGTGCGCTGTTCGGCATCGATGTCACCGTGTTTCAGGTCCGCGTCTCCTACGACCAGAAGCCCTATCGCCGTGCGCTGATGGAAACCTACGGCGCGCGCTGTATTCCTTCGCCGTCGAACGAGACCGATTCCGGCCGCGCGATTTTGGCGAAAGACCCGAAGAGTCCGGGCTCGTTAGGCATTGCCATTTCCGAGGCGGTAGAGATCGCGGCCAAAAATCCCGACGTGAAATATTCGCTCGGCTCGGTGCTCAACCACGTGCTGCTGCACCAGACCGTCAACGGCCAGGAAGCCATCAAGCAGATGGAAATGGCCGGCGACGACCCCGATGTGATCATCGGCTGCACGGGCGGCGGCTCGAACTTCGCCGGCCTGGTGTTTCCGTTCCTCGGCTTGCAGCTGCGCGGTGGCCGTCGCCGCCGTATCGTTGCGGTCGAGCCTGCTGCGTGTCCGACATTGACCCGCGGCAAGTACGCTTACGACTTCGGCGACACCGCGCATCTTACCCCGCTCGTGAAAATGCACACGCTCGGCTCGACGTTCATTCCGCCGGGCTTCCATGCCGGCGGTTTGCGCTATCACGGCATGGCGCCGATTATCTCGCATATCTACGAACTCGGCTTGATCGAGGCCGTCGCCTATCACCAGAAGGCGTGCTTCGACGCCGGCGTGCAGTTCGCGCGTTGCGAGGGCATCGTGCCAGCGCCGGAAGCAACCCACGCGGTGCGCTGCGCCATCGACGAGGCGTTGCGCTGCAAGCAGATGGGCAAGTCGGAGACGATCCTGTTCAACCTTTCAGGCCACGGCCATTTCGATATGGGCGCCTATATCAGCTATTTCGAGGGAAAACTGGTCGACCAGAAATACGACGAAGGCGAACTCGCCATGGCGCTGGCGGGCCTGCCGAGCGTCGCGGCGTAATGTGTCATTCCGGATCGCCGCGCAGCGGCGAGTCCGGAATCCATAATCACCGCCTGCGGAGGATTGGCATGGACTGTGGTTAAGGATTCCGGGCTCCGCGCTGCGCGCGGCCCCGGAATGACGAAGATGCGGCGGCATGAACTGATGCGTGTGAGTAAAGGAGTAACCCGGTGATCGAACCCTATAATGCCGTCGGCCTCATCCCGACTTTCTACGGCATCCGCCGCCGCGACGACATCGAACACAATATCGAGCACATCAAGAGCCTGACCAAGGCGGCGTTCTGGCTGTCGAATCTCGACATCCCGGTAAAACTCCTCGCCATTCCCGAAGGCGCGCTGATGGGCTTCAACGACGAGGTCCTCGACGTCGACCATGCCGATTACGCGCGCACCTGTTGCATCGACATTCCGGGGCCAGAGACCGACGAGATCGGCAAGCTCGCGAAACAATGGAATGTCTTCATCATGGCGCAGGCCAAGGCGCGCCATAAGGACTGGCCGGACCGCTTCTTCAACGTCGGCTTCATCGTCGATCCCGACGGCGAGGTCATCCTCCAGCACCACAAGATTTCCGCGCTGCTGCCGGTCGAGCGCTCGGTGTCGCCGCACGACGTCTACGACTGGTGGATCGAGAAATACGGCCGCACGCTCGATGCCTTCTGGCCGGTCGCCGACACCAAGATCGGCCGCCTCGGCATCATGATGGCCATGGAGGGCAATTACCCGGAGAACGGCCGCGGCCTCGCCATGAACGGCGCCGAGGTGGTCTATCGCGCCTCGATGCCGTGCCCGTTCACCGAGAACGATGTTTTCGAGATTTCCAATCGCGCCCGCGCGCTCGAAAACAACATGTATATCGTGGCGCCCAACATCGGGAGCTATCACCTTTATCCGGAGGGCCGCCATTTCGGCATCGATGCCGGCGGCGGCCAGTCGATGATCGTCGATTACAAGGGCGCGATCGTCGGCAAACAGCGCGACACCAACGGATCGACCTTCGTGGCGGGCGTCATCAACATCGAGGCGCTGCGTCATCATCGTGAGTCGGCGCAGGTCACCAACTGGCTGAA
>DASZWK010000413.1:0-5671 GCA_035546235.1 Xanthobacteraceae bacterium | reverse complement strand
ATGAAGCTTGAGGTCAAGCCGGTCTCCGGCGAACAGATCGAACGCCTGATCGACGATATTTATCAAACGACTTCGCCCGCGATCGCGCGCAAGGCGAACGAGATGATCAAGTAAGGAGGGTTTTATGAAAGCTGCAGCACTGGGTGAGAAAGGTATCGAAGTCCGCGACCTGCCGAAGCCGGTTCCGGCGGCAAACGAGATTCTGATCAAGGTCCGGGCATCGAGCCTCAACCGCGCCGATCTCCTGGTCGCCTCGGGCGTTCAGCACGGCAGTGTCGGCGGCGTTGGCGCGCGCATCGGGCTTGAATGCTCCGGCGAGGTCGAGGCGGTTGGCGCCGATGTGAAGGACTTCAAGCCCGGCGATCGCGTCATGGCGTCAGCGCCGGGCGGCTTCGCCGAATATGCGGTGACGGATGCCGGGCGCGCACACCGCATCCCGGGCAATAACATGACCTACGAGCAGGCTGCCTGCTTCCCGGTGGCGCTACAGACCATGCACAACGCGGTGGTAACGGCCGGCCGGCTCAAGCGTGGCGAAACGTTGCTTATCCAGGGCGCGAGCTCCGGCGTCGGGCTGATGGGCATGCAGATCGGCAAGCTGATGGGCGCGTCGCTGGTCATGGGCTCGTCGACCAATGCGGCCCGCCGCGCGCGGCTCAAGGAGTGCGGTTGCGACGTCGCGATCGACACTAGCAAGCCGGACTGGCCGGAGGACGTCAAAAAAGCCACCGGCGGCAAGGGAGTCGACCTGATTGTCGACATGGTTTCGGCTCCGGTCGCCAACGGCAACCTCGAAGCCGCAAAGATTCTCGGCCGCATCGTCAATGTCGGGCGGCTCGGCGGCACCAAGGGAGAGTTCGATTTCGACAAGCACGCGCTCAAGCGCATCGATTATATCGGCGTGACCTTCCGCACCCGCACACCTGACGAAGTGCGCGAGATCGTACGGCTGATGCGTGCCGATTTGTGGCCGGCGGTGGAGAGCGGCAAGTTGAGCTTGCCCATTTACAAGACCTACAAGCTCGCCGATATCGCCGAGGCCCTCAGCGAGATGCGCGCCAACAAGCATTTCGGCAAGATCGTGATCAGCGTGAGCTGACGGAGCCGCAAAGATGCGCTTGCAAGCTACGCACAGGCGTTGGGGAGCGTGGCTTGCCGGCGCAGCGCTCGGCGCGATGGCTTCTGCCTTGCCCGCCGACGCCCAAACGGTGGCGGATTTTTACAGCCGCACGCCGCTGACGCTCATCGTCGGCTCCGGGGTCGGCGGCGGCTTCGATCTCTATGCGCGCCTGTTCGCGCCCTATTACGCGAAGCACATTCCCGGCCATCCCGCGATCGTGGTCAAGAACCAGCCCGGCGCGGGCGGCCTCGCCAATATGAACACCATGTTCCACACCGCGCCACGCGATGGCTCGGAGATCGCCGCAACCTTCAATACCATCGCCTTGATGCCGCTTTACGGCGATCGCGACGCGCAGTTCGATCCACGGAAGTTGAATTGGATCGGCAGCATCGGCAAGCAGCAGGCCGTGTGCGTCACCTGGAAGACCGCTCGGATCAAGACGTTGGACGACGCCAGGAAACAGGAGGTGCTGGTCAGTTCGACCGGACGCAACTCGACGCCCGCCATTTTTCCGCGCATCCTCAACGCCCTGTTCGGCACCAAATTCAAGGTCATTTCGGGCTATTCGACCTCGGAAATGCGGCTGGCGTTGGAGAAAGGCGAGGTGCAGGGCATCTGCGGGCTCGCTTGGCAGACGTTGCAATCCACATCTGCTTCCTGGATCGCCGACAACGACCTCAACGTCATCCTGCAGATGGGGTTGGTGAAAGACAAGGATTTGCCGGCGACCGTGCCGCTCGCTCTCGACCTGTTGTCGAAGCCGGAGGACAAGACCTTCTTCCGCCTTGCGGCGCTGCCCGGCGAATTCGGTCGGCCATTCGTCGCGCCGCCCGGCATTCCTGCCGACCGTCTTGCCGCGCTGCGCAAGGCGTTCGATGCGACGATGACGGACCCGGATTTTGTCGCCGAAGCCAGCAAGGCGCAGATGACCATCGATCCGCTCGACGGTGGACAAATCCAGGCGCTGCTGGACGAAGCCTACGCGGCGCCGGAGGTGGTCCGCGGCCGCGTCGCCGAGTATTTCCTGCCGGCGCATTGATCGCAGGCCTCCAGCGTCTTGCCGTTGCCGCATTGCGAGCTTGCTCCGCGCCGGGGCGTCCGGCATAGATTCGGCATGACTGATTCGGCGAAGGGCCGCGTGCCGATTCTGGCGGCGGGCGGCGTCGTCTTACGCGGCATGACCAGACCCCGCATCGCTGTCGTGCGGTTGCGGCACGAGAAGGCGTGGGTCCTCCCTAAAGGCAAGCTGTTTCCGCGTGAGCACGCGCGCGATGCCGCCGTGCGCGAAGTCGCCGAGGAAACCGGTTACGACGTCTCCGTGCACCAGTTTCTGGGCTCGATGTCGTATGTGGTCGAGGCCAGGCTCAAAATCGTTCAGTTCTGGCTGATGCGGGCGAGCGGCCGGCCCGTCCACGCCTTGGCGGACGATGTGAAAGAGGTGAAATGGCTGCCATTGCCGCAAGCCATCAAGGCACTGACACGCGCGCATGAGAAGGTGTTTCTCAGTCATGTCGGTCCGATCGCGCTGGGCGCGGTCAAAAGGGCAATCCGAACGAAGACCAAACCCGATGCGCGTCTCACGCGTCGCCGCCGCGACCAGGTCGCTGCCCCGGTCGGACACGTCATCGCGATAGATTTCAAAAAGACGCGCCCAAATCCGGTTGTAAAAGCGCTCGGTAACTGGATAGGCCGCGCCAACCAATCGGGCGCCAGCCGCGCCGGCTGAGTTTACGCAAACCTGCGTTCGCTCTGTCTCACGTACGCTCCGGCGTCACGTCGTGGAAGCGGCTGTAATCGATGACGAGCCGGCCGTCGTCCGAAACTCCGGTGATGTCGGCATAGCGATGGTCCCAGCGGATATCCTCGCGGGCATAAATTTGCCGTGCATAAAGCCGCTGCGCGGAACTGTCGTCGACGCCGCCAAGATTGAGGATCAGCGCGCCTTCGGAGTCGGCAAACTGCTCGGCGGTCATGCCATGGAACGGGCTCGCCTTGTCGATGACATGCAGCAAGGTCCAGCCCAGCGAGAACATCGGATGCTCGCGCCGTTCCAGTTTCAGTTCGTAGTAGCGGCGGAACTCTTCACGCTCCTTGGTGACTTCGAGGCGGAACAGCCACAGCCGCGCCGTTGCCTGTGAAATCGTATTGTGCCGCGCGTAGGCGACGCGGATCATCAGCGTCTGTTGTCCGTTGTGAGTGGTGACCACCGGATAACGGGCAAACACGAAACGAGCGCGCGGTCGCGAGAAGCGGGCGAAGATCAGTCCGGTCATCACCGCGAGGAACGACATGCCGGTAAAGATTTCGACCGTGGCGATTAAATGCCCGTAGTTGGTCTGCGGGTGCATGTCGCCGTAGCCGACAGTCGCCAGCGTCTCGATCGAGAAATAGAACAGGCTGAACGGCAGCGGCAGATCGGGAGAAACGTTGGCGATCGGGTTACCACCAAGCCAGTAGAGGAAGGCGAATACGGCGTTCAGGACAATGAAAATCAGCGCGGCGAAGCCGAAAAAGGCCGGCCAATGGACCGTCATCGAGCGATGATAGAGATCGGTCCAAAAGGCCGGCGCGAGACCGCGGGTTTCGATCTCGCGCAGGCCGATGCGCACGACGTGAGGTTTGGGCTGCCTTGCCGGCTTTTGCTTGCGCGCTCTCGCCAACGTCGTTCTCGTGCGCGCGGCCGGCGCTAGGCCGCTGCCGGCACCTTGGTCTTCAGGCGCGGATAGACGCGCAGGATATTGCTTTCGAATATCTTCTTGCGGTCGGCGTCGCTGATCGGCGCTTTGTCGACGTAGCGCTTGGTGTCGTCAAAGCCGAAGCCGGTCTTCGGATCGTTGCCCTTCACCGCGCCGACCATTTCGGACGCAAACAGAATGTTGTCGATCGGTACCACTTTGGTGAGCAGGTCGATGCCCGGCTGGTGATAGACGCAGGTGTCGAAGAAGATATTGTTGCCCATGATCTCGGCAAGCTCCGGCTTGCCGTTATTGAGTGCGATGCCGCGGAAGCGGCCCCAGTGGAACGGCACCGCGCCGCCGCCGTGCGGGATGATGAATTTAAGCTTGGGGAAAGTCTTGAACAGGTCGGACAGGATGACCTGCATGAACACCATGGTGTCGGCATTGAGATAATACGAGCCGGTGGTGTGCATCGCCGGATTGCAGCAGCCGGAGACGTGGATCATGCACGGCACGTCGAGCTCGATCATCTTCTCGTACAGCGGAAACCACGATTTGTCGGTCATCGGCGGCGAGTTGAAATAGCCGCCGGACGGATCGGGATTGAGGTTGCAGCCGACAAAGCCCATTTTGACGCAGCGTTCGAGCTCGGCGGCGGAGTTCTTCGGATCGACGCCGGGCGATTGCGGCAATTGGCACACGCCGATGAAGTTCTGCGGATAGAGCGAGACCACACGCGCGATCAGGTCGTTGCAGATCTGCGACCATTCGACCGACACGCTCTCGTCGCCGATGTGATGGCCCATGCCCGAGGCGCGGGGCGAGAAGATGGTGAGGTCGGTGCCGCGGTCGCGCTGCAGCTTGAGCTGGTTCGCCTCGATCGACTCGCGAATCTCGTCGTCCGACATTTTCAGCGCGGCGCGCGAGGGCATCGCGGTCTTGTCCTTGGCATTGGCCGCGGCGGTCTGTTCCTTGCGGAAGCGGTGCAGGTCCTTCGGTTCGGTGGTGTAGTGGCCGTGGCAATCGATAATCATGGCGCTCTTCGCTGTGGTTTTGGGTTCGGCCGGATGCTACGAGGCTGCGCACGATTGTCAAACCGGGGCGATAATCTGGTAGGGTGGAAATAATCGAATTGGGAGACCAGGGAATGGCTGAATTACCGCGGCTCAACGGCGTTATTCGCTCGCTCGAAGCGGGCCAGCATGCGCTGACGTGCTTTGCACCGGCTCATGTCGACTCCGCCGTCGCCATGAGCCAATCGAAATTCGACGGCTGCGTGTTCGAGATGGAACACAATCCGTGGGACAGCGGCCGGCTGCGGGATTGCCTGCAATACATGCTCAACCGCGCGCAGATCGCCAAGGCCGCATCGGTGGTGCCGGGCGTCACGCCGATGGTCCGCATTCCGGTGAACGGCGTCGAGATGGCGCAATGGCAGGCCAAGCAGGCCCTCGATATCGGCTGCTACGGTGTGGTGTTTCCGCATATTTCGACGGTCGAGGAAGCCGCCAACGCGGTCGGCGCCTGCCGCTACCCGCGGCTCAAGAGTGCGGCGCACCACAATCCGCCCGGTATCCGCGGTGACGGGCCGACCACGGCTGCGCGCTACTGGGGCCTGAGCCAGCAGGACTATTACCAGAAGGCCGACGTGTGGCCGCTCAATCCGCAGGGCGAAATCTTCTGTGTCCTGCAGATCGAGGATACCCGCGGCGTCGAGAATCTCGACGACATGCTCAAGAACGTGCCTGGCATCGGCTGCATCCTGATCGGCGAGGGCGACTTGTCGCAGGAGCTCGGCTATCCGCGGCAATACGAGCACAAGACCGTGCTGGAATGGATGAAGCGCATCGTCGACACCTGCAAGAAACAC
>DASZWK010000412.1:0-10192 GCA_035546235.1 Xanthobacteraceae bacterium | reverse complement strand
CGAAACAGCATCAGGTGCGCGATCCACATGGCGATCAGCGCAGCGATGCCGACGAGACCAAGCTGAATGCCGATCGCGAGAATCTGGTCATGCGGGTTGACCGACGCGATGCCCGCGGCGCCGGTTTTCCCCGCCGCCGCCTTGCGGAACTGCGCCGCGATCGAACCGGTGCCGTGGCCGATGATCGGCGCGCTGCGGACAAACGTCAGCGACTCCTTGAGAAATTGTAGATGCGCGCTCGTCGAGTTCAACGCGTTGCTCTTTTCAAAGGCATGAACTTCGGTGAGCGATGTCGCCAGGCGCGCCTTCAAATAAGGCGACTCGAGCGCCGCCGCCCCGCCAAAGATGCCATAGAGCAGCGCGGCGCCGACCAGGCCCTTCCAGCGAAATTCCCGCCAGCCGAGCCACAGTGCCAGCACCGGCGCAACCAACAGCGCCGTCCGCCCGGTCGCCACAAAGACGATATTGGCAAGACACAGGACCGCAAGAGCGATGTAACCGGTAACGGAACGCCAGCGACCGACACGGCTGTCGTCAATCGCCACTTGCAGCAGCACGAAGCCGCAGATCAAAAAATTGCCGCTCTGCAGGATGTAATCCTTGACCGGAACGCCGTACTCGCCGGTATGCCACGGCAAGCTGGGGAATAGCACCAGCAGGTAAGAGAACAGCAGCACGGCTGTAACCGATGCAAAGAAACCTAATAGAACGCGCATGCCGTGCGCGGAGCGGCGGAACTGCGCCAGCAAGATGGGAATTACCAGCAAGCGGTGGAATGGCGTATAACCGCCGAGCCGTTCGCTCCAACTCACGTCCGCCCACAACAGGCCGAGCGTGGCGAGCGCCCACAGCACGACCGGCAGGCCGCCCGCCGGACTCAAAAGCTCGCGCTTGATCGCGGCCAAATCGAGCGACGGCAGCGCGGCGAACAGCCAGAGCACGATCAAAATGCCGGTCGCGGACGTCGACCACGGCAACGAGACCGCAACCCCGACGGCAAGCCAGTCGGCGAGCGATTGCAGTGTTCGCCCGTCAAGCGCCCGAAGGCGGGAATAGGTCGTTGCTGTCATGCGGGTCAGGAACCGTGGCCTGGATACGTGCGACCAAATTATAGCCGCCAATTATAGCGGCCCGATGCGGGATTAACACGGGCGGCCCAATTTCGCGCGTATTGGCGGGTGTAGAATGGGCCAATTGACAAAATGCCCATTATTCATGCTAGGGCCCGGCAGAAACCCGCAGGCGATGAACGCAAGGGAAGCGCATGTTTGAGTCGGTCAAAACCACGCCTGTCTACAAGCTGTATCGCCAAAGCCTGATTTACGACAGCGTGCGCAAGCGCGGCAAAGTGCTCAAGCGCGCCATCAAGCTGCCGCGTTATCTGGGAACCGAGTATCGATGCCCGATCTGCGGCACTGGATTGCGCGCCTTCCGGCCGATGTGGAAGTCCTATTGGCGCGACGTCGAGGTCTATCAGCCGATCCATCCGGCCGAGTCGATGGAAACGCTGAATCTTGAGGCTTTCACCTGTCCGTGCTGCGACGCCTTTGACCGCGACCGTTTGACGGCGATCTATCTGGAAAACGCATTTGCCAGTTTCGATCGCAACCGCACCTATCGGCTGCTCGAATTTGCACCGGGCGATGCCCTGTACAAGAAATTGAAAAGCCTTCCGTTCATCGCCTATCGGAGCGCCGACTTGTCGCGCAAGACCGTGGACGAGCGTGTCGACATGACCGACATGGCGGCCTATACGGGTGGCTCGCTCGACGTCATTTTATGCTCACACATTCTCGAACACATCCCGGACGACCGCAAAGCGATGCGCGAACTGCGCCGCGTGCTCAAACCGGAGGGGTTCGCGATCGTGCTCGTCCCTCTCGTGGTCGGGGTCGACGAGACGCACGAGGATCCGAGCATGGATACGCCAGAACTGCGCTGGAAATATTTCGGCATGGGCGATCATGTGCGCCAGTACGGTAAGCGCGATTTTATCGAACGGCTGGAAGCTGCGGGGCTGAAGGTCGAGCAGCTTGGCATCGAGCATTTCGGCGCCGAGACGTTCCGCCGCGCCGCGATTGCCGAAAACTCGGTGCTCTACGTGGTCCGGCCGCGATAGCGCGCGGGCATTCAATGCGAGCTGGGCTCGATCGAAAGCGCCGAAAGGCCCTTCGCGGCGCGAATGCGATCGCCCGCCAAAATCTCATCAAGCCGGCGATCGTTTTCAGAGAGGCGCCCTCGATCGGCTTCGGGATGCCAGAGGTGCAGAACGCCGGTCGCCCACCTGCCGTCCTTGCGGCGCACGCCCGAACGAATGAGTCGCACAAACAAATCGCTATCCTCGCGTCCCCAGCCGGTAAAATCAGCGTCAAAACCATCAATGGCGACAAGGTCGCTGCGCCACACCGCAAAATTCGCCCCACGCGCGCCCCGCCACTGCTGCGCATACATGTGGCGCAGCGGCCCAAGTGGCAGCCAAAACATCGGCAGCAGCCGATTGATCTTGCGGCCGGCCCACTGGGCGACCCAATGAGCGACGTTCCATTGTTCCGCCGTCAGCCGCTCGCGCAGGATTCGCTCCGACAGGTCACACGAGACAAGCACGCGGTTGCCGGTCACGAAGCAGCCGCGCTGCGCCAGCGCGCGATGGGCGGCAACAAAAGTCGGCCGCGCCAGGCAATCGCCGTCAAGAAAAATGCAATAATCGCCCGCCGCAGCGAGGACCGCACGGTTGCGAATTTCGGCGAGGCGGAAGCCATCGTCCGGGTGCCACACATGCGCAACGCGGCGACCGAGCCGCTCTTTCCAACCCTCAACGACGGCAGCCGTGTCCGGCCGCGAGCCGTCATCCGCCACCAGCACTTCGAAATTTGTATCGCTTTGCTCGGCGAGCGAACGCAGCACCGCGTCCAGCGCGTCCGGCCGGTTGTAGGTGGCGACAATGACCGAGATGAGATCAGTCACGGCACTGAGCTAGGACGCCGCCGGCTTGCCGACGCGCGTGGCCTGCGTGGCCATGCGGCGCACAATATTGGTGGTTGAATGACCCGGCACCAGGTCGATCAGCACCACCTGGCCGCCCGAGGCTTCGACCACGTCGTGACCGACAACTTCCTCGCGTTTGTAATCGGCGCCTTTGATCAGAACTGTCGGCCGCACGCGCTTGATCAATTCCAGCGGTGTGTCCTGTTCGAACACCACAACAAGATCGACGGCTTCCAGCGCGGCGAGTACGTCGGCCCTGCTCTCGGCCGGATTGATCGGACGGCCATTGCCTTTGAGACGGCGGGTCGAGGCGTCACTGTTGAGCCCGACGATCAGGACATCGCAGGCCGCGCGGGCTTCCGCCATGAGCCTGACATGACCGCGGTGCAACAAATCGAAGCAGCCATTGGTGAAGCCGATGCGCAGCCCGCCGCGCCGCCAATCCGCGAGCTGCTCATCAAGCACCGACCAGTCGAACACGATTTTATCTTCACGCGCGAGCGAGGCCGCCGGCAGAACGCGGTGACGCAATTCGGCGAGCGAGACGGTGGCAGTGCCGCGCTTGCCGACGACGACCGCGGCCGCGGCGTTGGCGGCGCGCATCGCCGGCTCGAACGGCGTTTTCGCCGCGAGCAGCACCGTCATGACCGCGGCGACGGTGTCGCCGGCGCCGGACACGTCGCGCACCTTGACCGGATAGGCCGGAATATGCACCGGGCTTTCGCCTGCCGCCTGCAGCGTCATGCCGTGTTCGCTGCGGGTGACGAGTACGGCCTCGCAGCCGATCGATCGGACCAGCTCCGCGGCCGCGGCGGCGATCTCCTCTTCGCTGCCGACCGGTCGATGCACCGCGGCAGCAAGCTCCTTGGCGTTCGGCGTAATCAGCGTCGCGCCGCGATAGATGCTGTAGTCATGGCCTTTCGGATCGACCACGACCGGCAGGCCGCGCCGCCGGGCACCGTCGATCACGGCGCGGATGACGCGCGGCGTGAGCACGCCCTTGGCATAATCGGACAGCACCACTGCACCGACTTGCGGCAGCGCAGCTTCCGCGTAGGCGATCAACGCCGCCTCGCTCTGCGGCGCGATCGGCCCGGTCGTTTCCCAGTCGGCCCGCATCAGATGCGTCGAGTGGTGTTCGGACACATAGCGCACCTTGCGCGTCGTCTGCCGCGTCGGGTCGACCGCGAGATCGGGCACGACATTGCCATCGAGCTTGCCCAGCGCGTTGGTCAGCGCCAGACCGGCATCATCGTTGCCGATCAACGCGACAAAGATGCATCGCGCGCCCAGCGCTGCGATATTGCGCGCCACGTTGCCGGCGCCGCCGATCTCGGTCGCGGTGTGGCGGACCGCGAGCACGGGCGTCGGCGCCTCCGGCGAGATGCGTGTCACGTCGCCGTAAACGAAGTCGTCGAGCATCACATCGCCAACGCAGAGCACGGTCTGCTGCGCAATAGCTTTGAGCGTTTCCTCGAAATCGAACATCCCTTGAGCCCTGTCCCCGCCGGAAGCTGCTCAGCGGTACCGGTCGGCGCGATCGAGATAATGGGTCACATAGCGCCGCACCGTATCCTCGAGCGGCGCGAACGCCGCATTATAGCCGGCGCGCCGCAGGTTCGCGGTCTCAGCTTGCGTAAAATACTGGTAGCTGTCGCGAATCGCGGCGGGCATCTCGATATACTCGATTGCCGGTTCGCGGCCGAGCGCCGCGAACATGGCGGCCATCAGATCGCGAAAGCTGCGCGCCGCGCCGGTGCCGACATTGAATATGCCCGATACCGCCGGCGTGGCGAAGAGCCAGCGCACCACGGCAACCGCATCGTCGACGCCGATGAAGTCCCGCTTCTGCTCGCCGTCGCCGATGCCGGGGCGATACGACTTGAACAGCCGGACCGGCTTTCCGGCCTTGGCATCCTCAAAGCGCTTGGCGACGAGACTCATCATCTCGCCCTTGTGATATTCGTTGGGGCCGAACACGTTAAAAAACTTGAGCCCGGCCCATTGTGGCGGCAGCTTCTCGCCGCGGGCTGCACGCTCCACCACGGCGAGATCGAACAGGTGCTTGCTCCACCCGTACAGGTTCATCGGCTTGAGGCGCTTGAGCGCCGCAGGCGAAAAGTCGTCGGAGAAGCCCTGGCTGCCGTCGCCGTAGGTGGCGGCCGATGAGGCGTAGATGAATGGCGTGCGGGTGGCGGTGCACCAGTCCAAGAGGCGCAGCGAGAGCCGGAAATTGGCTTCGATGAGGGCGTCGCCATCGGTTGCGGTCGTTGACGAAATGGCGCCAAGGTGCATCACGGCATCGAGTTTACGGCCGTCGAGCCAGCGCAGGAGGTCGGCCGGCGGCACGAAGTCGGCGACCTGCCGGCCACCCAGGTTGCGCCATTTGCCGTCATTGCCGAGACTATCATTGACGGCAATGTCGGTCCGCCCCGCTTCGTTGAGGCTGGCAACGAGATTGGACCCGATGAACCCGGCCCCGCCGGTTATCAATAACATCGACGCCGTCGAACCTGTTGATAACGCCTCGGCTTTAAGCCGGCCGCTGCTCTTTGCCGGAGTCCGGGGCCTGGAGCAACACCTGGACGGCCCGAACGAAAGGGCCTATCGCAGGAAACCTACGATAAATGAACTGAGATTCATATCATAAATATGAATTCCGATTCGCATAATTCCGATAGAAGCGACGCGGACGCGGCGCCGGGAAACCCCATCCTCATCGTTCCGTATATGTGGATCGGCGATTTCGTGCGCTGCCATACGGTGGTGAAACTGCTCAAGGCGCGGTTTCCGGACCGGCCGGTCGACATGCTGGCGACCACGCTGTGCGCCCCGCTGACCGATTACATGCCGGGCGTGCGCCGCGCGATCGTCGTCGACCTGCCACGCAAGCGGCTCGCATTCGGCCAGCACCGCGAACTCGCCGGCCGCCTGAAGATCGAGGGCTATGGCACCGCCCTGATCATGCCGAAGACCTGGAAATCCGCCCTCGCCCCTTACCTCGCTGGCATTCCCGAACGGACTGGACTGTTCGGCGAGGCGCGCGCCGTGATCCTCAACGACCTTCGCTTCGGCCGGGGCAAATTGCCACGCATGGTCGACGAGTGCGCGTCGCTGGCGCTCCCCGCGGGCAGCGAGATACCGGCGGAGTGGCCGATGCCGGAGCTCAAGGTCCCGGCCGCCGAAATCGCCGCCTGGCACAGCACTCGGGAACTTGGCGGCCGTCCGGCGGTGGTACTCGCCCCGGGCGCGGTTGGTCCGGCCAAGCGCTGGCCGGCTCCCGCGTATGCGGCGCTGGCCCGCCGCCTTCTCGCCGAGGGACTCGCCGTCTGGGTCGTGGGCGGCCCGTCGGAAAAACCGCTGGCGCAGGCCATCGTCGCCGGAACCGAAGCGCGCGACCTGACCGGAACCGATCTGCGCGAAGCGATCCTGGCGCTCGCGGCAGCGGCGGCAGCCGTATCCAACGATTCCGGCCTAGTCCATGTCGCGGCGGCGCTCGGCACTCCGACCATCGGAATTTTCGGGCCGACCAGCCCGTGGCACTGGGCGCCGCTCAATCCGCTGGCGGCGACCATCCAGGCCAACATCGAACTGGGCTGCCGGCCCTGTCACAAGCCGGTCTGCCGCTTCGGCCATCACCGCTGCATGACCGAAATTGGCGCGGACGAGGTTTTTGCCGCGACGCGCCGGGCGCTGGCGACGGCCGCGGCGGTCCCGTGAACGGCAAATCGGGATATAACGCGGTATTCATCAAATCGGCGTAGGCCGAGCCCGAAACACAGGTCGACCGCAATGACGATTCTGGTCACCGGCGGCGCCGGCTATATCGGCAGTCACATGGTCTACGCGCTGCGCGACGCCGGCGAGCGCGTGGTGGTGCTCGACAACTTGTCCACGGGCTTCGATTGGGCCGTCGCACCGGGCACTCCGCTCGTCGTCGGCGAGAGCGGCGATCAGGCGCTCGTCACGACCATCATCCGCGAGCAAAAAGTCGACGCGATCATTCATTTCGCCGCGTCGATCGTGGTTCCCGACTCGGTGCGCGATCCGCTCGGCTATTACCGCAACAATACCGTCAACTCGCGCGCCTTGATCGAGTGCGCGGTGAAATGCGGCGTGCGCCATTTCATTTTTTCCTCGACCGCTGCGGTGTACGGCAATCCGACCGAGGTTCCGGTGCGCGAGGAAACTCCGACCGTGCCGATCTCGCCCTACGGCTGGTCGAAACTGATGACCGAGATCATGCTGCGCGACACGAGCGCAGCCCACGATCTCAAGCACATCATTCTGCGCTATTTCAATGTCGCGGGCGCCGACCCGCAAGGCCGGACCGGGCAGTCGACGGCGGGCGCCACGCATCTGATCAAAGTCGCGGTCGAAGCCGCCCTCGGATTGCGTCCCAAGATCGATGTATTCGGTACGGACTATCCGACGCCGGACGGGACCGGCATCCGCGATTACATCCATGTCAGCGATCTCGTGCTCGCGCATCGCGACGCGTTACGCAATCTGCGCGCGGGCGGCTCGTCGGCGACGTTCAATTGCGGCTACGGCCACGGCTTCTCGGTCCGCGAAGTGATCGAGGCTGTCAAACGCGCATCGGGCGTCGAATTCAAGGTCGAGACGGCGCCGCGGCGGGCTGGCGATCCGGCGCAGATCGTGGCCGACTCCGCGCAGATCCGCAAAACGCTGCAATGGCAGCCGCGCTTCGACGATCTGTCAAAGATCGTCGGCGACGCGCTTGCCTGGGAACGCCGCCTGATGGAACGGAGCGGCAAAGAGGCTGCCCCGCGCGTGCAAAGGGCGCGCGCTTAAGCGCACCATTCGGCCGCATTCGCGGTTCCCGCCGCGCGTCATTTCACTTGAATATTCCGCGACTTCCGGGCAAGGAAGGCGACGATTGCCGGTCCCGCCGACGTTGACCGGAAGCGGGGCAAAACGGATCGCGCATGAGATCTTTTCCGGCCGAATCCTCCGACAGATATCGGACTTTTCCGCTGTTGCGGCGGCTCCTTGTCGACGAAGCGCTCGGCCACTGGCCGCGCTACGCCGCCGCCGTCGCCATGATGGCAATCGTCGCCGGCTGCACCGCGGTGTCGGCGTATCTGCTCGGCACCATGATCAACGCGGCCTATGTGAACAAAAACTACCGCGAGATCGTGGCGCTCGGCCTCTTGGCGATGGCGATCTTCGTGGTTAAAGCGCTCGCCACCTACGGGTCCGCCGTCTGGCTGTCGTGGATCGGCAACCGCATCGTCGCCGACAATCAGCAACGCATGTTCGACAAGCTGTTGCAGGAGGACATCGGCTTTTTTGCCGACCGGCATTCCTCGGAATTCATCGTCCGTCTGTCCACCGGCGCGTCGGCCGTCAGCCAAACAATCAATCTGCTCATCACCGCGGTTGGCCGCGATTTGATGTCGCTGATCGGTCTTACCATCGTGATGGTGTCGCAGGACCCGATCATGTCGATCGCCGGCCTCATCATCGCGCCGCCGGCGTTGATTCTGCTGCGCACGATGGTGCGCCGGGTGCGCGGCATCGCGCGCACTCAGATTACCGGCGGCACGCGCATCGTCGAGACCATGCAGGAGGCCTTGCAGGGCCTGCGCATGGTCAAGGCCTTCTGCCTCGAGGACGAGATGCGGCGCCGTCTGGCGGTCAACGTCACCGCCGTCGAGAGCGAATCCAACAAGATGGCTCGCGTCGCCAACCGCGCGGCGCCGATGATGGAAATCTTCGCCGGGTTCACCGTCGCGCTCGCCATCATGTATGGCGGCTACCGCGTCATCTATACGGGCGCGACGCCCGGTGAGTTCTTCTCTTTTCTTGCGGCGTTCCTTTTGGCCTACGAACCCGCCAAGCGGCTGGCGCGGCTGAACCTCGACCTCAACAATTCGCTGGTCGGCGTGCGCATCCTCTACGAAGTGATCGACAGCCCGGCGGGCGAACCGCGCGACGACGACAAGCCGCCGCTCGCACTCACCACCGCTCGGCTCGAATTCGACGACGTGCGGTTTTCCTATCAGCCAGGCCAGCCGGTGCTGCGCGGCGTGAGCTTTTCCGCCGAACGCGGTACCGTGACCGCGCTGGTCGGCGCCTCGGGCGGCGGCAAGTCGACGGTGCTCAATTTGATCCTGCGCTTCTATGACGTCGACAGCGGCCGCATCCTGATCGACGGGCAGAATATTGCCGCCGTGTCGCGGCGCTCGCTGCGCCAACAGGTCGCCTATGTGGGACAGATCGTCCACATGTTCCGCGGCACCATCCGCGACAACATCGCACTCGGCAAGCTTGGCGCCACCGAAGCCGACATCGTCGCCGCCGCCAAGGCCGCGCACGCGCACGATTTCATCGTCGGCTTTCCGCTTGGCTACGACACGCCGGTCGGCGAGCACGGCTTGCAGCTTTCCGGCGGACAGCGACAGCGTATCGCCATCGCGTGCGCCTTGATCAAGGACGCGCCCATCATTCTGCTCGATGAAGCGACCGCCTCGCTCGATTCGGAATCCGAGCGCACCGTGCAGGAGGCGGTCGGCGAACTGTGCCGCGGCCGCACCACGCTCGTCATCGCACACCGGCTCTCCACCATCATGCACGCCGACCGCATCCTGGTGGTCGAGAACGGCCTGATCGTCGAATCCGGCCGCCACGAGGAACTGCTGCACAAGGGCGGCCGATACGCCTCGTTCTACCGGCTGCAGCTCAAGGAACAGGCGCACGAGCGTCAGCCGGCCGCCGTCGGTTGACAGATCGCGGCGGAGGGGAGACAGGAGAGCCGGTTGCATGACCGGTCGCTTCGGCCGGTCCTTCCCACCGCTAGCCTCATCCGTCTCCCTTCAACATCAGATTCGCCAATGAGCACCCAGACCAACAGCTATGTCATTGCCCCGCCGCCGCGGGCCGTTCTCGCCGTTGCCGGCACCGATAAGCTTTTTCCGGTCCGCCGCCTGTGGTGCGTCGGCCGCAACTATGTCGAACACATCAAGGAGATGGGACAGGACGTGCGCGAGCCGCCGTTCTTCTTCGCCAAGCCGGCCGATGCCATCGTGCCGGATGGCGGAACGGTGCCCTACCCGTCGCTGACCAAGGACATGCATCACGAGGTCGAGCTGGTCGTCGCGCTCAAGAGCGGCGGCCGCAATATCCCGGTGGCGAAGGCGAACGATTGCATCTACGGCTACGGCGTCGGCATCGATCTGACGCG
>DASZWK010000411.1:0-3388 GCA_035546235.1 Xanthobacteraceae bacterium | reverse complement strand
TGCCGCGCGACAAACAGGATGAGAGGGGCGCGTCAATCTGGATGAGAATGACGCCGGATGCGTGACGGCAGGAGGGCGTAGCCCGAGTGCCGTTGCGAATCCGGCGAACGGCGCGGCCCCGGAGGGGGCGCGTTGGCTGGCGGTCGCGGCCGGCCGGATAGGAAGCAGGTTCTTCACGCTGATGAGGAACTGCCCCTTGCCCGGTCGCCACATCACCGACCACCAGATGAGGCTGTACATGAGTTTCCGCCACGCCGAGCCGCCCGTTATCGCCGCGGCCAAAGCCGGGTTCAGCACTGCCAGCGCCTATCGCATCGAGCAAGACCCGCGGCTGCCCTCGCAAAAGCGAGCACCGCGGGAGCGGCGGCGGCCAGACCCGTTGTCCGCGGTCTGGGACTGCGAAGTAGTACCGCTGCTCAAGAGCGTCGCCGGGTTGCGGCCGGTCGCCATCTTTGACGAGATCCGGCGGCGCCATCCCGAGATCGGCACCGGTATCCGGCGCACGCTGGAGCGGCGCATCCGCACTTGGCGGGCGCTCAACGGTGCCGAGCAGGACGTCATCTTCCGGCAGGAGCATCCGCCGGGTCGGCTCGGGTTGTCCGATTTTACCGGCATGGCCGATCGCGGTGTCAGCATCGCCGGCGCGCCGCTCGATCATCGGCTCTATCACTTCCGCCTGGCCTTCTCCGGCTGGGAGCACGCCCAGGTCGTGCTGGGCGGCGAGAGCTTCGTGGCCTTGGCGGAGGGGTTGCAGAACGCGCTGTGGATACTGGGTCGCGCCCCGTTGCAGCATCGCAGCGATAGCCTATCGGCCGCCTTCCGCAATCTCGACGACGACGCGCGGCAGGATCAGACCCGCCGCTACGAGGTACTATGCGCCCATTACGGCATGGAGCCGACCCGCAACAACCGCGGCATCGCACACGAGAACGGGTCGATCGAAAGCCCGCACGGCCATCTCAAGCAGGCGATCGAGGACGCCTTGCTGCTGCGCGGTTCGCGCGACTTCGATACGCTCGACGACTATCGCCGCTTCGTCGACGAGATCGTCGGGCGGCGCAATACGCGCAACCTCAAACGGCTCGATCTCGAGCGCCCGGCCCTGCAAGCGCTGCCGGCGCGCCGCACGACGGATTACGAGGAGACCATCGTCACCGTCACCTCGACCAGCGGGTTCGTCCTCAAGAAGGTGTTCTACTCGGTGCCCTCGCGTCTGATCGGCCATCGGCTGCGCGTGCGGCTTTACGACGATCGGCTCGAATGCTTCCTCGGCGCTACGCCGCTGATGACACTGCGTCGCGGCCGGTCTCATCCCAGTGGCAAGCATGGCCATGTCGTCGACTACCGGCACGTCATTCATGCTTTGCGCCGAAAGCCCATGGCGCTGCTCAACCTGGTGTACCGCGATCAACTCTTTCCGCGGCGTGCCTATCGGCGCGCGTTCGAAGCGCTGATGGTGGGCGACAGCGAGAAGCGGGCGTGCCGTGTCATGGTTGGGCTGTTGGCACTGGCTCATGATCGCGCCTGCGAGGCCGAACTTGCCGCCGCCATCGAGGTCATGCTCGACGCCGGCAGATTGCCAGATCTCGATGTTCTGGCTCGCCGCTTCACGCCCGATCCCGCCGCCATTCCCGACATCACCGTCGAGCTGGCGCCGCTCCATCTCTACGACGAACTCGGCACCGTCCGGGTGGACGGCGCGGCATGAAGACCGCCAACGCCATCGACACCGCCCGCGTCGAGCTGCTTCTGGCCGAACTGCGCTTGCCCGCGGTCAAGCTGGTGTGGGCCGATATCGCTGCCCAGGCCGACAAGGAAGGATGGCCGGCAGCACGCTTCCTCGCTGCGCTCGCCGAACACGAGATGGCCGAGCGCGCTCGGCGGCGCATCGAGCGCCACCTTGCCGAAGCCAGACTGCCACCTGGAAAGACACTCGACAGCTTCGACTTCGACGCTGTTCCGGTGATCAGCAAGGCCCAGGTCATGGCCTTGGCCGCCGGCGACAGCTGGCTCGAAAAAGGCGCCAACTTGATCATGTTCGGTCCGCCCGGCGGCGGAAAGAGCCATCTGGCGGCAGCGCTTGGCTTCGCTCTGGTCGAAAACGGTTGGCGCGTCCTGTTCACGCGCACGACCGATCTCGTCCAGCGCCTGCAGATCGCTCGTCGCGAACTCTCATTGGAATCCGCCATCGCCAAGCTCGACAAATACCACCTGCTGATCCTCGACGACCTCGCCTACCTCACCAAGGACCAGGCCGAAACCAGTGTGCTGTTCGAGCTCATAGGGGCTCGCTACGAGCGGCGATCCTTACTCGTCACCGCCAACCAGCCCTTCGGTGAATGGGGCAAAATCTTCCCCGACCAGGCGATGACCCTCGCCGTCGTCGATCGCCTCGTCCATCACGCCACCATCTTCGAGATGAACGTTGAGAGCTACCGACGCCGCACCGCCCTCGATCGCAAACGCGGGCCTGGTCGCCCGCCAGTCCGCGCGACAAGCGCCGCCAATGCCTAACTGTCGCGCCGCGACAATCAGAAACAACCGTCGCCCTCTTGCGCGACAATCACGCCGCGACAATCATACGGACGTCGCGACGCCGGGATTCTCATCCTGTTTGTCGCCGTCTTCCCATCCTGATCGACGCGCTACAGTCGGGCTCTATCCGGCGTTTCAGGCGTATTTCCGCACGCATGAGCCGCCGTTTCTAGCGGCATGGGGAATCAACGATCCGTTCTTCCTGCCGGCGGGCGCGGAGGCATTCAAGCGTGATATGCCCAACGCCGTCGTGCGCTTTTTCGAGACCGGACATTTCGCGCTCGAAACGCACGCCGCCGAGCTCGCCACCGCGATCCGCGGCTTTCTCAAGACCGCGTAGCCAGTGCCGTCATGGAAGTCCATCCAGTTGCGGATGCAAGGCGGCGATCGCCGAAGTGGCGTTTCTTGAACGTCGGCCCGATCAACAAGCGGCCGGTCGCTCGATGGGCCGCGGTCCCGCTGCGGCTGATCGTCGGATACGGTTTCATTGCGCATGGCTTCGCGAAGCTGGCCCGCGGAGTGGATGCGTTTCCTGCCATCCTGCAGGCGCTCGGCGTGCCGCTGCCGCACCTTATGGCTTGGCTGACCATCTTGGTTGAAATAGCCGGCGGGGCGGCCGTGCTGCTCGGCGTCCTCGTGCCGCTGGTTAGCGTCCCGATGGCGGTGGTGCTGGTGGTGGCGGCGATGACGGTGCATCTACCGTATGGATTCAGCTCAATCAAGCTCGAGGCGGTGACCGCCGCGGGCGCGCGGTTCGGGCCCCCCGGCTTCGAGACCGATTTGCTTTACCTCGCTTGCCTCGCGGCGCTCGTCCTGGGCGGCTCCGGGCCGCTCTCGATCGACGAGTTTCGCG
>DASZWK010000410.1:0-8669 GCA_035546235.1 Xanthobacteraceae bacterium | reverse complement strand
ACCTTGATGCCGAATGAGCCGCCGACGTCCTTGGTCAGCACCCGCACCTGGTGCTCTTCCAGACCCAGGTGCTTGGCGAAGATGTTCTGCGTCATGTGCGGCGCCTGCGTGCCTTGATACACGGTGAGGCGCTGCTCGCCGGAATTCCAGTCGGCGACGATGGCGCGCGGCTCGTTGGTGACGCCGGTATGGCGGCCGAACACGAAGGTCGTATCGACCACCGCATCGGCCTCGGCAAAACCTTTGTCGGCGTCGCCGGCATCGAGCGTGCGCTCGAAGGTGAGGTTGTCACCGAGCGCGGGATGGATCACGGGCGTTGCCGTATCGAGCGCAGTTTCGGCGTCGGTGACGGCGGGAAGAATCTCGTAGTCGACATCGACAAGGGCGCAGGCGTCTTCGGCATGCGCGCGCGTGCGCGCGACCACGGCGCACACCGCCTCGCCCTGCCAGCAGGCGCGCTCCACCGCGATGGCGTGCTGCGGCGCCGATTTGATGCCCTTGAGGTGCGTGAGCACGCCGACCCACGGCGTGATCACCTTGGCAAGCTCGGCGCCGGTGACGACCGCGACGACACCCGCCGCCTTCTTCGCCGCTGCTGTGTCCATGTGTTTGATGCGCGCATGGGCGTGCGGCGAGCGCACGAACGCAACATGCACCATGCGCGGCAGCACCACGTCGCTGACATACTGGCCGCGCCCCGCGGTCAGCCGCGCCAGATTGGGTCGCGGCACCGAGCGGCCGATATAGGAATTCGGCCGGTCGAGCGCTGACAGGCCCGAGGGCTGGTCTGGCGAGAGTTTCATGGCCCGGTCATTCCGAGGGCTCGCGGGCTAAAGCCCGCGCCCCGGAATGACAATTACAGAAACCGGGTCGGCCACATCAGCGTGCGCCACATGTGGGCCGACGGCGAACTGTCGAAGCCGAGGCCTTCTTCAGGCTGCTTGAAGTTGCGGCCGACGAGGTCGACGAAGTCGTCGAGATTGACCTTGGCGTTCGGATCGAACGAATAGATGTCGTTGACGCAGATGAGCCGCGCCGTCATGTACCATTTGTGGTTCTTGGCGTGCTCGTAGTCGCGCACGATGTACGGCTCGGGTTTATAGTCGGCGCCGAAATTGTTGATGTACATCTGCGGATATTCGTAGCCGACCGACGAGTCGGGGAAGAAGCGCAGCGCTTGGTGCATGCGCACCGCCCAGCTCACTTCCTCGTCCACATAGGGCTCGATCATCTGCGCGCCCCAATAGCCGTGGTCGCAGCGGATGAAGCTCGCGACGCCGATGTCGTGGAGCAGGCACGCCAGCACGATTTTTTCGTTGTGCCCGTTTTTCAGCGCCAGCGAGGCGCTCTGTAGGAGGTGATTGAGCGAGGCGAAGCGGTTCTTGAAGAAATCGATCAGCGTCGGCTTGGCCGGCATTTTCGGCAGCCGCGGGTCGGCGCCCATCAGAAAGTATTTGTCCGGGTTGTTCTTCTTGAACTCGAACCCGTTCATCATTTCGACCTTGCCGTCGGCCATGCCGAACAGCACCGACTTGGTGGCGATGCGCTCCGCAAGCTCGTGCATCATTTTTTCCTCGATTTCGTCGGCGCGCTCCGACAGCGTCGTCGCATTGACGTGCTCGTTCATGGCTCAAACTTCCTTTCCCGCCCGCGTCTGGGCGACGGATTCGATTGCATCCACAATAGCCTGATAACCGGTGCAGCGGCAGTAGTTACCCGAGATGTGATCGCGGATTTTTTGCCGGCTCGGCACGCCGCCGCGGGCGATCAGCTCGTGCGCGCCGATCAGCATGCCGGGCGTGCAGAAACCGCATTGCAGCGCGTTCCTGCGCTGGAAGGCGTCCTGCAGGTCGGCGATGACGCCGGAATCGGACAATCCCTCAATGGTTTCGACCTCGGCGCCCTCGCATTGCACTGCAAGCATCAGGCAGCCGCGCACCACCGCGCCGTCGACCCTCACTGTGCAGGCGCCGCACACGCCATGCTCGCAGCCGATGTGGCTGCCGGTCAGCCCAAGGTCGTCGCGCAGGAAATCCACCAGCGTCTTGCGCGCTTCGACGCGCTCGCTCACGTCCTCGCCGTTAACGCGTAGCGATATGTCGCGAAAGTGTTCACCCATGGCGGGAATTTATCAGTTAGGCGAGGCCCGCGCCACGGCCCGCTAGCGCTCGCCGCGCCGCGGACTGCCGGGCGGATCGGCGATATCGCGGACGATGTCGATGGCGCGACGCAGCAGGACCTGGGAGGCTTCGAACGTCCGGAAAGCCGCATGGGCGGTCAGCGTCACGTTGGCGAGGCTGGTGAGCGGGTGGTCCTTGCGCAGCGGCTCGGTGTGAAACACATCGAGGCCGGCGTGGCCGATACGGCCGCTGCGCAGGCCCGACAGCAGTGTCGTCTCGTCGACCAGAGCGGCGCGCGCGGTGTTGACCAGGATCACGCCTGGCTTGGTGCGCGCCAGTTGCGAGGCGCCGAAAAACCCCCGCGTTTCGTCGTTGAGCGCAAGATGCAGGGTGATGACGTGGGCCCGCGATAACAGTTCATTCAACTCCACCCATGGGTCCTCCGGACGCCTGGTACGGTTCCAGGCGATCACCTCCATGCCGAGCCCGCGGCCGAGCCGCATCACCTCGCGGCCGATGCCGCCCAGCCCGATGACGCCGAGCGTCTTGCCGGAAAGTTGCACGCCCTCGCGGGTCGACCAGGTGCCGGCGCGGATCAGCCGGTCCATGTGGGCGATGTCCCGGCTGGAGGCGAGCATCAGCGCTATGGTGTGCTCGGCCACCGCCGTATCGCCGTAGCCCTTGATGGTGTGGACGGTAACGCCGTGCGACTTCAGCTCGCCGACATCCATGTAGCTCGACGCCCCGGTGCCGAGAAACACCACGTGCTTGAGCGCCTTGCATTGCTCGACGCGGCCGGTCGGCAAATAGGAGTGATCGTCGATGCAGATGTCGTAGCCCGAGAGCAGTTGCGGCAGCTCGGCGGCCGTGAACGGGGCTCGATTGACCTCGATCGGCGGGTCGCCGGGGCGGATGACCCGCTTCCAGGCAGAGGCCAATTGATCGTTGCAGTCGATAAACAGGGTTTTCATTTATCCCCTCTCCCCGCGTGCGGGGAGAGGGTTAGGGTGAGGGGGCGCTTCCGCAGACGCTGCCGCGAGGATTGTTTCCCAAACCCCTTCCGTATTTTCCAGCACTTCGTTGTTCCAGAAACGCATGATGCGATAGCGGTGATCGGTGAGCCATTTGTCGCGAATTGCATCGCGGTTGTCCATGGCGTGTTGGCTACCATCGATTTCGACGATAAGCCTTCGCTCTCGGCAAACAAAATCCACTACGTAAGCACCGATGGGTTCTTGGCGCACAAACTTCAATCCGCCCAACCCACGCGAGCGGAGATATCTCCAAAGCTGTCTTTCCGCCGGCGTTGAGTCCCTTCGCAGGCGTCTTGCTGCTCTGGTTTTCGTCACCTTTGCGCCGCGCATGCGTCGAAGCCCCCTCACCCCGACCCTCTCCCCGCGCGGCGGGGAGAGGGAGAAGACGGATTGACGGTTAAGGCGATGACTCTTAACACATCGCAGGGATTGTCCGGGAGACGCGACATGCGCCTTGCAAGTTACAATATGCGTGGTCGGCCGAGCTTCGGCGCGGTTGTGGGCGACGGCATCGTCGATCTGCGTGGCCGGCTGAGCCGGTTTTCGACGCTGCTTGAAGTATTTCGCGCGCAGGCGCTCGACGAGGCCAAGGCCGTATCCAGCGGCGTCCGGGCGGATATGCCGCTGACCGAGATCGAGCTGCTGCCGCCGCTCGCGCCTGAGAAAATCCTTTGCATCGGCATCAACTACGCAAATCGCGGCGCCGACTACAACGTCACCAACAACCCCAAATATCCGAGCATGTTCTATCGCGCGCCGAACTCCATGGTCGGCTCGGGCCAGCATCTCGTCCGCCCGAAAATCTCCGAACAGCTCGATTATGAGGGCGAGATCGCGATCGTGATCGGCCGCGAATGCAAGCATGTGCCGAAGGAAAAGGCGCTGGAGGTAGTGGCCGGCATCACGCTCGCCAATGAGGGCACGATCCGCGACTGGACGCGGCATGGCCAGTTCAACGTCACCCAGGGCAAGAATTTCGACGCCACCGGCGGCCTCGGCCCGTGGATCCAGACCGAGTTCGATCTAACGAAGCCGCTGCACCTGATCACGCGCAAGAATGGCGAAGTGATCCAGGACGACACGACCGCGAGCATGATCTTCTCGATTGCCGATATCATCACCTACACGACGACGTTCATGACGCTCAAGGCGGGCGATGTCATCTGCACCGGCACGCCGATCAAGAAGGTGAAGGCCGATCCACCGATCTGGCTCAAGCCGGGCGATACCATCGAGGTCGAATGCCCGGACATCGGCGTGCTGAGCAATTCCGTGGTGGATGAGGCGTGACCACGGCGGCGCGCGCGGCCTGCATCGTCGGCTGGCCTGTCGGACACTCGCGCTCGCCGCTCATTCATAATTACTGGCTTAAGCATTACGGCATTGCCGGCGAGTACCGCCGTGAAGCGGTACCGCCGGATGAGTTCGCCGCGTTCGTGAAAAATCTCGCGGCGCGCGGCTATGCGGGTGCCAATGTCACGCTGCCGCACAAAGAGGCGGCGCTGAAGCTGTCGCAGCCGGATGACCGCGCTGAAGCGGTCGGCGCCGCCAACACGCTCTGGCTCGACGGCGCAAGCTTGCGTTCCACCAACACCGACGTCGAAGGCTTTTTGGACAATCTCGACGCCTGCGCGCCTGGCTGGGACGGCGATTTGCGGACGGCTGTCGTGCTGGGCGCCGGCGGCGCGGCGCGCGCGGTGGTCTATGGTCTGGTGCTGCGCGGCGCATCGCGCATCGTAATCGTCAACCGCACCTTGGATCGCGCAGCGGAACTGCGGCGGCGCTTCGGCGAACGTGTGCACGTTGTCGGCTGGGACAAGCGCGACGAGCCATTGGCCGATGCGGAACTTTTGGTGAACGCGACGACGCTTGGCATGGAACATCAGGGCGGCCTTACGCTCGACATCGCACAACTGCCGGGCCATGCGCTCGTCGCCGATCTTGTCTATGTTCCACTGCTCACTCCGCTGCTGACGGCGGCCAAAGCGCGCGGCCTGCGAACTGCGGACGGCCTTGGTATGCTGCTGCATCAGGCCGTGCGCGGTTTCACGCTCTGGTTCGGCAAAAAGCCGGACGTGACGGAGGAACTGCGGGCGCTGGTCGAAACCGATCTCACCGCTTCCGCCGGCGCGCCGGGCGGAATATCGTAGCGGCCTTCGGTGTTAGAAGACTGCGCAGCGTGCGCAAGAACCATCGCTTTTGGGAGGATTAAGATGAGAGTACCGGGATTTGGATTTGCCGTTGCGCTGGCCGCGGTGCTTGTGGCTACGTCTGCCGTGGCGCAGCAGCCGGGCGTCGTGCGCGTTCGCGCCACCATCGAGAGTGTCAACGGTTCGATGCTGGATGTGAAGGGGCGCGACGGCGCGATGATGAAAGTGCAGCTTGCGCCGAATGCCCCAGTAACCGAAATCGTCAAGGCATCGCTCTCCGACATCAAGGAAGGTTCCTACATTGCGATAACCGCCATGCCGCAGCCGGATGGCAGCCAGAAGGCCGTGGCGATCTTCATCTTTCCTCCGGGCGTGCACCCGGGTGAGGGTTTCCATCCCTGGGATTATGCGCCGAACAGCACGATGACGAATGCGACTGTGGCCAATGAAGTCGCCAGCGCCAATGGCCAAACCTTGAATGTGAAATACGCGGACGGTGAGAAGAAGATCATCGTGCCGTCTGACTCGGTGATCGTGAGTGGCCGCAAGGCAAGCGCTGCCGCTCTTAAGCCCGGGCAGAAGATCTTTATTTTTGCCACGAAGAAGCAACCCGACGGAACGTTGCAGGCACCGAACGTTGCCTTCGGCGACTACGGGGTGTGGCGCTAAACAGCGGCGATGAATGCGAGGGGAGCGGCCGCGTGTGAGGCCAGCAGGAGTGTGATATGAAAATAAAACATGCAATGGCCGGCGTCGCATTGTTCGCGAGCCTGGCCGCGGCGTCGGCGCTGGCCCAGGCGCCGAAACCGGAACGCCTTACTGGCGTCATCGAAAAGATCGACGGCCATACGGTGCTGGCGAAGTCCGCCAAGGGTGACGCGCTGAAGCTCAACCTTGCCGACAAGGTGATGGTCGTGCGGGTCGAAAAGGCGTCGCTCGCCGACATCAAGGACGGCGACTACATCGGCAGCGGGGCCATGCCGCAGCCCGACGGTACGCAGAAGGCGGTCGAAGTCCACATCTTCGCCGAGTCGATGCGCGGCACCGGTGAAGGTTTCGGACCGTGGACACAGCCCGGCTCGACTATGACGAATGGCACCGTCGGGGCGACCGTGACCGGCGTGAGCGGGCCGGTGATCACCGTGAAATACAAGAGCGGCGAGCAGAAGATCGTCGTGCCGCCGGGCACGCCGATCGTGAAATACGTCATCGGTGATGCCGGTGACATCAAATCGGGCGCCAAGTTCAGGGTGAACGCGGCGCTCAAGCAGCCGGATGGCAGCTTCAACGTCAGCCGCATTAACGTCGGGCCATAACGGCGAAGCGTCCTGCCCGGGCAATTGGCACGGCAATTGCTTGAAATTTAAGCAGAAGCCGTCGCTAACCCCAGGAGGGCGTCCATGGACTCGGCGAAAGTACCGTCGGCAAAAACCCGTGCCGAACTCACCGAAAAGCTGCTCGGCATCAAGCGCGAGAACGGCTGGACCTGGAAACACATCTGCGCCGAGATCGGCGGCATGTCGCCGATGCTGATCATCGGCGCGGTACTCGGCCAGATGAAACTCACCAAGCCGCAGGTCGCCAAGGCCGCCGACCTGTTCGGCCTCGACAAGACCGAGCAGGCGCTCATCAACGAGACGCCGTATCGCGGCATGCCGATGCCGCCGACCGATCCGCTGATCTACCGGTTCTACGAACTGGTCATGGTCAACGGTCCGGCGCTCAAGGCGCTGATCGAAGAAGAATTCGGCGACGGCATCATGTCGGCGATCGATTTCGACCTGGCGCTGGAGCGCCAGCCCGATCCCAGGGGCGACCGGGTGAAGATCACGATGTCGGGCAAATTCTTGCCGTACAAATATTACGGCTCAAGCGGCAACGTGCCGGGCTACGGGTATAAGGAAGAGTAGTTTCGGGCCGCTCCCCGCCGCGGCAACAAGCATTCATCGGAAATTCCGAATGCGATGGTTTGGCGGTTTCACTTTTGAATTTGGCTCGCGTTCCGATGGACCTTATGGTAGCGAGCGCCATCTCGCATCAGCCGTTGCGGCCGCCGAGGGCGGCCCCGTCCGGATGCCGGAGCGCATGTTTCCTTTAAAAGTTCCAATCGCGGAACCCGACAAGAGCGAGTCGACGTGGCAAAATTGACCAGGATGATCTTGTGTACGGTTGGAATTCGTGCAGCGGCGGCGGCTTTCGTCGCGGCTTTGCTGATCGGTCAATCGGCTATTCCCGCGGCCGCGGCTAATCCAAGTTTCTCGTGCACGGGGAATCTGGCGCCGACGGAGGCCGTGATTTGCTCGGATGACTCACTCGCCGCGCTCGACCGTACGCTGGCGGATGCCTACAAAAGGATGTACGCCAGTTTTCCGAGCAGCGAGCGCGGCACGCTGGCCTCGGTGCAAAGGACATGGTTGGCGCAGCGCAACGCGTGCAGGACCGACAAGAACTGCATACACAATGCTTATCTCACTCGCCTCAGGCAGCTCGGCGGTGCATCTCAACAACCCGCGCAGATGTCCTGCACCGCGAGCGTCGGCGCACAGCAGGCGGCGGTCTACGTCAAGCAATGCACCGAAGTGTCTCCGGCCACCCATCCGCCGTGCAATGCGACTAACGCTTGCGCACTGATCATCTCGGAAATTCGTCGCGGTTGCGCCATGATTGGATCGGCTGCTCCGGCTTTCTGTGCAGCGTACAAATAGCTATCGAATAGTGTAAAACGAATGTCCAACTCCAGCAGCCGCCGCAGCGGCAGCGGATGCGCGCTTGCCTCGACTTTTCATCAGCCACTCGAGTAAGAATGACGACTGGGCGATTGCGCTGAAGGACTGGCTCGTTCGCGAGGGCTGGAGCGGCGAAGACGACGTTTTCCTCGATCTTGATCCCGATCGCGGCATCTCGGCCGGCCAGCGCTGGGCGCACGCGCTGGAAGATGCCGCCACCCGCTGCGAGGCGGTGCTGTTCCTCGTTTCGAGCGACTGGCTCGGCTCAAAATGGTGTGCCGACGAATATCAGCTGGCCAGCAAGCTCAACAAGAAGCTGTTCGCACTCTTGATCGACGATGTCGCGCTCGATCAGTTGCCCGGCGGCCTTGCCGCGCAATGGCAGGTGGTCCGGCTCAAAGGTGAGCCAGCCGAACGCTTTGTCGCCGTGCATCCGCTGACGCGGCACCAGTCGCCCGTGCACATCGCCGAAGCCGGACTCAAAAGCCTCAAACGCGGGCTCGACAAGGCCGGCATCGGCGCCGAGACATTCGAACTGCAGCGCGACTCCGACGGTCCGTTCGGCTGGCGGGCGCCCTATCGCGGGCTTGAAGCGATGGAGCCGGAGGATGCCGCGGTGTTCTTCGGACGCAGTGCCGA
>DASZWK010000409.1:0-4572 GCA_035546235.1 Xanthobacteraceae bacterium | reverse complement strand
TCCGGCGGCATGCAGCAGCGCGTCGGTATCGCGCGTGCGCTCGCGATCGACCCCAAGGTACTGCTGATGGACGAGCCGTTCGGCGCGCTCGATGCGCAGACGCGCGAGACGTTGCAGGGCGAACTGTTGCAGATCCACGCGCGCACCAAAAAGACGATCCTGTTCGTGACCCACGATCTCGACGAGGCCGTGCTGCTCGCCGACCGTGTCGTCGTGATGCAGCACGGCCGCTTGCACGAGATCGTCGACGTGCCGCTGCCGCGCCCGCGCGGCGATCTGGCAAAGGTTCGCGGCTCCGAGGCTTTCGCCGGGACTCGCTATCATATCTGGCAGGCGCTGCATGCCGGCGCCGGTGCCGAAACGGTGCATTGAGCAGACGATGGCGGATATCGCCGATCCACGCTCCGCGACGCAACAAACCGCCGATCCCGCGCGGGCGAAGCGCGCGCTGCCGCGCTGGGCGATCACCTCGATATCGCTGTGCGTGTTTCTCTTGTTCTGGGAATTCTTCGGCCGCCAGATCAATCCGATCTTCGGCTCCTATCCGACCGCGATCTTTTCCGCTTCCATCGAACTCGTGCGCAACGGCAAGCTTGTCGGCGCACTCGTGCAGAGCCTGCAACCGTTCCTGCTCGGCTACTGCCTCGCCATCGCGGCCGGTGTGCCGCTCGGCTTGGTGCTCGGCCGCTTTGCCACCGTGGAAGCAGCCCTCGGCATGTTCGTCACCGGCGGTTACGCCATGCCGCTGGTGGCGCTGGTGCCGTTGTTGATCCTGTGGTTCGGCCTCGGCTTTACGGTGAAGGCCGCCGTCATTTTTCTGATGGCGATCTTTCCGATCGTCATCAACACTTGGCTCGGCGTGAAATCCGTGCCCAAGGCGCTGATCGACGTCGGCAAATCGCTGGTGGCGTCGGACGCCGTGATCCTGCGCCGCATCGTGCTGCCGGCAACGCTGCCCTACATCATGGCGGGAATTCGCCTTGCCGTCGGCCGCGCCGTGGTCGGCATGGTGGTGGCCGAGTTTTTCACCGAGATATCCGGGCTCGGCGGCATCATCATCAACGCCGGCAACAATTTCGATACCGCCACCATGTTCGTGCCAATCATTGTGCTGATGGCGATTGCGATCGGGCTCAATCACCTGATCGGCTGGCTCGAACGCGTCATCGCGCCGTGGCAGGCCGAGATTGCCGGGCGAGAGCAGAATTAAACCGCCCGTTTCCTTGTCCAGCCCGCCAAACAGGGCAATATTAACTCAATATCTACCCCAATCCGCTCAACTGTAGCGCTAGGGGCCGCGCTTTAAGCTTCCGGGGGGTTGCTCTTGCGCGAAAAGGAACTCCGCATCGCGCTGGTCTGTTTCGGCGGGGTTTCGCTCGCCGTCTATATCCATGGCATCTGCAAGGAGATCCTGAAGCTCGTGCGCGCTTCAAGCGCGCTGCATCGCATCACCGACCGATCGCAGCGCGCCAAGGCCGCATTTTTCGATTTCGCCGACCCCAAAGATCCGGAATACGATACCGAGGCCGATTATTTCGAACTGCTGCGCGAAATCGGCGGCAAGCTCGAACTGCGCGTCATCGTCGATACACTGGCCGGCGCGTCGGCCGGCGGGATCAATGCCAGCATGCTGGCGCGGGCGCTGAGCCACGATCTGTCGACCGCAAAATTGCGCGATCTCTGGCTGGAAAATGCCGACGTCACCGTGCTGTTGGCGCCGGAAGCGCGCGCCGGCATGTGGAGCAAATGGATCTTGCGGCCGCTGATCCGGGCGGTGGCGGCGACCGGTGCATTCGATCTGGTCAAGGACAGGGAGGTGCGCCAGAAGCTTTCACTGTTCCTGCGCTCCCGCTGGTTCAAGCCGCCATTCTCCGGCCGGGTCATGGCCGAACTGATGTACGATGCCGCCACCGCCATGGGCGAACCGAAATCGCCCGCGGCATCGCTGCTGCCATCCGGGCAGGGGCTCGATCTGTTCGTGACGCTGACCGATTACCACGGCTACCGTCAGCTTCTGCAAATTCACGATCCGCCGCTGATCTACGAACTCGAACATCGCCACGTCCTGCATTTCAAGTATCGACGGCGCGCCGGCGGAGAGGTCGAAAGCGACTTCGACCTGGATAACGCGCCGGGGCTCGCCTTCGCGGCGCGCGCGACTTCCTGTTTCCCGGGCGCGTTTCCGCCGGCCCAGATCGTCGAAATGGACGACGTGGTTGCAAACCGCGGCGGGCACTGGCCTCGCCGCGAGGAGTTCATCCTGAAAAACTTCGAGCGGCATCTGCGCGCCGATGTCGACCCCGCGACGGCCGCCTTCATCGACGGCTCCGTGCTCAACAATCGGCCGTTCCGGGAAGCAATCGCGGCAATCCACAACCGGTCGGCCTATCGCGATGTCGACCGGCGGCTGATCTTCATCGATGCCAAACCCGAATCGATCGGCACCGGGGCCAACGCCGAGTTGCCAAATTTCTTTTCGACAATAAAAGGCGCGCTGTCGGATCTGCCGTCCGAGCAGCCGATCGCCAATGAACTGGCCTGGGTGGTCAATCTCAACGCCCAGGCCCGCAGCATCAAGTCGATCATCGAGAATGCCCGCCCACATGTCAGCGAGCTGGTCGGCGATATCATCGATAAACCGCTCGACAGCCCGTTCACGACCGAAGACATCCGCGGCTGGCGCGAACAGGTGAACGATCGCGTGGCGCGTGAGGCGGGCTTCGCGCACGAGGGTTATGTGCGGCTGAAACTCACCTCGGTTCGCGGCTTCGTCGCCCGCATGATTGCGATGATCGGTGGCGCGCCGCCGAACTCGCCGCAGGCGCGCATGATGGAAGAGATCATCGGCGCGTGGGCTGTTCATCGCGGCGCCGTCTACAGCAAATCTGGCGGTGAGGCACTCACCCAAGAGGCTGCCGCCGCGCCGCGGCTGCCGCGCTGGGTTGAGTTTTTTCTTGCCTTCGACGTCGAATATCGCCGGCGCCGGCTGCATTTTCTGATCGAGGGACAGAACCGGCTGTACCGGCTCATCGACGAAGGCCGCTTCCCGGGATTGGACCCGGTTGTGGTCGACCGCCTGAAGCGGGAATTCTACCTGCGGCTCGATGTGCTGCAGCGCTGCGAGGAGCCGCACTCTTTCAGTTCGAGCCTCCACACCTTGGCGGAAAAGCTGTTCCAGTATCCGCCCACGGCGACGGAGGCGAAAGACCTGCCGGCCTTCGCGCGCGCGTTCGTGGCGAGCGACAATGTCAGGACTATCGATCAACTGGTGGAGACACTGGGTCAGGAAATCGATCTCAATGCCACGACGCGCGATCTCGATGAGCTCTTAGCCTCGCTCGATCCTGCGGCGTGGCATCCTGACGCGCGCCGCGAGGTTCTGGACAACTATCTCGGCTTTCCGTTCTGGGACGTGCTCACTTTCTCGGTCAGCACAGGGCGTGGCACCGGCGAACTGCGGGAAATTCTTATCGACCGCATCAGCCCTGAAGAAATGCATACGCTCAAAGCCTTTGCGGGCGCGAACAGCCTGAAGGGCATCGCGCTCAATAATTTTGCCGGATTCTTTTCGCGCCGCTACCGCGAGAACGATTACCTGCTCGGCCGCCTGCACGCCGTCGAGCGCCTGATGGACATCGTCTGCGATGCGGCCGGCATCGACCAGCAGCACGGTGGCATCGATGTGCTGGCGATCAAGCGCCGGGCCTTCGAGCGCGTGCTTGCTGCCGAAGAAAGCCACCTCATTTACAGCGCGGATTTGATCGCGGCGCTGCGGCGCGCCGTTGCCGCGATCGGCCGGTCGTGAGCCGACCCTGCGGGGAAATTGGGCACCGGCGCGCACCCCGCGGCCCGTGCAACGCCAACGTGCCGGCCGCCGCCTAGCAGCTCATCATTCCTGTCGGTTGTTTCCGGCACGCCTGGGACGTTAAGCTGACGGGCCGGTCGACCGCATCGTCCACGCGACGAAGAGCCGAAGCCGGGAAGGGGAGGGTGAATGTCCGATGCATCCGGTATGGCGCGCGAGACCATCACGCTCGCCGGCATTGAGATCGAACTGCATGAAGGCGGCAGCGGGCCGCCGCTGTTGTTTCTGCACGGCGCGTCCGGTTTTACGTCCGATCCGCCCTATGTGCGACTATTGGCGCAGCGTCGCCGCGTGATCGCGCCGTCGCATCCCGGATTCGGTGCGTCGGGACTGCCGCTCTGGCTCGATACGATCGACGATATCGCCCACCTCTATCTGGAACTGATGGACCGCCGCGGCCTTGCGCGTGTCGATGTTGTTGGTACCTCCCTCGGCGGCTGGCTCGCCGCCGAAATCGCCACCAAGGTGCCTGAGCGCATCGGCAAGCTCGTGCTGGTCGGGCCAGTCGGCGTCAAGCTCGGGCCACCCGACAAACTCGACATTCCCGATGTCTTCGCCATGGCGCAGGACAAGGTGATGCGGCTCATCTACCACGACGTCGACAAGGGAAAAGTCGACTTTTCCAAGATGACAGACGCACAGCTCACGGTGTTTGCGCGCAACCGCGAGACCACGGCGCTGCTTACCTGGGAGCCGTGGATGCACAA
>DASZWK010000408.1:0-11100 GCA_035546235.1 Xanthobacteraceae bacterium | reverse complement strand
ATCAGGCCAAGCTGGAATTGGGCATCGGCCGAGTTTCCTTCCGCGGCGCGCGTTAGCATCGCGCGTTCCTGTGCCGGGTCGGCTGCTCCGCCGCTTGCAGCGCTGGCTGTTGCAAGACGCGTGAGGGCGCGGGGATTGCCGACCGCCGCGGCACGTTGAAACAGGGCCCGCGCCTGCGCCTCGTCTTTAGCTATGCCGGCGCCGGCTTCAAGCAGCGTGCCTAATTCCACCATGGCGGCCGAACTGCCTTTGGCCACGGCTTTGCGATAGGCGGCGATGGCCTCGCTCAATTGTCCATTGGCCGCATAGGCTCGGCCCAATTGGTAAAGAGCCCGGCGCGATGCACTCGCCGACGCTTTGCAGAATTTGATCGCAATCGGAATGTCGCGCTGTTCAATGCGGGTGACGCCTTGTACCGAGGACGGCTTGTCCGGATCGGTTGGATCGGCGGCGACGCGGTCGCACAGCACCAGGTCAGCGGATTGGGCATCGGCTGCGGATTTGATCGACGGCGCCATCGCCGCCGCTATGAAAATGCTCGAAGCGGCCGCGACGGCACGAGATCGTCCTCGCATGAGCCAACGTCCTGCTTTCATACGCAAACGCTGCGCTGACCTTAAGGCCGGCACTTTGGGCTGGCAAGTTTGTGATCCGTAAGCATCGGGCTTGTGTGCGACATCGCGGCCCCGATAACATTCGTCTTCACTTCATCAGGTCCGGGAAGATGCAGCCATGACAATGCCGATCGCGCTCAAGGACATCACGATCTATCCAATCGTCGAACAGCAGGGGTCTTTCTTCAAAGCTTTGGACTTTTTTCCGAAGCTCGGGAAGGAAACGCTCGACGAAAACAGATCGTGGCTACAGCCGACCTTTATCGACCCGGACGGCGGCGTCGTGCTCCGCATTCAGGGTTTTGTCGTGAAGACGGCGCACCACAATATTCTGATCGATTCGTGCGTCGGCAATCACAAGACGCGACCAACGCGCCCGTTCTGGAATATGATGAACAGCGATCGCTTCGAGAAAGCCCTCGCCGGGACGGGCCTGAGCGTCAACGACATCGATTACGTGATGTGTACGCATCTGCACGGAGATCATGTCGGCTGGAACACCAAGCTCGAAAACGGCCGCTGGGTGCCGACCTTTCCGAAGGCGCGCTACATCATGGCGGACCGCGAGCTTTCGTATTGGACCGCGCGCGAGAAGGAAAATCCGCAGAGTTTGCCGTGGATCACCGATTCGGTGCTGCCGATCGTCGCGGCCAAGCGCGAGCAAATCGTCACAAGCGATTTCGCTTTCAGCGAAACGGTGCAGCTTGTGCCGACGCCGGGTCACACCATCGACCATTTCTCCGTCCTGGTCGGCAGCCGCGGCAAGGACGCGCTGATCACCGGCGACATGATCCACTCGCCGATCCAGGGCAAATATCCCGATCTCGGGATGCTGGCGGATTACGACTCGGCGCAAGCCGGGCGAACGCGGCGTCAGGTGTTTGACCGCTTCTGCGAAGAGCCGACGCTGATGTGCCTGACGCATTTCCCCATGCCATCAACGGCGCAGGTGCGCCGCTGGGGCGACGGTTACAAGTTCGTCCCTTCGGGCGACTAGGACGCCGCAGCACAGCGGCGTCGCGTTACGCCGCGGTCGGTTCGTCTTCGAACTTGAAGCCGATCTGCTGCAGACCCTGGAGCGCGCCTTTGCCGAACTCGCTCTCTATTTCGCGCGCCAGGCTCGGCGCGTAGGAAATCGGATCTGCCTGCTCGTCGCTTTCCGGCACTATCATGACGAGGAGGCGGCCGGTCTCGCTGCCGACATTGCGGAAGCTGCGGTTCTCGCCGCGCGGCACTGAAATCATGTCGAGCGGTTCAAGGACAAGTGAGTGCTCGCCGCGATCGCCCCAAGCGATCTCGAAACGGCTCGACAGGCACATGAAGTTTTCGACGGTGTTGAGGTGGCGATGCAGTCCGGGCCCGTTCCCCGGTTCGCACTCCGCGATCGTCACAATCAATCCGCGCGGTCCTTTGACCGGGGCGCCGGCGCTGCGGCCCTTGTAGTCGGCGGGCGCCATCACCGGGTAAACGCGCCGCGCGGTAATTTTCTCTACCGCGCCGGGCGGAATGCCGTGCGCGGAAAAATTCTGCTGCTGGTAAGTCTGCAACTTGTTGAAACGGGCGACGCGCTTTTCCATGTCCGCAGGCGTGGGCGTTGTCGTTGTCACGGCTGTCCTCCATCGGGCGCGGTTTGTTAGACTCGATTATTCTCGGCCGCTGACAAGCTGTCGAGTCCAAAAGGCTTGGATTTTCAGGCCGCGGGTGTTGCGCCCCGCAGAATTTGCGCCAGCACTACCATGTCGATATTGCCGCCGGACAGGATCAGACCGACGCGCTTGCCGGCGTAACGGTCCTTCTCTCGCAGCAGCGCAGCAAGCGGTGCGGCGCCGGCGCCCTCGGCGAGATTGTGCGTCGCTGTGTAGTAGAGGCGAACCGCCTCGGCGATCTCGTCTTCACTGACGGCAACGATACGCGCGGCGCCCGCCTTGATGATCGCGAATGCGTCGGGCTGCGGATCGCGGCACGCCATGCCGTCGGCGAATGTGCGCGCCGAATTGGTCGGTACAGGATGCCCCGCGGCGAATGACAAGGCAAAGGCCGGCGCTTTATCGGCGACGACACCGACGATCTCAGTCTTGAGCCCGAGCAGGTCGCGCACGGTGATCAGTCCGCAAATACCGGAGCCCATGCCGATCGGAACGTAGACGACGTCGAGGTCGGTATGGGCGGTAAAGAGTTCGAGCGCGTAGGTGGCGACGCCTTTCACCAGCTCGATGTGAAAGGAGGGAACGAAATGGTAGCCGTGCTCGCGTTCCATCTGCATGGCGACGGCGCGGCTCGCATCGAAATCCGTGCCGGCGGTGACAAGTTCGCCGCCAAAGGCGCGCATCGCCGCGTTTTTCTCGGGCGAATTTCCTTCGGGGATAACGATCGTGCAGCGAATGCCATTGCGCGCGGCCGCGAGTGCGACCGACTGACCGTGATTACCGCGCGTCGCGGTAACGAGCCCTTTGGGCGTGGGGCCGGCGCGGCACAATGCATCCACGTATACGAGGCCGCCGCGGGCTTTGAACGATCCGGTTGGCGTGTGGTTTTCGTGCTTGACCACAACCCTAGCGGCTGCCTTGGCGCTGAGGAGTGGCCACTCATAGGCCGGCGTCGGCGCCACGAAGGCCCGCACGGTGGCCGCCGCGGCGGCAAGTTCGTCCAGTGAAAACAATGGCATGTCCGCTCCTGCGGCCGATTCCGGCGTTTATTTTACGCGCTCACGGACTTGAGCGGCAGCAACCAAAACAACAGCAACAGGTTGCAATGGGCGTGCATAAATGTCGCATAAATTTATATGCCAATTCAGGAAACTATCCATATACATCGGCGCTCCGGCGGCTCATCCTTTCTCCCGGCGCCCGGCCGGCGCCGACAGCAAAACGGACCCCCGCCGAAGCGGGATCGTCCGGAAAAACAGGAGGAAAACACGCCATGAAGAAGCTGCTCATTGCCACGGCCATTTCGGCATTTGCGGTCTGCACAATTCCAGCGCTCACGGGCCAGGCCCAAGCGGCGCCTGCCAAGAACCCGATGTGCGCACTGGCCGGATCACAGAAGAATCCTATGGCCTGGTCAGAATACTATGGCTGTTTCGGTTCGCGCCCGACAGTGGAGCGGGCCGCGGTCCGCTCGAGGCCCGGTGCACCAGCCAGCGACTTCTGCAAGATGGCCGCCGGCGAGAAGGACATGGTCGGCTGGTCCCAATTCTATGGGTGCTGGCACCACTAGACGGGTGGGCTCAGGAGCGGCGCGGTCAGGGTTGTGTAGCTCCCTCCCTGGCCGACCGCTTCAGGCCCTGCAGACCACCTTGGTGGGCCAGAACCAAAAGGGGGCGAACTCGGTTCGCCCCCTTAGTCATTTTGTCATCGGCGGGTTTTCTGATTGAGCCGCAGGTCGTCATTTGCGCGCGGCGGAGGCGAAGCGTTGCGCTTCTTCGGCGGCGCGGAACAGTGCCTTCGCCTTGTTGATGCACTCCTGCTGTTCGAGCTCCGGGTCGGAGTCCGCGACGATGCCGGCGCCGGCCTGGACATACATGACGCCATCTTTGACCAGCGCCGTACGCAGCGCGATGCAGGTGTCCATCTGGGCGCCGGCAGAGAAATAACCGACGCAACCGGCGTAAAGCGACCGCTTTTCCTTTTCCAACTCGTCGATGATTTGCATGGCGCGCACCTTCGGTGCGCCGGACACCGTGCCGGCAGGAAAGCCGGCGGTCAGCGCATCGAGCGGGTCGCAATCCTTGCGCAGCCTGCCCTCGACATTCGAGACGATGTGCATAACCTGGCTGTAGCGTTCGATGAAGAATTGATCGGTAACCTTGACGCTGCCGATCTCAGCGACCCGTCCGACATCGTTGCGTCCAAGATCGAGCAACATCAGGTGCTCGGCGCGTTCCTTGGGGTCGGCGAGCAGTTCCGCCTCAAGCGCCGCGTCTTCGTGCGGCGTTGCTCCGCGCGGTCGTGTGCCGGCAATCGGTCGGATCGTCACGACGCCGTTTTCCGCTTTGACCAAGATCTCCGGGCTCGATCCCGCAATTGCGAATTCTCCGTAATCGAGAAAAAACAGATAAGGCGACGGATTGATCCGGCGCAGCGCGCGATAGAGCGCGAACGGCGGCAATCGAAACGGCGCTTCGAAGCGCTGCGACAGCACCACCTGAAAGATATCGCCGGCCGCAATGTACTCTTTTGCGCGCACCACCATGCGCTTGAATTGCGCGGGCGTGGTGTTTGAACGCGGCGCGACGTCGAGCGGGCCGCGGTGAGTCTCGGCCGCGGATTTGCCGAGCGGCCTATCGAGCGCGGCCACGATCTCGCCCAGGCGTTTGCGCGCGCGCCCGAGCGCCGCTTTCGCACTCACCGACCTTTGTGGCCGCACCGGAGTAACGACGGTGATCGTGTCTTCGACGGCATCGAACACGATCACCAAGGTGGGGCGCACGATAATGCCGTCCGGGATGGCGATCGGATCGCCGGCGGGCGCTGCCAGCGTATCCTCCATGAGCCGCACCGTGTCGTAGCCGAGATAGCCGAACACGCCCGCCGCCATGGGCGGCAGCGCATCCGGCAGCGCAATTCGGCTCTGTTCGATCAGCGTACGCAGCGCGGCCAAGGGCGCTTCCGCAGCGGGCCTGAAGTCATGCGGCCGATCATGCGGATTGCGGTTGATCTCGGCGCAGGTGCCGCTCGCGCGGAAGATCAGGTCCGGATCAAGACCGATGATCGAATAGCGCCCGCGCACCGCGCCACCCTCAACGGATTCGAGCAGAAAACTGATCGGCCGGGTGCGTTTGGGGCGGGGTCCCCGAGCCGCTGCGGCGGTCACCTTGAGGAACGCTGAAACCGGCGTTTCCAGGTCGGCGACCAGCGTCGTCCAGACGACCTGCGGGGAACCAGCTGCATAGCGCGCGGCGAATTCGCCGGCCGCAGGCTCAATCTGCATTACTCGCTATCCGGTAGCGGAGTGTTGCCCACGGCGCGCGACAGCGTGGCCTGATTGATGGTGGTGCCGAGATTGTCTTCCAGCCAACCGAGATACTGGGTGAAGACATCGTCGCTCACGGCCTGCTGCAGTAATTGCACGAGCTTCTTGCCGTCGGCCGAATTTGGATCGAGCGGCGGCGTTTTGACGTCGCTGACGCGGAATACGACCCATTGCGTGGGCTTGTCGCCTTCAGAGCTGCCAAACGCGCCGTTCGCGGTATGAAATACCGCGTCGATCACCTTGGCTGAGATGCCATTACTGACCGGGCCGCGTTTCAAATCCTTTGCGGTCTGGACCGTTACGTTGTCGGCCTTGGCCAGCGCGTCGAAGGGATTTCCACTTTTGAGCTTGCTCAGCAGATCGGCGGTCTTGGTTTTGATGCGCGCCGCGACCTGGTCATCGTGCCAGCGCTGTTCGACCTCGGTCTTGACTTCATCGAGCGTGCGATCACGCGCCGGGGTCACCGCTTCGACCTCGTACCAGACGTAACCGCCGTCGGCGTCGACCGGATAGGTGTCCACGCCGACATCGTTGGAGAATGCACCGCTGATTACGGTGGTGGCGGCGGGAATGGCGGCGGCGAATTTGCCGGAAGGATCGCGCCCGGAACGGTCGATATCGAGCGTGACTGCATGGAGTCCAAGGGTTTTCGCCGCGTCGGCGAGCGTACCGCCGCCGGCGCGCGCATCCTCCATCTTGTCGTGAAGGTCCTGAACTTTGCTTTTGGCGCGTTCGAGCGCGATGTCGCTCTTGATGAATGGCGCGACAACGCTGAACGGCTTCGTATCGCCCGGCTCGACGCTCAACACCGTAATGATGACCACGCCGAACTTGCCCTGAACGGGCGCGCTCACCTCACCCGGCTTGAGCGCAAACGCAGCGTCAGCGACGGTCGGATCGATGATCGCCGATTTTGCCACCGTCCCGAGATCGGTGTCGCTTGCCTTCAGGCCGCGCTCGGCCGCGAGAGCATCGAACTTGATCCCGGACTTGAGACGTGCGCTGGCGGCCTGCGCCTCCGCCATATTCGGAAATACGATCTGCTCGATGTGCCGGCGCTCAGGAGTCTGAAATTGCTTCAGGTTATCGTCATAGCGCTTTTTGGCGTCGGCATCGGAAACCGTAATCGACTTCGCCAGTTCGGCTGGCGTAACGACGACGGTCGCGACCTTCCGGTACTCGGGCGCGCGAAACAGGATTTTGCGGTCATTGAAATACTTGGTCAGCTCTTCGGCGGTCGGCTGCGGAATATCGCCGGCCTGTTCCGGACCGAGCGCGACATATTCAATGCTGCGCTCCTGGTTCTGGAACTGATTGACACTGTCGAGATATATTTTTGGCACGCTGATGCCGCCGGAGACTGCGTCCGTAATTTCGCGGCGCGGAATCGTACGGCGTAATTCGTCGAAGTAGCGCTGTTCCGAAAATCCGATGGATTGCAGGAAGCCTTCGAACTGCGCGCGGTCGAATTGACCGGTTGGCGTCTGGAAGTGCGGGTCGGCCAGAACCTGCGCCACGACGTCGGACATCGGAATGCCGATCCGCATGCGGCGGCCGAGCTGATCGAGCCCGGCCTGCGCGATCAGTTGGGCCAGCACCTGCCGATCGACCCCCAGCGCGGCCGCCTGCTCGGGCGGAATCGGACGCCCGAGCTGCTGACCGAGCTGCTGCAGGCGTTCGTTATAGGCCTGGCTGAACTGGTCCTGCTGGATTTCGGTGTCGCCGATCTTGGCGAGGTAGGTTGCGCTGTAGCCCTGAAAAATATCGTTGATCCCCCAAACCGCGAAACTGCCGGCAAGGACCGACAGGACGATGGCCATGAGGATGCGGCCGAGCCAATTTTCGGAGGCTTTACGAATCCCTCGAAGCATAAGTTCCAGCTTGGTCAGGTGAAGAATATCGCCCTGCCGAAGCAAGGGCGGCGCATCATACGGATGGTCGCATTGCGCCGCAATCGACTGAATTGACTGTTAAAACGTCCCTTTTCGCCATGCAATCGGTCTGCTAACGGCTCTTTGTCGCATTTTTGAGGCCTCGAACATGACGCGCCGCCCGCTTGTCGCAGGCAATTGGAAGATGAATGGCCTGTCCGCCGCCTCGGCGACGCTGGACCACATTATCGCCGGGACGGCCAAGCTTGCCGCCGCGGTGGACGTACTGATCTGTCCGCCATTCACGCTTGTCGCCGCCTTTGCGGCGCATGCGCACGGCACGCGGGTCGCGATTGGCGGCCAGGATTGCCACGCCAAGCCGTCGGGCGCCCACACCGGGGATGTCGCGGCCGAGATGCTGGCCGATGCGCATGCGACCGCCGTGATTGTCGGCCACTCCGAGCGGCGCCACGACCACCATGAAACGGATGCGCAGGTGCGTGCCAAGGCGCTGGCGGCACGCCGCGCCGGACTCCTGCCCATTATCTGTGTCGGCGAGACGCGCGCCGAGCGCGATGCCGGCCGCGCACGGGCCGTCGTTGGCGCGCAGCTCGACGGCTCGCTGCCCGACGGTACGCCGGATTTTGTCGTCGCCTATGAGCCGGTCTGGGCTATCGGCTCAGGCGTCATACCGACTCCGGCCGATGTCGGCGACATGCACGGTTTTATCCGCGATCGCCTCGTATCGCGCTACGGTCCGGCAGCGGAGGCGGTCCGCATCCTATACGGAGGTTCGGTGAAGCCGGCGAACGCCAAAGACCTGATGGCGATTGCGAATGTTGACGGCGCCTTGATCGGCGGCGCCAGTCTTAATGCCGACGAGTTTCTGGCGATTGCCTCGGTCTATAGCTAAACTACTTCGCTCATCTGAAATGCCGGGGCGCGCGGGAGCGATTTGATGACGTGGTATCGCGCGATGACATTGGTGATCGCGGGACTGATATTGCCGCTGGCGAGCCTTTCGGCTCAAGCAGCCGAAATGAAGTTGCTCGCCTCAACGGCGATCAAGAGCGCCCTGGAAGAGATGGGGCCGCTATTCGAGAAAGCGACCGGCGACAAATTGGTTTTCACTTTTGGCCCGGCCGCAGTGTTGAAAGGTCAAATCGATCAAGGGGCGGTCTTCGACGTTTCGGTGTTGACGGGGCCGCTTACTGACGCGCTCATCCAATCAGGCAAAATCAACGCTGCTGTCAGCGCGCCGATCGCTCGTGCCGGCCTTGGCGTTGCCGTCCGCGCCGATGCGACGACGCCGGACGTGAGCACTGACGCGGCGCTCAAAGCGGCGCTAATGAACGCCAAGTCGATTGGATATAACGGCGTTGGCGCGAGCCGCAGCGGCAGCGAGACCATGATCAAGAAGCTCGGCATCGCCGACGCGCTGCAGCCAAAGATAAAGCTGTTGAACGAATCCGCGCCGGTTGCGGTTGCCAGGGGTGAGGTCGAAATGGGGTTGGGGCCGGTGAGCGAAATTCTCCCGGTGGCCGGCGCGCGACTGGCGGGGCCGTTTCCTGCTGACGTGCAGTCCTTCCTTGTATTCTCGGCGGGCGCGTCAAACGCCACCAAGAATGCGCGCGACGCCAAGCTGCTGATCGAGTATCTCAGGTCGCCAGCGGGCGCGGCGGTGCTCAAGTCCAAGGGCATGGAGCCCGGCTAACGAACGTCTCGCGTTGCCGCGCAAATCGGAATATCCTCTCCGGAACAAGCAAGAACGATCGCACGCGCGCCGAGGTTGCGCGCGCGGCGCAGCGCTCCACGAGCGAGAGCGAACCAAACGGAGGGACGCCATGGCTGACGACAGTCATCCGATACGCCGTCGGAACTTCCTGATGGGGGCGGGGACCGCGCTCGCCGCATCACTCACCCCGGAAGAGCAAGCGCTGGCCGCACCGGCTGCCGCGCCCGCGGCCGCCGCCCCCGAAGCAGAGCCGTTGCTCACCTTGACCGAGACCGAGCACGCCTTCGTCGTGGCGGCGGCCGACACGCTGATCCCGGCTGACGATGTGTCGCCGTCGGGCAGCCAATGCGGCGTCGCCACATTCATCGACCGGCAACTCGCCGGCGCTTACGGCGGTGGCGCCCGGCTTTACCGCGATGGGCCGTTCGAGAAAGCCAAGCCCGAACTCGGCTACCAACTCCCGCTCAACCCGCGCGAATTCTTCCGCGCCGGCATCGCGGCGGCGAACGAGTGGTCGCGCAAGACCCATGGCAAGGATTTCGACCGCCTCGCGCCGCCCGACCGGGAATTGGCCCTCAAGGCCATGGAGGCGGGAAAGGCCGAGTTCTCCGGCTTCTCCAGCCGCGCCTTCTTCAACGCGCTCCTGGAAATCAGCATGGAGGGCTTCTTTGCCGATCCGATCTACGGCGGCAACCGCAACATGGCGGCCTGGAAAATGGTCGGCTATCCGGGACTGCCGGCCACCTATCGCGAGGACATCAAGAAATACTTCGGCAAGAAATACGACAAGCCGCCACAGTCGATCGCGGACTTTTCGTAAGGGGAGGCGGTCATGACCATCAAATTGAAGGAAACGGACGCGGTCGTTGTCGGTGTCGGCTGGACCGGATCGATCCTGGCGCGCGAACTGACCAAGGCCGGGCTGCATGTCGTCGGGCTGGAACGCGGCTCAAAGCGTATGCCAGGCGAGAATTTCACCGTTCCCGCGGTGCGCGACGATCTCAAATACGCCGTACGGCAGGAGCTGTTTCAGGATGCGCAGCTTGAGACCGTCACGGTGCGCCACTCCCCCTCGGAGACGGCGTTACCGATCCGTCGCCTCGGCTCGTTCCTGCCGGGAACCGATCTCGGCGGCGCCGGCGCGCACTGGAACGGGATGACGTGGCGCTGGCTGCCGTCAGACCACAAGCTGCGCACGCATCTCACCGAGCGTTACGGCAAAAATGCGATTCCGGCAGAGATGACGATCGAGGATTTCCCGGTCTCCTACGACGAGCTCGAACCTTACTACGACAAGTTCGAAAAGCTCTGTGGCGTCTCAGGCAAGGCCGGCAATCTGCGTGGCACCAAGATCGACGGCGGCAATGTGTTCGAAGGGCCGCGGCAGAACGAATATCCCAATCCACCGCTGTTTCGCAGCATGGCGGGCACGATCATGGACGAGGCGTCGCGCAGCCTCGGCTATCACCCGTTTCCAGCCCCGTCGAGCAATATGAGCCAGACTTACACCAATCCCGAAGGGCTCACGCTCGGCGCCTGCGAATATTGCGGCCATTGCGAGCGCTTCGGCTGCGAAGCCAATGCCAAGGCATCGCCGAATGTATGCATCCTGCCCGCGCTGCTCGCTGACGACAGGTTCGAGTTGCGCACCTATGCGCAGGTCAAGGAACTCGTTTACGACAAGGCCGCGCGCAAGGTCACGGCTGTCCGTTACGTCGATACCCGCACCGGTGAGGAATACGAACAGCCCGCCGGCATCGTCATCCTCGGCGCTTATGTGTTCAACAACGTGCTGCTGATGCTTACGGCCGGCATTGGTGAGCCGTATGACCACCAGACCGGCGCCGGCGCCGTCGGCCGGAACTACTGCTACCAGGTCAGCGGCAACAGCGTGACGGTGTTCTTCGAG
>DASZWK010000407.1:0-13951 GCA_035546235.1 Xanthobacteraceae bacterium | reverse complement strand
CGCCGCTCCGCCTCCGTCGTTGCGTAATAGGAAAGGCCGGTTCGCGTCAGATAGACGGCGCCCGCGGTCAAAAGCTGCCGGACGTCGAGCGGCGGCACCAGTCCGCTCGCTTCGCCGTAGAGCGCAAGCAGACCGCGCACGCGCAGACAAGCGAGGCTCTGCTCGAACGTGTCCTTGCCGACCGCGTCATAGACGACGTCGACCCCGCGTCCTGCGGTGGCGCGCTTGGCAATGTCGACCAAGTCGCCATCGGCGTAGACCGCGACATGATCGGCGCCGTTTGCCGCCGCAACCGCGGCCTTGGCGGGCGTGGAGACGGCGCCAACCACGACCGCGCCGCGCATTTTCGCGATCTGCGTCAGCAGCAGGCCGACACCGCCCGCGGCCGAATGGATCACACACGTGCTGCCCTGTTCGAGCGAATAAGTCGAACACGCCAGGTAATGGGCGGTCATGCCTTGAAACAACGCGGCCGCCGCGGTTTCGCAGCTCAGATTATCCGGTAGGGCGAACACCTGTGCGGCGGCGATCGCTTTCCAGCGCGCGTAAGAGCCGGGGGAGTGTACCCATGTGACCCGGTCGCCGGCGCGGAATCCGTTCGCGTTCGCTCCGGCCTCGCGGATGACGCCCGCGCCCTCGGTGCCCAGCGCGAGCGGCAGCGGCTGCTTGTAGAGTCCGCTGCGCAGTTGCGTGTCGAAGAAGTTCACGCCGGCGGCTTCGACTTCGATCAGCAGCTGATCGGGCTCGATCGGCTGCAGTAGCAGCTCATCGAGCGTCAGACAGTCGGGCCCGCCATGGCGGTGCACGCGGACGACGGTGTTGGATATCATTGTGCTGGATTCACTGAAGGACAGGTTTGCGCGATCACTGTGCGGTGCAATCGCAAAGACGGTCAAGGCGAGAGCGCTGCACGGCGTTGCAAGGTACGCGACGCTCAACCGGCCATCGTCGCATTTGTGAGACCCCTGTCGCGCCATGCCGCAGTACCGCTGGCACGTGCCTTGCTTTATGCTCCCAAAAGGGTGGTCCGCTGTTTCGTCCGATTGGCGTCATGAATCCTATGCGCGCAGCTACGATTTCGCCTCGCACCAGCGCCGACAGCGCGCAGCCGCTCATTGTTGCGCGCGGTCTTTCCAAGACATATGGCGCGGCGAATGCGCACCAGGTGACGGCGCTGAAGAATCTCGATTTCAAAATCTACGACGGCGAGTTCGTCTCGGTCGTCGGACAGAGCGGGTGCGGGAAATCGACCCTGCTCAAGGTGCTGGCCGGGCTGTTGCCGTATTCGGCCGGATCGATCGAGCTCAATGGCAAGCCGTTGCGCGGGCCTAGCCCCGAGGCGGCCGTCGTGTTCCAGTCGCCGGTCCTGTTGCCGTGGCGCACAGTTATCGAGAACGTGCTGCTGCCGATTGAATTCCGCAAGCTGCCGATCGCGGACTACCGGCAGAAGGCGGCCGATCTGCTGGAACTGGTGGGCCTTGAGGATTTTGCCAAGCGCTATCCGTTTGAGCTGTCCGGCGGCATGCAGCAGCGCGCGGCGATTGTCCGCGCGCTGGTCCAGGACCCGCGGCTACTGCTGATGGACGAACCGTTCGGCGCGCTCGATGCGATGACGCGCGAGCAGATGAATTTGGAGCTGATGCGGATCTGGAGCGGCAGCCGCAAGACCGTATTCTTCATCACCCACTCGATCGCCGAAGCGATCTTCCTGTCCGACCGCGTCATCGCCATGACGACGCGGCCCGGCACCATCGCCGACGTCATTTCGATTGATCTGCCGCGGCCGCGCGATCTTTCAATCATCAATACCGATCGTTTCGGCCGCTATGCGGCCCATCTGCACTCCTTGTTGGACGCCCAGGGAGGAATGTTCTGATGACGATGCGAGCCGCCGAGAGCGGGCCCGTTGAGACGGCTCCTGTACCGTCGCGCGAGGCGCCGCTGAGCCTCGTGCGGCGCTATCCGCAATTCACGATCTCGCCGGCGATCCTGGTCGCGCTCGTCGCCTGCTGGTGGCTTGCAACCGATGTGCTCGGCGCGCCCGCTTATGTCGTGCCGGCGCCCGAACAGGTGCTGCGCGCACTGATCAATGGTTTGAGCCGCGCGCCGTGGGACACCGGCGGCTACTGGTATCATACCGGAGTCACGGTCTGGGAGGCGCTGCTCGGGCTCGCGATCGGTTCGGTGCTCGGCGCGGTGCTGGGCTTTGCCATCTGCCATTGGCCGATCCTCGGACGAAGCTGGTACCCCTACATCGTCGGCTTCCAGTCGCTCCCCAAAGTCGCGCTGGCGCCGCTGATGGTGGTGTGGTTCGGCTTCGGCCTGCAAGGCAAGGTCTTCATCACCGCGGTGATTACCTTCTTCCCGGTACTGGTGAATACCATGGCGGGTTATCAGTCGGTCGAGCCCGAGCGGATCGAACTGGCGCGCTCCTGCAACGCCAGCGAATGGCACCTGCTGTCGAAGATCATTCTGCCGAGCTGCCTGCCGTTTCTGTTCGCCGGGCTTGGCGTCGCGTCGGTGCTGGCGATCCTCGGCGCGGTGGTCGGCGAGTTCGTCGGCGCCAGCGCCGGCCTCGGCATGCTGTTGATGCAATACGATCAGCAGATGGAACTTGCGCCGATGTTCGCCGTCATTCTGCTCTTGGCCGTCATCGGCTTTCTCATGAACTACGTCATGGGAATGCTCGAGCGGCGCTACTGCTTCTGGGCCCAGCGCGTCAATGCATCGGGCCGCCCATGATCTTCCGCCATCGCCTGGAGACCGCACCATGCTGACACGTTTGAGCCGCGCCGCCCTCGCATTCGCTGTTGTCGCCACCTGTGCCGCCGGCGCCGCGGCGCAAAGCAAGCAGAAAATGACACTGGTGCAGATGCACCCGATCATGGGCGTGGGCGAGGAGATATTTCTTTACGCCGTGCCCAAGCACCTCGGCTATTTCGCGGCCGAAGGGCTCGATGTCGGCATTCAGAACACGCAGACCGGCATGGTCTCGGCGCAGCTCTTGCAGTCGGGCAATGCCCAGGTCGGCACCACGGCGGGTGACGCGATCCTCGCCGTCCGCGAGCGCGGCGGCGACTTGATCTCGATCTTCAATCTCAAGCGCAATCCCGGCACGTTCATGATCGTGCTGCCGGATTCGCCGATCCAGAAACTGACCGATCTCAAAGGCAAGACCATCGGCGCGCCGTCGTTCGGCGCCGGCGGCGGGTTGGCGCTGAAGGAAAACCTCACGCAGATCGGGATCGCGCCCGATCAGTACATTGCGATTTCCACCGGCGCCGGCCCCTCGGCGATCGCGGCGCTGAAAAGCGGCAAGATCGACGCGCTGGTGGTGTGGGACGCGATGCTGGCCGCGGCCGAGAACACCGGCATGAAACTGCGCATCGTCCATATTCCACTGCAGGAGGATATGGTCGGCACGACGCTGGCGACATCCACCGCGTTTGCCGACGCGCATCCCAAGGAGGTTGGCGGCTATTGCCGCGCCATGACCAAGGGCCTGGTCTTCACCATGACCAATCGGGCCGCGGCGGTCCGCATCCTGTGGGACGAATTTCCAAACCTCAAGCCGACGAACCTCGATGATGCGACCGCGCTCGCCCATGGCGTCCATATCATGGACCGCTTCCTCGACATGGCGCTGCAAGACCAGCCGGCAAATGCGCCGCTTGGCGGCTTCATCCCGTCGCATTGGGATAATACGCTCGCTGCCTTCAAGACCATCGGCACGCTGAAAGGAACCGAGCCGGCGAGCGCCGCGTATTCGACGAAATTTCTGACAGCCTGCAACGACTTCGACCGCGCCGCCATCGTTGCGCAGGCGAAAGCGTGGAAGCAATAGCGCCGTAGACGGCCGATCAGTTCAGTTCGACGCGGGCATAAACGTCGGTGAAGGGCAGCTCGATGCCAAGTGCGTCGACGCGGATGACTGCTTCGGGACCTTCCAGGACCACCGCGCCAGCGGCAAAACCTTCTGCGCCGCGCGCCCAGACCCAGGCCTTCATCTCGTCCTGTGCGAAGACCAGATAGGCGCGAAGACTCGGGAGCTGCAGGTATTCCGCGGCCTTGTCGCCAAGATCTATTCGTTCGGAAGATGGCGACAGCACTTCGGCGATGAGCACGGGCGCTTTCGCCGTCAAGTCTCCGCGCGCTCCGCCGCGCACGTCGACGACAACGTCGGGAAACCGAACGGTGCGGGATGAGAGATCGACGCCGAATTCCGGAACGACCATAAATCGCTCGGCATCAATTCGGTTATCCAGCGCCTTTGCGAGATTGAAGGTGATTTGCCAATGCGCCCGCGAGCCTCCGGTCATCATGATGACGCGCCCCTGATCGAGCTCGTAACGCTCTTCCTGGCGCTCCGCCCAGGCCAGGAAGGCCTTTTGATCCATGTGAACGGGAAGCTGTACGTTCATGTCGGCCAAGCCCGATGTCCACCTATAGATTTAACCGTTCCGCGCATAAGAAAAAAGGGCGCGATCCGGACAATGAATACTTATCAGGATCCTTGGCGGCCGCGAAGCGCGTACACAATCCCGAGAAACGGCGTCATCAGTCGTTCGGGATTTATCTCCTCCGAAGAGTTCCACGTGACGACGACGCAATGTTCGCGTCCGTCCTTTGCGCCAAGGGCGACCGACAGATTCAAGACGTTGGCTTCCGAGCCGCCCTTGAACGCGGTCCGGCACCAATGGCGGCTATCGACCGGTCCTGAATTGATACGGAAGGTCGGAAGGTCCCGCGTTGCGCAAAGATATCGGTGAAGTTCCGCCGCGGTTAAAAACCATTCGATCTCCGGCGCATTGCCCGGGGTCATGTCCTGCATTGAAGGCAGGTCCAGGCCCGCCAGTGTGACGAGGAGCGCGCGGCGCGCGTCCGTATTGCCTTCGAGCCATTGCGAACGCAAGCCGGCATGCGCCGCGGCCTTGAGAATGCACGCCTCACGCGTGGTGAGAAACGGCTTGCAGGACGGCGCAATCGCCTCGACCGCCGCGCGCCCGGCGAGGCGGAGCAGAAAATCCGTCGCGGTGTTGTCGCTGATTGAGATCATCAGCGCGGCCAAGCTTTCGACGGTCAAACGCGCGCCCGACGGCCAGTCCTGCAGAATGCCCGATGGCAAAGAGCGGTCCTCATCGCGCAACGGGCACACCCGCTCCCATTGGAGGCGTCCCTCGCTCGCCGCCAGCGCCACGGCTTGCAGCACGGCCAATTTCATGGCGGAGCCGACCGCCAGCGGCAGATCGGTGTTGTGGCCGTGACGCACCCGCCCGTCGGTCGCGATCAGACAGGCCGTTTGACCGGGCAGGGCGGCGATGGCCTCGACGAAGGAACCCACGCTTCCCGTCGTCGGTGTCGCCGGCTGCAAGAGCAGCCCGGCGATGCGGCCGTGCGGATCGAGGGCGATATGAACCGGCGCCTCCGCCCGCTCGAGCGTGACAAGATAATGGTCCGGCTCGCGGCGAATTCCTTCAACAGTTCCATATTGCCGCCGCAGCCGGCCGATCGCACGTGCGATCGCGGCCGGCATGTCCTGTTCGCGCATGTTGGCGGAGAACCAGTCCTCAGGGACGGGTTGGCTCGAGAAAAGCCGCGCGATGGCCGCCTCTTGGTCAACAAATGACATGATCAGCAAATGACAGACATGGCGTCAACAAATTGCTTGGCCTCGACAAATGACTTGGCGTCAACCAATGACTCGGCGCCTCAGCCGCATGCAAAGCGCCGCTCTCGGCGCCTGATTGTCACAACCCAACGTAACTCCGAAACACTTCCCGTGCAAAGATCAGACAGGGATAAGTGCCGAGGAACGTCAAAACAAACAGATAGAGCCGCATGAAGTAGGCGATTCCGAGATGAAACGCCACGCCGCCGATGAGGTAAGCGTAGGCGTAAGGCGCCGGCAGGAGGAAGAATAGCGGGAACGAAAGTTGAAAGGCGATCACCGCAAGGCAAATCAGCCGGCAGGCCACGGGATAGGTGCGAAGCTGCGTCATGAACCAGTAATTTCCATATTGGAAATGGCTCATGATTTCGGCGAGCGCCTCGCCGCGCCGCCACAGCGGTCCGAATAATTTGGCGCCGCCGGAGGCGACATAGGACAACGAGATCTGCGCGCCGACAAACAAGGCCGCAAAAGTCGCGACCGCGTGCTCGTGCGGCACCGCTTCGGGCAGAAAGGCGGCGGTCAGCATGATCGTGGTCATCTGGTCGCCGCCTTCGTTGCCGAGCCGGCACCGCCACATCAGAAGAAATTGGCTCAGGATGAGAACGAGCAAAGGCAACCCGGCGTTCAATCCAGACCAATAACAGACAGGGACCAGAACGGCGGCCGTGAGACGCGCCAGCAGGAGCACAAGCAGGCCGGCGCCGTCGACAACCGGCGTCAAAACGGCGGACGCGAAGGCGCTGTGATCGGCGCGAAGAACGTACCAAGGCCAGACGCCCGTTTCGCCGAAGTTGCCGTGCCGCCAATGCCAAAGTGACTCCACCGTCGTCATCACGACGCCGAGGGCGGCACACAGCGCCGTAAACTGCAGCGCGAGCGTTGCTGTCATCGTCACCGGCCGGCTCCCACGCGATGGAAGTTGGACACGAAAAACAGGGCCGACTGTCTTTCCGGCGGAAAGCCGTGCGATTGGATCAGGGCGAATTGGCGCTGCCCTTCGCGCCGCGAGGGCCGCTGGATCAAGTGCAGCAGCAACCAGTAATAGCTGGTGTACTGCACGCCGTCGCCGAGCTTCGGATACGTCAGGCGAAGCAGCGTCAATCCGGCGACAATGTCGGTGATGGTCTTCGTGACCCGTCGTTGCGGGTTCCATAACATGAATCGACTCGATCCCGGACACAGATCAGGCACCTGCATCCACGGGCCGACGAGAGTCTTGGCCGCCTCGACCATTGCCGGCGTGCCGAGCGGCGTCTCCACCGATGCGCACTCGCGATAAAGCAGGTGATAATCGTAGATGCCCGGGTGGGGCGCGAAAAATGTCCAGCGTGGCAGCAGCCCCAGCGGATCATAGGGCGCAAGACGCGTCGAAATCGGGTCGATCTGGTTAAGTGCCGACAGCACGAACCAGATGGTCAATATCGTTGCGAGCGCGGACGCCAACATTGCGAAAACTCCTCGTTGGCCAGACGGTCCCCGGCTCGATCGCGGGGCGCGCAGACTCCGGTTTTTGAGAGAAGGCGGAACGCCGCGGCCCTTCCTTGGGCCGCGACTGAGTCAGAACGCGCTGATCCAGATTGAACGACCTGCGACGCACGTTCGGAGTTTTCCCGGCTCTCAAGGCTGATTGGCGCGCCGGCGAATCTCCATCAGATCGTTCAGCGTGACATTGCCGGGATTGCCTAGCCCGCCCTGCAACTGCTGCGACGCAGCCGCGCCGCCAGCGATCGCCGCGACGACCGGCGCCACCGCCTGTACGACGGGTGCCACCGCCCGTACGACCGGGACGACGGCCTTGACCGCGTTGACGACCACGTTGGCAATGGCCGTAATGAAGCTGAGACTTTCTGCCGGGTGGACGCCTTGCGACTGCGCGACGCTGATCAGCAAATCGAGCGCCTTGAGTTCGTCCGCGGTCAACGAAATCCTGTTCTGATTGTCAGCCATGGTAGTCATTCCCTCCGTTGCTTGGTGTCGGCGACGACCTAATGGGCTTTCGCCCCATTAGTAGGAGCAACGCCCATCGGCTCACGCGAAGCACGGCGTAAATTGCGCGCGACGTCTTGCTGGAGGCGAAGAGGCAGGCGTTAATTCTGCGCACGAAGGCGTGGGGCGCCGCGATCGACGACAACGCGAACATCGCCGCGCCGCCGATATATTCGACACCGTCCACTTTCAGGACGAAATCGCGATTGAGATCGACACCGCGGCTGGCGTAATCCGCGACGACGTCGGGATGCTGCCGCGCATCAACAAGGCGAATGCTTCCGCCGTCGCCACGCAATCTGTGCATCTGCACATACGCGTTACAAACCGGACAATCGCCGTCGTATATGAGGTCAATCTGGCTCAACGCGCCGCATCCGTGGCTGCGGTAATGGTTGTATCTTTATTTAAATATAATCCTAGGTTGTAGAGCGCGTCAATACCATCACAGGCATTAATGGCAGATCGGGAAAATGCGCTTGCCCCGGAAGACCGCTTGCCTCGGAAGACTAGGGACTTTCGCGGCGGGATCGATTGGTTCGCGCCGGCGCTCATAAGCAAAAGGCCCGGGATTGCTCCCGGGCCTTCGCAGTCACATCGCCTGAAACGTGAACTTAGAAGTCCATTCCGCCGCCACCCGGCATCGGGGGCATCGACTCTTTCTTCTTCGGCAGTTCGGCCACCATCGCCTCGGTGGTGATGAGCAGCCCCGCGACCGAGGAAGCGCCCTGCAGCGCCTGGCGCACGACCTTGGTCGGATCGATGATGCCCTTCTTCACCATGTCGACGTATTCGCCGCCCTGGGCGTCGAAGCCGAAGCCGTAGGTGTGGTTCTCCAGGATCTTACCGACGATCACGGAGCCGTCCTCGCCCGCGTTGGTGGCGATCTGCCGCGCCGGCGCCTGCAGCGCTTTGCGGACGATCTCGACGCCGTGCTTCTGGTCTTCGTTGTGGGTGCGCACCTTCTTGAGCGCCTCGGTGGCGCGCAACAGCGCCACGCCGCCGCCAGGCAGCACGCCTTCCTCGACCGCGGCGCGAGTCGCATGCATCGCGTCGTCGACGCGATCCTTGCGCTCCTTCACCTCGACCTCGGTGGCGCCGCCGACGCGGATCACCGCGACGCCGCCGGCGAGCTTGGCGAGCCGTTCCTGCAGCTTCTCGCGGTCGTAGTCCGAGGTGGTCTCCTCGATCTGCGCCTTGATCTGCGTGATGCGGTCTTCGATGTCCTTCTTCTTGCCGCCGCCGTTGACGATCGTGGTGTTCTCCTTGTCGATCGTCACCTTCTTGGCGCGGCCGAGCATGGCCAGCGTCACATTCTCGAGCTTGATGCCGAGGTCTTCTGAGATCGCCTGGCCCGCCGTCAGAACGGCGATGTCCTGCAACATGGCCTTGCGGCGATCGCCGAAGCCCGGGGCCTTCACCGCCGCGACCTTGAGGCCGCCGCGCAGCTTGTTGACCACGAGCGTGGCGAGCGCTTCGCCTTCCACGTCCTCGGCGACAATGAGCAGCGGCTTGCCGGTTTGCACGACAGCTTCCAGCAGCGGAAGCAATTCGTTCAGCGCCGACAGCTTCTTCTCGTTGATGAGGATGTAGGGGTCTTCCATCTCAACGCGCATCTTGTCGGCGTTGGTGATGAAATACGGCGAGATGTAGCCGCGGTCGAACTGCATGCCCTCGACCACGTCAAGCTCGGTCTCAAGACTCTTGGCCTCTTCGACCGTGATCACGCCCTCGTTGCCGACCTTCTCCATGGCGCGGGCGAGATAGTCGCCGATTTCCTTGTCGCCGTTGGCGGAGATGGTGCCAACCTGGGCGATCTCGGCGTTCGAGGTGACCTTCTTCGAGTTCTTCTTCAGTTCCTCGACCACCGCCTCGACCGCGAGATCGATGCCGCGCTTGAGGTCCATGGGGTTCATGCCGGCGGCAACCGCCTTCGAGCCTTCCCGCACGATCGCGGCGGCGAGCACCGTCGCGGTCGTGGTGCCGTCACCGGCGATGTCGGAGGTCTTCGAGGCGACCTCGCGCACCATCTGCGCGCCCATGTTCTCGAACTTGTCTTCGAGTTCGATTTCCTTGGCGACGGTGACGCCGTCCTTGGTGATGCGGGGAGCGCCGAACGACTTGTCGAGCACGACGTTGCGGCCCTTGGGGCCGAGCGTCACCTTGACGGCGTTGGCGAGAATGTCGACGCCGCGCAACATCTTGTCGCGCGCATCGACGGAGAATCTGACTTCCTTGGCAGCCATTTGAATTTAACTCCTGTTTTCCAATCGTCACCCTGAGGTGCGAGCGGCTATGCCGCGAGCCTCGAAGGGCGACGTGGCACTGGCTGTCATCCTTTAAGGCGCGCCGGCGGCGCGCACCTCAGGATGACGGTTAAGCTTGCTTACGCGGCCTTCTTCTTCGCCACGGGCTCGTCGATGATGCCCATGATGTCGGACTCCTTCATGATCAGGAGTTCCTGGCCGTCGATCTTGACCTCGGTGCCGGACCATTTGCCAAACAGCACGCGGTCGCCGACCTTGATGTCGATCGGGATCAGCTTGCCGGCCTCGTCGCGGCCGCCAGGGCCGACAGCGGTGACCTCGCCCTGCGAGGGCTTTTCCTTGGCGGTGTCGGGAATGATGATGCCGCCGACAGTTTTCTCATCGGCATCGATGCGCTTGACGACGACGCGGTCGTGAAGCGGGCGAAATTTCATGGTGTCCTCCTTAAGCTACTGAATAAACGTTGGAAGTTGGCGGATGGCGCGGCCTCCCTGGGATCCTTCGGCGGACCGCTTGGCGGCCACATAAGGACCTTGCTTTTTGCCCGCAAGGGGACGCTGGAGATTTATTAGCACTCCTCTCGCCAGATTGCCAACAATTCTTGCGCTGGGCTAACTACCTGCGGTTCCTCGCAAAATCAAAAATAAAGCGCCGCCGGCGCGCGAAACCGGTGATGGCAATTCGGGTTGTCGCATCGAACAGCCGGACCTCGACAGAGCCAGACCGGCATTGCTAGCAGGGCCGCTTCTATGCTGCTAATGCCTTGAACTTAAACAACTTATTCAAATTTGAGGCTTGAAATGGCATGGCGACTCTCAGAGCATTCCCCTGAATGGGATGGAGGGCACGATGGTATCGAAGGAGACAACGGCTTCAAAACCCGGTCGCGTGTCACAAGACTTTCGCCGGCAGCTTGAGGGCTATGGGCTGACCACCGCCAACATTCTCTACCGGCGGCCGGATCATCCCTGGCTGTTACAGACCTATGTCTGGCAGGACTACGATCTGTGCCCGAATTTCCCGGTGCTCAACAAATTCCTCAATTTCTGGCTGGAGAAGATTGAGGGCCCGCTGCATTCGGTGACGGTGGCGCACGCCAAGCTGATCAAGCCCGCGGAAATCCGCGCCGTCGACGGCGAGTTCAGGCTGCATTGATCTCAAGCGTTCTATTTTCCGCGATGCCAGTGCGCTAGCATCGGACCACACACTGTCGTGCCGCGGGGAATGGCGATGGCTGGCGATACGACTGCGAAGCCGGATCGGCACCATGTCGCCGTGATCTTTGTTCATGGCATTCATGGCAACGTTCTGGATTTTGCCGGCAAGATGGAGCGGAAGCTGCGCGAGCAGCTTGCCGACGATTTGCAGCCTTACCTGCAATTCCGGTCGGTGTTTTGGGCCGACAAAGTCCGCGGCAATCAGGGCGATTATTACGGCGCGGTCCAAAAGACTCGAAGTGTCCGCCATAGGATGTTGCGCAAGCACGTCATCGAGACCCTCGGCGACGCCGCGGCCTATCAGAAGACTCCGAACCGGCAGAATTCGGTTTACTACGCGGTTCACGAAAAAATCGGCAATGCCATCGGCGAACTCGATCTTCCCGACCATAAAGACAGGCCGCTCATTCTGATCGGACATTCACTCGGCTGTCACGTCATCTCCACCTTTTTGTACGATCTCAACAAATTAAAGCAGAGCACGAAGGCTGAAATCCGCGCGGAGATTGCCGACGACGAGCTTTTGGCCGAATGGCTCGGCGAGTGGGAAAAACTGCGCCCCGGCAGAGCAAGCCCGTTTCGCCGTCTCGATACGCTGGCCGGCATTGTTACGATGGGCAACAACATGCCGCTGTTCACCTTCACGTTTGGACCAAAGCGCGTCCGTCCCATCACCGTCGCTCCGGAAATCCGTCGCGTCGCCGGCGATCCTGACGCACCCAAGGAGCGTGAAATCCACGCCGCCTTTCCGGGCGCCGCGCTGCCTGAGCCGCTGAGGACAAATGCGCAGTGGCTGAATTTCTACAGTAAGCGCGATCTGCTTGGATTTCCGCTGAAGGAACTTTACGGCCACGTCGCGCGAATCCATGACATCGATGTGCGTTCGGAATCGCCGTGGTTGATCCCGTGGGTCTGGTGCTATTTCGCGCACACCCGCTATTGGACCAATCGCATCGTCTTGCGCGACACCGCGCGACTTATACGAAACGTGGTGGAAGCGCCGGTACAGGCATCGCCGCTGCCGGCTGCCGGCTAAGCCCTCGTTGGTTTTTGCGGCGAGCGAAGTTTCGCTACGTCAGCACCCCCACGATCGCGCCCAACAGACACGTCGTCAGCGTGCCGGAGACGATCGACTTCAAGCCCAGCGATACCACCTCGTCGCGCTTTTGCGGGCACATCGTGGAGAGCCCCGCGATCATGATGCCGAGCGAGCCGAAATTAGCGAAGCCGCACATGGCGTAGAGCATGATCAGCCGCGAGCGCGGATCGAGCGTGCCGGGCGGCAGTGCCGCGAGCTGAAGGTAAGCGACGAGCTCATTGAGAACGGTCTTGATCCCCATCAGGCCGCCGGCCGTCACCGCCTGCGACCACGGGATGCCGAGGAGCCAGCACACCGGCGCCATGATCCAGCCGAGCGCGCGCTGCAGCGTCAGCGGCGCACCGAAAACATCCGGAAAGAGGCCGAGGATGGCGTTGGCAAGATAAACCAGCGCCACGAACACGATCAGCATGGCGACGATGCTGAGCAGAAGCTCGAGGCCCGAGCCGGTGCCTTTGACGATGGCGTCCATCGTCGAGTTGGCCTCCTGCTTGACCTCGTCGAGCTTGCCGCCGGTGTGCAACTCCTTCGGGTCCGGCACCATGATCAGACTGATCAGGATCGCGGCCGGTGCGCCGAGCATCGAGCAGACGGCGATGTGACCCGCCGCATCGGGAATAACGGGCGTCAGGATCGTGGCGTAAAGCACGAATACGGTGCCGGCGATGCGCGCCATGCCGCCGGTCATCACGACAAACATTTCGCTGCGCGACAACAGCGGCAGATACGGCCGGATGAATAGCGGCGCTTCGACATGGCCGACGAATGTGCTGGCCGCTGTTGACAGGCCGACCGCGCCGCCGACATCGAGGGTTCGCTGCAAGACCCAGGCGAAGCCGCGCACAATCGGCGGCATGATGCGCCAGTAGAACAACAGGGACGACAAGACGCTGATCGTGAGCACCACCGGCAGCGCCTGGAACGCGAGAATAAAGTCGGAGCCGGGCGTCTTCGCTGCGAAGGGCAGGGGACCGCCGCCCACATAGCCGAACACGAAGGCGGTGCCGGCCTTGGTGGCCGCGGCGAGCGCCTCGACGCCGCGATTGATCCAGTCGAACACGATTGCGGTCTGCGGCACTTTGAGCATCAAGAGCGCCAGCGCGAAAGTGACGATGAGCCCGACGGCGACCGGCCGCCACGGCACCGCCCGGCGATTCTCGCTGATCAGGAACGCAAAGCCCAAAATGGCGACGACGCCGAGCGCCGATTGCAGATTTTGCAGCACGGAGAGAGCCCCGATTACCCCGGAGCACTCTACAGTTTCCGTCGCATTCGCGGAACCTGAACGGCCGTTGCCGCAATTGCGCAAATCCGCCGCCGCACGGCTCTAATTTCGCCGCCGCGGCATATTCTGATGCATTGTTTTTCAAACACCCGTTTGAAGGAGGAACAGATGCAAACGATGGTGAGACTGGCGGTGGCCGCGGCTGCGGTCGCGCTCGGCGCCGCCGCAATTCAACCGGCCCACGCCGCCGACATGCCGATGCCGCAAGCGCAGGCGCCGGCCTATTACCCGCCACCGGCTCAGGCTTACGCCTTCCCGCCACAGCCGCCTCCGGTCGCGTATTACGCGCCGCCGCCCGTTGCCTATTACGCGCCGGCTTACCCGGTCTATCCGGGGCCCTACTACGCGCGCCGGGGTTATTGGCGCGGCTACGGCCCGCGCTTCGGCTACGGCTACGGCCCGCATTTCGCCTACGGCTACGGCCGG
>DASZWK010000406.1:0-3644 GCA_035546235.1 Xanthobacteraceae bacterium | reverse complement strand
CGGCAGCGGCCGCGGCTGGCGTGTCAACTGCAGACGCGCTTGATCCAGATGATTGAGATAAAGGTGCGCATCGCCGAAGCTGTGGACGAATGTGCCGGGGTTGAGCCCGCTGACGTGCGCCACCGCCATCGTCAGCAGTGCGTAGGAGGCGATGTTGAACGGCACGCCGAGAAACACGTCGGCCGAGCGCTGGTAAAGCTGGCACGATAGTTTGCCGTCGGCGACATAGAACTGAAACAGGCAGTGGCACGGCGCCAGCGCCATCTGCGGCAGTTCGGCCGGATTCCAGGCGGTGACCACAATGCGGCGCGAGTCCGGATTGCGCCGGATGGTGTCGAGCGCCTCCTTGATCTGATCGATGCTGCGCCCGTCTGCCGCCGGCCACGAGCGCCACTGGCGGCCGTAGACCGGGCCGAGATCGCCGTTGGCGTCGGCCCATTCGTTCCAGATCGAAACGCCATGATCGTTGAGATATTTGACGTTGGTGTCGCCGCGCAGGAACCACAGCAACTCGTAGATGATCGACTTGAGGTGCAGCTTCTTGGTGGTCACGAGCGGAAAGCCGCGCCCAAGATCGAACCGCATCTGATGGCCGAAGATCGAGCGCGTGCCGGTGCCGGTCCGGTCGCCCTTCTCCACGCCCTCTTCCAGGACGCGTTCCATCAGGTCGAGATATTGGCGCATCGGTGTTTTGTTCTCTGGCGAGTCGCGGCGATTCTAATGCCAAATGTGTGCCGGAAGAAATACGCGCAAGATGACGGTGGATAGCGAGGTTCCGCTCAAGTCAGAGCACATCCATCGCCACGTCCCCCAAGCCATCCACTGCGAAAACGGCACGCTGGCCGCTCGCAATCGAAACTGTGGCAATGACGCTGCCGGTAATGACCACCATGCCGGCCTTGAGATCGCGGCCGCGCTCGGCGAGATGGTTGGCCAGCCATGCGAGCGTCGCCGCCGGGTCCTCGGCCGCGCCTTCGCCCACGGCTTTGCCATCCATCATGAGGCGGCCCAAGACCCCGACCAGCGCGTCAACCGGCACCGCCTTCGCCGCTCCGATCACCACGCCGCCGTTCCAACAATTCTCGACGATCAGCGAAGCCGCCTCGGTCGTGGCGTAGTCGGCATGGCGGTCCTCGATCAACTCGAACGTCGGCATCGCGCCGGCAACGGCAGGCGCGACCGTCTCGCGGGTCCACGGGGCGTGCGTGGCCGGCAAATCCCGGCCGAGCAGGAGCGCGATCTCGCTTTCGATGCGCAGGTTGACGAAGTCCGCGGCGCGGAGCCGCGCCGGCGATCGATGGATCGTCCGTGCAAAGATGGCGCCGCCGCATGGATGATCGATGCCCATCAGCTGCTGCATCACCTTGGTGGTAGTGGCGATCTTGGCGCCCGCCACCGCGCCGTAGACCGGCTCGGCCAAGCCGTAATAGCGCTCCTGCGCCGCGTAGGCCTCGGCGATCGAGCCGGGGCGCAAGCCCTCCGGCAGGTTGGCGTAGGACTGGCGCCGGCACCGCGCGTCCCACATCCACTGCGCCATTGCGTTCAAACGAACGTTGCTGTCCATGTTATGCGTTCCGGCGACTGCTTTTCTGTTTCAAAGCAACCCGCTCATCCCGATTGCGGCCGCGGCGGCGAAAATCCACAGCGGATGCACGCGTGCAAAATAGGCTATCAGCGCGGTTCCGATCATGATGGCAAGCGACATTAGATTATAGCCCGCCGTCGAAACGATCACAGCCGCGCTCGCGGCGATGAGACCGATCGTCACCGGCACCAGCGCGCGGCTCAGCACCGTATGCCAGGCCTTGCCCTTGAACTTTTCGGACGCGCCGCCGACGAAGAAAGCGAACACGGCGGGCGGTCCGCACATCGAAACCGTCGCGACCAGCGCCCCCACAATGCCGGCGACGTGATAGCCGATGAGCGCCACGATGATCAGGTTCGGTCCTGGCGTCAGCTGCGCCAACGCGAACGTGTCGGCAAATTGCCGATCGCTCAGCCAGTGCTGGACGTCGACCGCAAAGCGGTGCATTTCGGGTATTGCCGAATTGCCCCCGCCGATCGCGAACAGCGACAGCACGCCGAAGAAGCCGGCGAGCGTGAGCAACGTACCGTGGCCGCCGCCGGAATTCACAGCCGCACCATGGCGGCCACGATGCTTACCGGCACAATGACAGCCAGCACCAGCGGCAACGGCCATTGCAGGATGCCGATCGCCACGAAGGTGGCCAGCGCGATCAGCGGTCCTGTCACGGCGCGATTGTGGAATAAAGGCCGCGCCATCTTGACCAGTGTCGCCACCATCAGACCGGCGGCCGCCGCCGCGACTCCGGTGAGCGCGCGGCGCAGCGCCGGGAGATCGCCGTAATGCGCGTAGATGCCGGCGATGATGAGAACCAGCGTGAGTGGCGGGCCCATGAGTCCGGCCATTGCCGCAATCGCACCCGATACGCCGCCAAAGCGCGCACCGAAAACGACGGAAAAATTGAGAATGTTGCCGCCCGGTAGAAACGAGCACAGCGCGTAAGTTTCATTGAACTGCTCGGCGGTGAGCCACTTGCGCTCCTCGACCATCATGCGGCGCGACCAAGCCAGCACGCCGCCAAAACCGGATAGTGAAATCGTCGCGAAGGCGACGAACAGTTCGGCGAGCGTCGGCTGGGGCTGTCGTGCCGCTGCCGTGAACGGCGAAGCCGGTGGTTCCGCAGGATCGGGAATCAACGAAGCGCTCATGGCGTCCGTTTATCGCCGCACGGCTGCGGCGGCCATACGGCGTTGCGCAGATGGGCCATGTCTTACGCCGGAATCTTACGCGGAAAACACGTCTTGCGCGGGAAACGCCGTTACCCGTCGACAAGCGCGCGAATGAACGCCGCCGCGCGCTCATAGATGCCGTGCGCTTCGCTTTCGCGCGGACCGCCGATCGCAAGCCTGAGACCGTCGCCGTGCCGCGCCTGCTGCACCCGCAGCCAAAGGCGGGCGTGCTTGACGTCCACGTCGCCGAGCTTCGCAACGTAGAGCGGCTTGCGGTAACGGTGTGCAAGGTCGCTCGCCAGCGCCGTCCCGGCGGACATATCGACGCCGCCCGCCTCGACCACGATCAGGCACGCATCGGCGTCGCGCACGTTCCATTCGGTGCGCTGTGCCGGATCGGCGAGCGGTGTCTCTTGCAAGTCGGGGTATTTCGTCAGCAGTCCCGGCGGTGTCGGAAAATCCTCGGCCCAGCCGCCCTTCGGGCACCAACCGCCATAGCCGATGCCCTGCGCGATCGCGACATCGAGCACGGCCCGATCGACTCCGGATTGCCCGCCACAGATCAGCTTCATCGGCCTTCCTCACCTCAGCTCTTTTTTCGGCAGGTTTTAGCGCCTATATTGGGTCTGCTGGCGCAAGCCGGCTATGGCGATAAACGGGCGTCGTAATAAACCTTTCGGACCCGGGGGCGGTACCCGGCGACTCCACCAATTTCCGGAGGACGAAGGTCCTCCGATACGGGGTCGAAATAGGATCGACGAGGGCGTAAAAGGCGCGCTTTTGCCCGGGATGGTTCCGGCGTTATCGGGCCAATTCATAGTTGCCAATGACAACTATGCTCCGGTTGCTCTGGCTGCGTAAGCAGCTCGAAAGACCGATTTAAAGCCCTG
>DASZWK010000405.1:0-12660 GCA_035546235.1 Xanthobacteraceae bacterium | reverse complement strand
GCAAACACGCTCGTCGCGCTCCACAGCATCGGCACCAGCGCGCGGACCGAGCGGCCTTGCGCGAAGAATCCGGCAACGCCGAACAGCGCCGCCCACGCGGCGGCAAGCGTCAGGTGCGAGCCATAATCGTAGCGCTGCGGTTCGGCGATGGCGGGTGCGGCCGGGCCCGCCGGCCATTTCAGAAAGTCGAGGTTTTCTTGCACCGCCCAGTGCGCCATCACCACCATGGCCAGCACCGCGGCGACCGGCACCGCGCCGCTCGCCGCTTCCGCGCGCCAGGCCACGGCGACGGTGGCGATCGTGAGAACAACGAAAACGGTCAGCGCGGTCGCATCGTGCCGGCTCGCCAGCACAAGCAGCGCCGCCGCGAGCAAATAAATCGACAGTGCGAACACCGATACACGATCGAGTTCGCCCGGCTTGACGTCCGGACCGTACAACAAACCGCACACCAGAAAGACGGCGGCGAGCGCAAAGCCGGCAAGCGTATTGAATGCGTGGGCGCCGACCGCGGTGACCGCGCCGGGCGTCATTCCCGGCAGCGTCCAGGCGGCGCTCAGGACGATTGCGGCCAGCGCGAGCCAGCGCCAGAGCCGCAACCGCGCCAGCGCGAACGACGCCGCAGTGACCACCGCGATGTAAATGTAGAGCGCCCAGTAATCCGGTTGCGCGGTGCTGACCAACAGCGGCGCAAGATATGCGCCGATCACGCCGAGACCAGCGAGCGCAGGGCCGTGCAGCAGCGCGGCCGTGAGCGTCAACAGCGCTACGAGGCCCATCAGAACGAACGCCACGCCCGGCGGCAGGAAATTGTAGAGCCCGTAGGCCGCATAGACCGTGGCGTAGGCCACCGTGGTGCCGGCGGCGGTGAGGATGCCTGGAATATGCGCCGTGGGCAGACCCGGCAGCCCGGACAGATTTTCCTTGCGCCGCGTCCACTCGCCGGCGGCGACCAGGATGAGCGCCAGCAGCGCACCGAGCATGATGCGCACGCCCGGCCCGATCAGACCTTCCTGGATCGTGTAGCGCACCACAAAGATGCCGCCGAGCGTGAGCGCAATGCCGCCGACCCAGACCAGCCAGCGGGTACCGAAGCGTTCCTCAAAACCGATCCGCGGCGGCGGCGATGATGGCGCGCGCATCGGCGCGCTTGGCACGGCGCTGGCTGCCGGTGCGACCGGTGGCACAGGCGGCGGGACGATAGGCTCTGTCTTCTGCACAGGTGCCGGTGGTGGCGGTGTGGGAATGTGCGCGGCTACGGGCGCGGCCGGCGGCGGAGCTGGCGCAGTCCCGGCGCCGAACGCCGCGATTGCGCGCTCCAGCCCGATGACTCTGACCTCCAGACGGCGAACCACCCCGCCGAGTGACGACGCCTGAACCAGCGCGATAACGGCGATGACCGGAAACGCCAGTGCAATCAGAACGATGATGACAATACCATCAAACATTGCCGCCCCGCGTTGCAATGTGAATGCGTCGGATATTAGCGGAATTCAGCATGCCGCGCGAATGGCAGCAGAATATGGTATTCAATCCCCCGCGAGCTTTCTGAAACGCTCGAGATAACGCGCTTGCGCGGTCTCGGCCGGCCAGGGTTTCAGATAATCGCGCTCCATCGACGGCGCGATGCGCGGCGGGCGGCCGAAGAAGCGCCGTGCTTCGGCGACGGAAAAGCCGGCAAGCCGCGTCGCTTCCAGAAAGGCGGACTGCCGGTCGGCCGCCTTGGTCAGACGCTCGAGCTCGGGCGCGGAATGCGCCTGCAGGCCGAAGCGGCGGTGGATGGCCGCCAGCAGCCGCCGCTCGACCGCCTTGTAGCTGTCGCCGATCACTGCCTTGAACGGCGAAATCATGTCGCCAATCACGTATTCGGGGGCATCGTGCAGCAAGACCGCGAGCCGGCCGGCGCGGCCGAGCCGCGGCGACTTTTGGCGCGCCAGCGCTTCGACCAGGCAGCAATGCTGCGCCACCGAATAGATGTGTGCGCCCGTGGTCTGCCCATTCCAGCGCGCGACGCGCGCCAGCCCGTGCGCGATATCCTCGATCTCGATGTCGAGCGCGGACGGGTCGAGCAGATCGAGCCGCCGCCCCGACAACATGCGTTGCCAGGCGCGGTCGAGCGGTGGTTTAGTTGCGGCGGGCGGCACGTTCGCTATTCGCGCGGTTGTTCAGATGCGGTATTACGCGATTCCACGCCGCCGGAACACTTTTCGGATTACACAGGACCTTGCCATGCCGCTTCGCCGCCGCCGCTTTCTGCACCTCACCGCCGCTGCCCTCGCCACGCCGGCCCTGCCGCGGGCGGCTTTCGCGCTCGATTATCCGGCGCGTCCGGTGCGCATCCTGGTCGGCTATAGCGCCGGCGGCGTGAGCGATATCCTGGCGCGGTTGCTCGCCCAAAAGCTGTCCGACCGGCTCGGCCAGCCGTTTGTCGTCGAGGATCGTCCGGGCGCCGCCAGCAACGTCGCCGCCGACGCCGTGATACACGCGCCGCCCGACGGCTACACGGTGTTTCTCGCCGGCATCTCCAACGCCATCAATGCGGCTATCTACAAAGCTCTCGATTTCAGCTTTGCCCGCGACGTGACGCCGGTGGGACTGATCAGCCGAAGCCCGCTGGTGATGGAAGTCAGCGCCTCGTTCCCCGCCAAGACGGTTCCCGAATTCATTGCCTATGCCAAGGCGCATCCCGGAACGCTCAATATGGCATCGGCCGGAACGGGCGGCGCCACGCACGTCGCCGGCGAATTGTTTCAGATGATGACCGGCATCAAGATGCTGCATGTGCCGTACCGCGGCTCGCCGCCGGCGATCGCCGACGTCCTGGCCGGGCGCGAACAGGTCATGTTCGACAATGTCGCGGCTTCGATCGCGCTCATTCGCGCCGGCAAGCTGCGCGCACTCGCGGTCAGTTCAAAGACCAATGCGCTGCCCGGCGTGCCGCTGATCGGCGACTTTCTGCCGGGCTATGACGCGTATGTGTGGAACGGCATCGTCGCGCCGAAGAATACTCCGGCGGAGATCGTCACCAAGCTGAACGCGGCCATTAATGCCGTCGTTGCCGATCCGCAATACAAGACGGCGCTCGATCACCTGGGCAATACGGCGGCTTCCGACACGCCGGAGGAATTCGGCAAGCTCATAGCCGCCGACACGGCAAAGTGGGCGAAGGTCGTCCAGTATGCCGGCATCAAGGCGGAATGATCAGCGCGAAAGTTTCTGCACCGCGTCGTGCCGATGGCACGTGATCAGATGATCGTTGACCATGCCGGTCGCCTGCATGAAGGCATAGACGATAGTCGGGCCGCAGAACTTGAAGCCGCGCTGCGTCAGTTCCTTGGACATGGCGCGCGAGATCGCCGTTTCGTTGGGGACTTGGCGCGTGGACTTGTAGTGATTGATCTTCGGCCTGCCGTCGAGAAATCCCCATAACAGCTTGGAAAATCCCGGGCCTTTTTCCATGATGTCGAGCCAGGCGCGCGCCGAGCGCACCGTGCCCTCGATCTTGGCGCGGTTACGCACGATGCCGGCGTCGGCCATGAGCCGCTCGACCTTGGCCGGCCGGTAGCGGGCGATTTTTTCCGGCACGAAGCCGTCGAACGCGCGCCGGAAGTTTTCGCGCTTGCGCAGGATCGTGATCCACGACAGTCCGGCCTGAAAGCCATCGAGCACCAGCTTTTCGTAGAGCGCGCGGTCGCCGTATTCCGGCACGCCCCATTCCTGGTCGTGATAGGCGATGTAGACCGCATCGTCCTTCGGCCAGGGGCAACGGATCAGATCGGTCGCCGGTGCGGACGCAGTCATCCTGCGGCCTTGCTTTCGCCCGGAAACACAAACCGCGCCCAGTCCGGCTTGACGAGCCGCACCGCCGTTCCGCCCGCGGTCAGCGCCTCGCCGTGCGCGAGCGCATCGGCGACGCGGTCGAGCCGCAACAGCGCGATCGCTCGTCCGGCGGCGGCAGAGCCCATGTGCCCCAGCTGGCGCTCGCCCGCGACGACAGCGGCGCCAGGCTGCGGCGCCGCGCCATCGAACCGCAATGGCACGGCGCGGGTGCGCGCGGTGCCGCGGTGCTCCATGCGCGACACCACCTCCTGCCCGACGTAGCAACCCTTGGTGAAATCGACGCCGGCGAGCTGGTCCATGTCGGCTTCGTGCGGGAAGGCGTCGCCATAGGTGAAATCGGGCCCGCCGCTCGGAATGCCGAGCGCGATGCGGTGCGCCTCGTAGTCAGCCGCATCTACAAGCACTGCGCCGAGTTCGGCCGCCGCGCTCGCGGCGCGGTGCGGCGGCAGTATCACGCGAAGGCCGAGCGCCGGCAGGCGCGGATCGATAAAGCTCAGACCGATGGCCTCTTTCGCAGCTGTTGCCGGTGCTGCAGGGGGGGGCGGAGCGGCGCCGTCCCACGCGGCTAGCACGCCGAGGATTTCGGACAGATCCTCGATGATGACTTTGGCACGGAGCTTGTAGAGATTGAGCTTCTCGATCAGCGCCGGAATGCGCACGCGCGGCGCATCGAGAAAGAATCCGCCGCCGCTTTTCGCCGGCGCCTCGGCCGCCAGAAAGTCGGCGATGATCTTGCCCTGCGGCGTCAGCAGCGCGCAGTAGCGTGCCTTCCCGTTCTTCAGGTTGAGGAGGTCGCCGGTGACAAGCCCATTTAGAAACGCCCGCGCGCCATCGCCGACGACTTTGACGACGCCGCGATCGGGAAGAAAGGCAGCCTTCATGGCATCGGTACTTTCCAGAGTGCTTTGAAAACGTAAGGCAGGCCCGAATGGGTCTCAAGGGCAAGTTCGTGCCCGGCGGGCCGTGGCTATGGTTGGGGGAAAGCCCGGCGCGGTCCGGCTTGGGCAGTCCGGCGGAGCTTCGATCCGGCGCTCACGATATGTGCATATATCGATAATACCATTGAAAGTTGTGTAACGCTTATCTATTGAGAAAACAGCTCGTGTGAATTGCGGGTATCCTATGGAATAGCCATTCCTGGAATTGGGTTTTCTTCCAAAGGGTTGAATATCATGCGCGCGCCTCGCCGCGTTCGTTCCCGAGGAACGAATGCATGAGCGCCAATCTGTTATCGCTGCGCCTCGTCGTGGTGTCGGATTTGGTGGAGGATCACGAACTGTTCCGGCAGGCGGCAGCATCCGCGGTCACGCCGATCGAGATCGTGACAGTGGGCAGCGCGGCCGCAGCGCGCGGCAAGCTTGCGGGCGCCGATCTGCTTTATCTTGATGACGGGCTTTCAGGCGATGAGATCAAGGCGACCGTCGCCGCGGCGCGCGCGATGCGCAATCCGCCATTTACCGTGCGGCTGAGCGAGCGTCGCCGTGTCGCCGAGCCGTTTGAAACCGACGCCACTGCCGACAAGCCGGGGCGTCCCGAAGAGGCGCGGCGGCTCGTCAACCGCTCGATGCGCGTGCGGCTGCCCAGCTGGGTTCTGGTGGTCGACGATTCCGCGACCATGCGCAGCATCGTGCGCAAGATTCTCGCGAATGTCCGCTTCCCTTTGCAAGTCTGCGAAGCGAGCGAAGGTTTCGCCGCGATCAAGATGGTACGCGATCATGCCATCGACCTCGTGTTCATCGACTACAACATGCCGGGCTTTTCCGGTCTGGAAACGATCGCCGAATTCAAGCGCGAAAAACGGCGCGTGCACGTGGTGCTGATGACTTCGGTCGACGATCCTTCGCTGGAAATGCGCGCCTACGAGGCGGGCGCCGCTTTTCTGAGAAAGCCGTTCTATCCCGCCGATATCGAAGCGGCGCTGTGCGGGTTCTATGGATTGCGCGCGCTTAACTCCAAGCGCGCTTAGTAAAAGCCGCAGGCCTTACTGCCGCGAAATCTCAACGGAAAATTCGCCGTTGCGGATGCGGGCGCTGAGGTTTTCCGCGTAACGCGCGGCTGGCTCCTCGCCGTAGGTCGAAATCAGCTCGGCCAGCGCCAGAAAAAGCGCGGTCTGCGCGAGGCAGTCGCCCTCAATGCCGTCTTGCCGGGCTTCCGTCCAGGCATCCTGAAGATACCCCAGCGCCACGCGCTTTTGCTCGTGCTCGGCCACCGGTTCAGGAGCCGGCCAAAAATTTGTTGTCATCCTCATCGCAATCAATTGATTGCCGCAGCCGCGCGGCGTCCCTGCCCAGCCGCAGGTCTAGCATGGGAATTCCCGGTGCAATTTTGAACTTTAAGGCAGGGTTAATGTCGGGGCGGGCTTCAGGCAACCGCAGCGTCAGTTGGCGTAGCGGGCCGTAACATCCCGGGCGATCTGGGCGCCTTCTTCCAGATAGCGGCGGATGATGATGCGCGCCGCCGGGGTGCAGGTGCGGTAGCTTTGCCGAAATCCGAGATAACCGCGATTGAAGCTTTGCACCATCTGATCGTGCCGCTTGCCGCTCGGCGCTTCGGCGTCGATCAGCGACTGCGCCTCATTGCGCCATTTCTGTCCTTCGTCGGAGCCGCAGATGCTGCGCAGAAAATGCAGCGCACCGAGAATTTCGGCGAGCCGCTGCAGATCAGGGTCGTAGGGCGTGGTGACCTCAACCGGCGGCGCCTCGGGTTGCGGCGCAGCCTTTGCGCGCGGGGGACCCGGTGGCCGGGGCCGGGCCTGTGGCTGCTGCTCTTGTCCGAAGCCGAACGGATTTTGAAAGAACTGCGCGGCGGCCGGCCCTCCGCAAAAGCCGGAGCAACAGCCAAGCGCGAGCGCAACGGCGATCGGTACGCGCATCAGTGAACGAGGCATGATGGAGCCGTTGATTTTGCGTTGCTCAGCCGGCGACCGCGATCCGTTCGGCGGCGGCGGTGACGATCTGCGCCAGCCCTTCGGTCGTCGTCAACCCGGCAAGCTCGGCGGGCAGGAGCCAGTGGGCCTCGGCCAATTCTTCATTCAATGCGATTTCGCCCGAAACCCAGCGTGCGGCGAACGGCAAAATGACGAAATGCCGTTCGATCGCGCCCTTGGCATCGCGGGCAATCGCCTGCCGATAGCCGGCAAGCGCCACGGGTGTGATCTCGAGCGCCGTCTCCTCGCGCACCTCTCGGATCACCGCTTCCTCCAAGGTTTCGCCCAGTTCGACGCCGCCGCCGGGCAGGGTGTAGATGCCGTGCGCCGGCGGCCGCGCCCGGCGCACGATCAGGACGCGGCCGTCGCGGAATATCGCCGCGCTGACCGCCAGATATGGCCGGGTCGGATAGATCCGCGAGGACTCGTCACCCATTGAAGGAGGCTGCTGCATTGGCGTGGAAAAGAAAGTAACAAGGACGGCACGCATGCGACGCCTTGCGGCGAAGCCTGACCGACCCATTTGAGCGTATTAGACCATGTGCGGACGTTATGTCATCATTTCGTCGCCGGCGGCGATCCGGGCGTTGTTCGGTTATCCGGAGCAGCCGAACTTTCCGGCGCGCTACAACGTGGCGCCGACGCAGCCCGTCCCGATCGTGCGGCTGCACGAGGGTAAGCGCCAGTTCGTGCTGATGCGCTGGGGCCTCATCCCGTCCTGGGTCAAAGACCCCAAGGGTTTTTCGCTGTTGATCAACGCGCGCGCCGAATCGGTCATCGACAAGCCGGCGTTTCGCAATGCCATGCGCCGCCGCCGCTGTCTCATTCCGGCCGACGGCTTCTACGAATGGAAAGATCTTGGCGGACGTAAGCAGCCGTATTTCATTCGCTTGAAAGAATCCGGCGGGCCGTTTGCCTTTGCGGGACTGTGGGAGACCTGGACGGGACCGAACGGCGAGGAGTTGGACACGGCCGCGATTGTCACCACGACGGCCAATCGCACACTGTCCGCGATTCACGGGCGAATGCCGGTGATCCTGCCGCCGGATACTTTCGACCTGTGGCTCGACAGCGCCCATGTCGATCCGCAAACCGCAGCGGCGTTGTTGGTGCCATCGCGCGACGATGTTCTCGAAGCGTACGAGATTTCGCCCGCGGTAAACCGGGTCGCGAATGACTCCGAAGCCCTCATCACGCCGCTGCCGCAATCTGCCGCTTCTCACGAGCCGTCGTCCACCGCGCCGCCAGCCAAAAAAGCCGCACGCAAGGTCGCCAAAGAGCCGGACGGTCAAGCCTCTTTGTTCTAGAGATGGACTGCCCGATGCTTCGGCCCCGGCCGTAGTATTGGTTCTGGCAATCGTGGACGGCTCCGCTCATATTGCTTGTCATGTCGAGCGCACCGCAGATCGCAGAAGTCGCCGCGCTGGTGGGAGATCCGGCGCGCGCCAATATTCTGTGCGCGCTGCTTGACGGCCGCGCGCTGACCGCAACCGAGCTTGCTTTCGCGGCGGGCGTGTCGCCGCAGACGACCAGCGGACATCTCGGCAAGCTGGCCATTGCGCGGCTGATCCTGCCGATGAAACAGGGCCGCCACCGCTACTACCGGCTCGCCGGACCGCATATCGGACAGATGCTCGAAAGCATCATGAATGTCGCCCTGGAAGGGCCGCCGCGTTTTCAGCCCAAATCGAAATTCGACGAACAACTGCGCCACGCGCGCACCTGTTACGATCATATCGCCGGCGTGCTCGGCGTCGGTCTTGCCGACCGCATGACGGAACGCGGCCTGCTTTTCTTGGGCGACGAGGGCGGCGAAGTGACGGCGACCGGCGCCGAGTTTCTGTCCGGGCTCGGCGTCGACCTGGCGGGGGCACACGAGCGGCGCCGGGTGTTCTGCCGGCCGTGCCTCGATTGGACCGAACGGCGCCCGCACATTGGCGGCGCCGTCGGCGCGGCGCTCGCCAATCGCTGTTTCGATCTGAAATGGATCGAGCGGCGCCCCGACAGCCGCGCGCTCACGATTACGCCCGCGGGCCGCCGCGGCTTGATGCAAACTTTTTCACTGACGATCTAGCTTCGGTGTTCAATCTAAGCGCGCCAGAATGGCCGGTCGGCCCATTCCCGCACATTGCTGCGGTCGATGCCCAGATCGTTCGGCGCGCGATGATCCGTTGCAAAGTATTTGAGCAATTCCTGGCGGTCCTGTTGCCGCTTGCGCCAGAGGCGCCCGGTATCGGCAACGCTGTTGAAAAAAGCACGCCAGGAGAAAGATCGGCTTCCGGCCAGAAAAGCGACGGATTCGCCGCCGAGATAGCGCGACATGTGTTATGCTCCAAAAAAATGTCCAGGGCGATCCTTCCCCGAAAATTTTTTTGGCGCGACCCGTTCTCTGGTATCGGCCGATTGGCGCCGGAGCGAAACTTAGATCGAGAAATCGATTCGACGCGGCGCAGGTGATACACGGTAGACTAGGACAAAATGATGACTGAAAATCTGCGACATCCGATAAAATTTTGGGAGAGATAAATTTGTGCAGCGTTGCGCAAATGGCACGCATCTCTGGTAAGCCGGTAACGGGAGACAAGGTATGAAATTCGGCATCGGTCAGCCCGTGCGGCGCTTCGAAGATCTGCGGCTCATCACCGGTGGCGGCCGCTATACCGACGATGTGGTGTTGCCACAGATGACGCGTGCCGTTGTGCTGCGGTCACCCGTGGCGCATGCGCGGATCAAGCGCATCGATCCGCAGGCGGCCCGCTCCATGCCGGGTGTATTGCTGGTGGCGACGGGCGAGGACGTCCGCGCCGACGGGCTCGGTGACGTGCCGTGCGTCATTCCACTGACCAATCGCGATGGCACCCAGCGTCATGATACGCCGCGCCCGGCGCTCGCGGTCGGCAAGGTGCGGCACGTCGGTCAGCCCGTCGCATTGGTCGTCGCGGAGACATTGCTGGCGGCGCGCGATGCCGCGGAGGCCATCGACATCGAATACGACGAGCTGCCGGCCGTCGCCGAAGCGAAAGACGCCGTCAAGCCCGGCGCGCCGCTGTTGTTCGACGATATTCCCAACAATCTCGTGTTCGACTGGGACAACGACATGGGCGACGCCGAGGCGACGGCGGCCGCGTTCGCCAAGGCTGCGCGCGTCGTCTCGCTCGAACTCGTCAACAACCGCGTGGTCGTCAATTCGATGGAGCCGCGCAACGCCATCGGCGATTACGATCAGGCGAGCGGCCGCTCGACGCTCTATACCGCGACACAAGGTCCGCATTTCGTACGCGATCCGCTCGCCGACATCGTGCTCAAGCAGCCAAAGGACAAACTGCGCGTGATCACGCCGAATGTCGGCGGCGGCTTCGGCATGAAGGCTTTCGTCTATCCCGAGCACGCGCTGGTGGTCTGGGCGGCCCGCAAGATCGGCCGGCCGGTGAAATGGCAGGAGGATCGTTCGGAAGCTTTCGTGTCCGATAACCAGGGCCGCGACCACGCGACCCGCGCGGAACTCGCGCTCGATGCGGACGGCCGCTTTCTCGGCCTGCGCGTTTCCATTCTCGCCAATGTCGGCGCTTATCTGTCGCCGTTCGGCTGCTTCGTGCCGACGCGTTCGACCGATCTCGTTTCCGGGCTGTATGTGTTCGGCGCGATCCACGTCAACGTGAAGGGCGTGTGTACCAACACGGTGCCGGTGTGCGCCTATCGCGGCGCCGGGCGGCCGGAGGCGGCCTATTTGCTGGAGCGGCTGGTCGATGCCGCCGCGCGCGACCTCGGCATGAGTCCGGACGCCATCCGCCGCGTCAATTTCGTGCCGCCGTCGGCGATGCCCTACACGTCGGCGACCAAGCTGGTGTTCGATTCAGGCGAATTCGAAAAGGTCATGGACCTTTGCATGGAAGCGGCCGAGTGGTCGTCATTCGCCAAGCGGCAGGCGCAGAGCAAACGAAACGGTACGCTGCGCGGCATCGGCATGGCGACCTACACCGAGCGCTGCGGCGGCGGCTTTCCGGAGACCGCTTCAATCGAGTTCAAGGACGACCGCATCGAGCTCGTCATGGGCAACCAGGAATATGGCAGCGGGCTGGTCACCTCATACAAGCAGGTCGTCTCCGACCAGCTTGGTGTCGACGCCGACCGCATCGATGTCATCATGGGCGATACCGACCGTACGCCGGCGGGGCTGACCGGCGGCTCGCGTGCGCTCGCCGTTGCCGGCACCGCGCTTTACGAAGCCTCGCGGACCATCGTCGGCAAGGGCAGGGAAATCGCCAGCCATCTGCTCGAAGTCGCGCCGCAGGACATCGTGTACGCCGACGGCGCGTTCGGTGTGCCGGGCACCGATCTGCGCGTCGACATCTTCGCCGTGGCGAAGGCGGCGCGCGATCCGGCCAAACTGCCCGCCGGCATGGAGCCCGGCCTCGACACCAAGCATACCCGCGTGCCTCCGGCGCAGACCTTTCCCAACGGCTGTCACATCGTCGAAGTCGAGATCGACCGCGACACCGGCACCGTGCAGATCGCGCGCTACACCGTGGTCGACGATTTCGGCCGCACCATCAATCCGCTGCTTCTGGAAGGGCAGGTTCACGGCGGCATCGTGCAGGGCATCGGCCAGGCCCTGCTCGAACACGCGGTGTACGACAATGACAGCGGGCAACTCCTGACCGGCTCGTTCATGGACTACGCCATGCCGCGCGCCGACGATCTACCGTCATTTGCGTTCTCGACCCACAACGTGCCGTGCACGGCCAATCCGCTCGGCGTCAAAGGCGCGGGCGAAGCCGGCGCTGTCGGCGCACCACCCGCGGTGATCAACGCCATCGTCGATGCGCTCAATCGCCACAATGGCGTGCGCCACATCGATATGCCGGCAACACCGCGCAAGGTGTGGGAAGCGATGAACGGCCGGCATTGACTCGCCGCCGTGTGAATTTCAAAAGAGTGCAATGCCGTTATTGTCGAAGCTGCCAATCCTGATCGCCGGCGGCGGCCCGGTCGGCGTCATTACCGCGCTGGCACTCGCCCGCCAGGGGTTGCCGGTGCGCGTGTTCGAGGCCGACAGCAAGGTCAACGAGTCGCCGCGCGCCGCGACCACGCATGCGGCCACGCTGGAGATGCTCGAAGGACTCGGCCTGGTCGATGAGGTGATCCGCCGCGGACTGGTCGAGCCGCTGTTTCGCAACTGGGACCGCACGACAGGAAAGCTCGTTGCGGAGTTCGATTTCGGTATTCTCAAGAACGACACGCGCTATCCGTTCGCCGTGCAGTGCGAGCAGCACAAGCTCGCCAAGCTCGCGATCGAACGGCTCGCCGCCTTTCCCCATGCCACGGTCGAATTCTCCGCGCGCGTCGTCGCGCTGTCGCAGTCGAGCGACGGCGTAACGATGACGGTCGAAACGGAGAATGGGACCCACACGGTCAAGGGCTCCTATCTGATCGGCGCCGATGGCGGCCGCTCGACCGTGCGTAAGGCGCTCGGCATCGCGTTCGAAGGTTACACCCACCCGGAACGCTTTCTCATTCTCACCACGCCGTTCGACATAGGCACCCGGTTTCCGGGCTGCACGCGCAATTATCTGTCCGATCCGGAGGACTGGTGCGCGCTGTTCAAGGTGTCGGGCGACGACGGCAAAGGCTTGTGGCGGGTGCTGTCGACGACGCGGCTCGAACAGACCGAAGCCGAACTGTTTGCCGATGAGGCGGTGGAGCGCCGATTGCAGAAATTCGTCCCCAAGGCTGGCCGCTACGAGATCGTGCACCGCAATCTTTATAACGTGCATCAGCGCGTGGCGGCGTCGTTTCGTCAAGGCCGCGTGTTTCTTGCGGGCGACGCCGCGCACGTCAACAATCCGCTCGGCGGGCTCGGGCTCAATTTCGGCATCCACGACGCCGTCGAATTG
>DASZWK010000404.1:0-1531 GCA_035546235.1 Xanthobacteraceae bacterium | reverse complement strand
GCCGCGATCGCGGTAGCCGGCTAACGGCGCTTCCGTCTCTCCGAACCGGCGTCGCCGCGATCGACGACGCCGAAATCCTTCGATTTCGAGCCACCCTTGGCGCTCGTAAATCCTTCGGCGGCGAGCCCACGCTTCAGGAGTTCGCGCACCGCGGAAGCCCGGCTCGGCATGCGTTTGTCAAACCGCCAGCCGTCGACCGCATCGAGCTCTTCAGCCGTCAGCATGATCTGCAGTCTTTCGCCGCGGCTCAACTCGCCCATCATCATGCTCCGGCCCCATATGCGGTTAATCTATGTAACCGGCTCAATAAGCGTCAAGGACTTCCATGGAGCTTGTTACTCATTTTACGCACAAGCCCGTGAAGGTGTTTTGATGGCATCAACCGGTCTCTGCACATTCGCCGTGGAAAACGATCTCAGCACAACCAGCCAACTATAACTTTCTTGCCGTGAGTTAATTTCGGGCTCACCTTGTTCGACGGGGCGAGAGGGGAGCCGGAAGGCAGAACCGTATGCTGATCGAGATACGCGGCCCCGACGAGCGCCCTCCAGATTTTGATGGAGTAGCGGAGGCCAACCACCGCATTGCCAACCACCTGGCGATTCTCGCCGGGCTGGTGCGGCTGCAGTCGCAACGTCTGACCCATAGAACCGAGCCGCTTGATCCGGCTGACGCGGCAATGTCGCTGGCCGACATCGGAGCGAGGCTGGAAACAATAGCCGAGCTGCACAAGGCGCTGGCGCGCCTGCCGCGCGACGAGGCGGTCGTTCTGGACTCCTACCTGCGCGACGTCGTGACCAATGTCGTCAATTCGCTTTCCGGCGCCGCGGAGACGAAACTCGAGCTGAACGTCGAGGCAACGTGCCGTCTCGGTTCGAAGCGCACGCTCAACATCGCGTTGATCGCGTGTGAGGTCATCACCAACTCCGTGAAATATGCTCACCCGGCAGGCGTGAGCGGCCGCCTTGCCGTCACATGCCGATGCACCGGTCCCGACTTGATCCTGGAAATCGAGGACGACGGCGTCGGTTTGCCGGAGGGCGTTGACCCGCGGACGTCCGGTAACGTCGGCTTTCGCGTGATACGTGCGCTGGCGGCCGACCTCGGTGCGCAGATCAGCTTCCAGAGCGACGAACTCGGCGTGACATTCAGGCTTGTGATGCCCAAGGCCGGGATCGCCGCGCCGGCTCAGAACAACGGCGCCGCCGCTTTTCGCAGCGGCTGAAACGCAGGCCGGCTACTTCTCGATCGCGACGACGTGGTTCTGCTTGACAGCAAGCGCGATCTCGCCGTGCTTCAGCTTCAGCGCGGTTTCGCCGAACAGGTCGCGCCGCCAGCCGGTCATCGCCGGCACGTCGGCCTTGTCGTCGCCGGCGATGGCTTCGAGATCGTCAACGGTGGCGATGATCTTGGACGCCACTCCATGGCTCTCGCTGATCATCTTGAGCAGCACCTTGAGCAGATCGACCGCGGCGCCGTTGCCGTTCGACAGTGGCTTGTGCTTCGGCACCTTGGTAAGCTGGTCCTTGGG
>DASZWK010000403.1:0-1654 GCA_035546235.1 Xanthobacteraceae bacterium | reverse complement strand
CGCCGCATCAGGCGTCGCGGCGCCGGACGAACGGCTATGCATTCTGGTCGATCAGTTCGAGGAATTGTTCCGCTTCGAGAAGGAAACGAGCCGCGAGGAGGCTGAGCTTTTTGTCGATCTTCTGGTGCGCAACGACACAGCGCCGGACAAAGCTTCCGACACAACGCCTGATGCGACGACCGGTGCCCGGCAAAACGGTGCGCAACCCGCGCGGGTCCACGTCATCGTCACCATGCGTTCGGAATATCTGGGCGAGTGCGCCCGCTTCAAAGGCCTTGCCGAGGCGATCAACCGCACCCAATACCTCGTTCCGGGCATGGATCGCGACTCGCTGCTTCGGGCGATCTTGCGGCCAGCGCAAGTGTATGGCGGCGAAGTCGCTTCGGAGCTCGCCGAAAAGCTGATCGCTGAGGCGGCCGGCCGCGAAGATGAATTGCCGCTCATCCAGCACGGCCTCATGTTCCTGTGGAACGCCGCGGCAGCGAGAGTAAAGCCGGGTGAGCGTATCGTCCTGAATTCAGAACCGCTGGAAGCCGCCGGTGGCCTGGTCCGTCTGTTATCCGATCACGCCGACGCGGTGGCGGATGCGGCGGCCGCCGACCCAGCCCGCCGCGACGTCTTGGAGCGGCTATTTCGTGCTCTGACCGACATGAACGTCGAGGGCAAGGCAATACGCCGGCCGCAGGCGTTTCGCGATCTCATCGCTGTCACGCAAAGCGACCCGGAAACGCTGCGCGGTATTGTCGAGGCCTTCCGGCGCGACGGTGTCACGTTCGTCACTCCTTATGGGGATCGGCCGATTTCGGACAATACCGTCATCGACATCAGTCATGAGGCGCTGATCCGGTGCTGGAACAGATTGGCAGATCCGGGCAGCGGCTGGCTCACGCACGAATTCAACGATGGCCTGATCTGGCGCTCGCTGCTGGTTGAGGCGGAAGGATTTGCCGCCGACAAACGGCGCGTTCTGTCTCCGGCGACCACCGCAGAGCGTTGGAAATGGTGGCAGCATCGGCATGTGAACGCAGCCTGGGCGCAGCGATACGGCGACAGCTTTCCTCTGGTGAAAAAGCTGATCGACGCCAGCCACAGACACTCCCGGCACATCCGGCAGCTACAAGCCGCGGCCATCGCCGTGTCCCTGCTCATCGGCTTTGCCGGCGCGGCCTATTGGGCTTCGCAAAACCAGACGCGCCTGCAGATGGCGGCTGACCTGTACCTGTGGCACACCCCACTGTCGGCCCAAGGCGAGGCGGCGTTAAAACCCAATCAGGAATTTCAAGACTGCGCGCGATGCCCGAGAATGGTGGTCGTGCCGGCGGGACATATCATGATGGGCTCGCCCGCCGGAAAAGGCGCCGACGACGAGCATCCTCAGCACTTGGTCACCATTGCACAGCCGTTCGCAATCGGGAAATTCGAGGTCACATTCAACGAGTTTGACGCCTGCGCCGAGCTTGGGGGCGGTTGCACCAGACCGTATGATTATGGTTGGGGCCGGGGCGACCGCCCGGTCGTTTCGGTGAGCTGGGACGAGGCTCAGAAATATCTGACTTGGCTTTCCAGAGAAACCGGCAAGCAATATCGCTTGCTTTCCGAGGCGGAATACGAGTACGCGGCCCGCGCCGGAAAAGAAACGGCGTATCCTTGGGGC
>DASZWK010000402.1:0-20768 GCA_035546235.1 Xanthobacteraceae bacterium | reverse complement strand
AGGTCCTCGGTGCACACATTGCCGGCAGAGCCCTTGTGGCCGGCGAACGGGCAGCCGCCGAGGCCGGCGACCGAGGCATCGAACCGCGTCACGCCCATTTCCAGTCCCGCATAGGCGTTGGCGATCGCCATGCCGCGTGTGTCGTGCAGGTGCAGCGCGATGTCGAGACCGGGCCAGCCCTCGCGCAGCGCGCCGACCACGCGCTTGATCGATAGCGGCGTCGCCCACGCCATCGTGTCGGCGAGCGTCACGTATTTGAGCGTTACGCCGTGGGCTTTCGCCACGTCGAGAATCTGCCCGACCAGCGAGACCACGCGCTCGACCGGAATGTCGCCTTCGAAATTGCAGCCGAACGCCGCCATGACGCTGCCGCGCTCGACCGCGACGCCGTTCGCCTTGTACAGCGCGACCACGGCGTGCTGCCCTGCGAGCTGCTGCTCCATGGTACGATTCTGGTTGCGCTTGAGAAATTTCTCTGACGTGCAAAGCTGAATGGTGCCGGTGAGCGCCAGCCGGTTGTCGTGCGTCAGCGCGCGCTCGAAGCCCTTCTCGTTGAGCCACAGCGCGGTGAAGGCGACGCCCGGCCGCGACTTGATTCCGTTAACGACCTCGTCGGCGTCCGCCATGCCCGGCACCAATTTCGGGTTTACGAACGAAACGATCTGGATATGGTCGAGCCCGGTCTGCGACAGCGCATCGATCAGCGCGATCTTGCGTTCGGTCGGGATGACGCCCTTCTCGAACTGAAAACCTTCGCGCGGGCCTTCCTCGCTGATGTGGACCGACGCGGGCAGGTCGCTCATCTGATTCTCTCCATCGCCCTGGAAGCGGATTCAGCGAGGGCTTGCCAGCCCCACAATGCCGCGCGCGGCGAGCGCGCTGATTTCGGAGCCGGCAAGCCCGAGCTCGGCCATGATCTCCGCCGTGTGTTCACCGATGACCGGCGGCTGGCGGACGAGCCCGAGATCGTGATCGCCCATCTCGATCGGCAGGCGCGGCAGCTTGGTGTGCGTGCCGCCGGCAAATTCAATGTCGAGCATCCGGCCGCCGGCGTTAAGCTGCGGGTCGTCAAACAGGTCGCCGGGTTTGGCGACCGGCGCGAACGGGATATCGAGACGATCGAACAATTCGGCAAGGTGTTGGCGAGTGTGCTGCGCCACGATCGCGGCGACGATCGGCAACAACGCCGGGCGTTTGCGGACGCGATCCTCGTTGGTCTGGTAGGACGGATGGTGCAGCAGGTCGTCCCGTCCGAAATGCTCGCAGAAACGCTGCCATTGCGCGTTGCTGGTGATACCGACGAAGATTTGTTCGTGGTCGGCGGTCGTGAGCGGATCGTAGATCGCCCAAGCGCCTTCGCGCGCCGGCATCGGCGGCGGCGCGCGGCCCGTGATGGCCTGTCCGGCCATGTGCTGCGCGACCAGGAAAGCGGTGGATTCGAACAGCGCGGATTTCACGAGCTGGCCGCGCCCGGAGCGCTCGCGCTCGCGCAACGCCGCCTGGATGGCAATCACCGCGAACGTGCCGCCCATGATGTCGATCACTGACGACCCTGCGCGCAGCGGCTGGCCTGGCGGCCCCGTCATGTAGGCCAGGCCCGCCATGTATTGCACCACCTCGTCGAGCGCGGGGCGGTGTTCGTACGGGCCGCTCAGAAAGCCTTTGAGCGCGCAGTAGATCAGGCGCGGGTTGAGCTTGGCGAAAACGGCATGGCCGCAGCCGAGCCGGTCCATGGTGCCGGGCGCGTAGTTCTCGATCGCAACATCCGCGGTTGCCGCAAGCCGATGCAGAATCGCGCGGCCTTCATCGGATTTAAGATCGATGGCGACGCTTCGCTTGTTGCGGTTGAAGGTGCCAAAGAAGCCCGCGGCGAATCCGGGCAGGCGGCGCGTGGTATCGCCGTCGACCGGTTCGACCTTGATCACGTCGGCGCCGAGATCGGCGAGAATGAGCCCCGCGCTCGGCCCCATGATGGTGTGGCAGAATTCCAGCACGCGAATGCCGGAGAGCGGGCGCGCGCCATTAGCATTTGTATGGGCATCGGGCATCGCCCTAATGTAGGCCACGGCGACCAACCGGACAAACCCAGGAGGAGGGACCATGCAAAAGTCATTCATTCGCGGCACGTACCAGGAGACGCGCGCCTATTCGCCCGCGGTGATTACCGAGGGCGGCAGGACGATCTGGGTCGCCGGCCATACCGGCGCGGTGGACGATGCCGGGAAATCGCTGGCCGGCGATTTCGACGCGCAGGTCCGGCAGTGCTTTCGCAATATCGAGAAGACGCTCGCTCAGGCCGGCGCCAAGCTCGCCGACCTCGTCACCATGACGGTGTTTCTCATCGATGCGCGCTACACGACCCGCATGACCGAACTGCGCCGGGAAATCTTCGGCAAGGATTTTCCGGCGAGCGCCGCCATCACCGTTGACGGCTTCGCGCAGCCGCAAATGATGCTCGAAATCCAGTGCGTGGCGGTGGTGTAGACGTCACGGCGGGGGCGCGCCGAAGGCGCGAACCGGAAACCATGGTCGCCGCGTGCAAGGCCAAGCCGTGAGTTCGCCGTCAGTGAACGGCAAGTTTGCCGCGCGCGACAGTCTGCGACCACGTTTTCGCCTCGGATTGCGCGTTTCGCGCAAACGCGTCGGGCGTGTCGCCCGCGATCAACCAATAGCTTTGCCGAAACACAACGCTGACCCCGACCGGGGTAGCTCCAACCCAACCGAGCAACCATGCCAAGTGAAATTCTGGTCTTAAAAGGCGGCACGCTGATTGATGGCACCGGACGCCCGCCGATCGAAAACGCCGTCATCGTCATTGAAGGCAAACGATTCAAGACGATCGGCAGGAGCGGCGAGGTTCCGATTCCGCCGGACGCGACCGTGGTCGATGTCTCGGGCAAGACCGTGCTGCCCGGATTTATCGATGGCCATGCGCACCTCGAAGAATTTCACGGCGAACTCTATCTGAACCTTGGCATCACGACTGTTGCGCAAATCGAGATTTATCAGGACGGTCCGTGGAGCCGCGCGCAAAAGGAGGGCACCAACCTCGGCAAAATTCGCGGGCCGCGCATCTGGATGAGCGGCATCGCCATCGGCGGCGCGCGAGGAATGCACGATGCATTCGGTTCGCGAACCTCGCGCGGTTTTCGGGTCGTCACTTCGGAGGAGGAAACGCGCCGCGTCGTCCGCCGCAAGAAGGAATGGGGCTACGACTGCATCAAGATCAACGAGTATCTGCCGTTCGAGCTGGCGAAGGCGACCTGCGACGAGGCTCATCGCCACAACATGGCGGTCGCGGCGCACAGCCTGGATGCATTGGAGTCCGCGCGGGCCGGCGTCGATGCCATCGAGCACATCTGGTCGGTCGGATACAGCTCGATCCCTTATCCGCCGGCGCGGCGCAAGCTGGCCGAGGACCGTTTGAGCGGCAAAATCGAACAGGAATTGGCTGGCGCCTATTACCAAACGGAGAACTTCGACCGGGTGATCGACGCCATGGTCGGCAGCAACGTGGCGTGGACGCCGACCATCGCCAAATGGCTGCGGCCGCTGTCGCCGAGCGCCGATCGGTTCCGCAAGCGCGAGCGCGAAATCCTCGACAATCCGAAAGCAAATCTGCCCGATGCCGTGCGCGTCGTCACCGACAACGCCTATGACAAGCTGTTTCGGCGTTACAGCCCCGAACAGCTCGACATGGCCAAGGTCGGCTTCGAGAAGGCGAACGAATTCATCGGCAAGTTCGTCAAGGCGGGCGGACTGCTCAAGGAGGGCTCCGATCCGCCGCGCGGCATGGCCGCATTGTTATTGCACGAGGCGCTCGTCATGGATGTCGAGGCGGGCGTGCCGCCGATGGCGGCGATCCAGGCGGCGACGCTCAACGTCGCGAAAACCTTCAAGATGGACAGGGATTACGGCAGCGTCGAAGCCGGCAAGATCGCGGATCTGTCCATCGTCGAAGGCAATCCGCTCGAAGACATCTGGATGACGCAGAATGTGAAGATGGTGGTGATGGACGGAAAAGTCATCGACCATGACTTTACCAACTATCAAAACCCGATCCCGTCCTTCTACTCGAACCAGTCGTTGCCGCCCGACATTCAGATATCGCCGCTGTTTCTGCACGAAGGCGACGGCCCGACCGTGCTGACTGTGAAGTCGAAGGAGATGTGGCCGTTCCATACGGTCATGCTCAATGGCCGGCCGTTGCCGACGACGTTCCTGTCGAAAGAACAGCTCCAGGCCACTATCCCGCCGGACGCCGTGGCCCAGGCCGGCACCTATTTCGTCACCATCAAGAGCAACGGCGAGCGGCTTCCCGAATCCAATCGGGCGCATCTGACCGTCGGCTTCAGGGCCTGAGGGCTGGGCAGGTCATGGCGCAATTCGGTTTTGCAGCGAACAGAAAAGGTCCGGATCACTACGCCGCCCTTGAGCGCGTGCAGGGATGGACGCGGGACCGCTTTCGCATTCCGCAAGACGCGCCCATCCTGGTGTCGGAACTAAAATGTACGGTCGACGGATGCCCGCCGCTCCAGACTCTGGTGGCGTTCTGGACCGAGACCGCGGAGCGGCACCATTTCAAGATCCATAAGGCGATCACGGCGATCGTTCTCGATGATTTGCCCGCGACATGGCTCGATGACGAGCGGTTTTCGATGGAAGGCACCGGTTGCGCGTGCTGTTGACGCCGGCCGGCTTTGCGCAATTGCGAATGAGGACCGCGATCGGGAGTATTGCGCCGATTGCACCGCCGTGATCGTTGCAAACAGCGCGTGAACGTGTCATCCGCGAGCGGACACGATCGCAGAAATGAGTTGAGGAGACGAGTCGATGAGGTTTTCGCGGAGAGATTTTCAGCGGATGGCGCTCGGTTTGGCGGCGTTGCCATTGGCAAGCGCACCGGCCTGGGCCGATAATTTTCCGACGCGCCCCATCCGGCTGATCGTCGGTTTCCCGGCGGGCAGCGGACCGGACATTGTCGCCCGCATCCTCGGCCAGGGCATGTCCTCAAGGCTTGGCCAATCCATCGTCGTCGAGGACCGGCCGGGCGCCGGCAGCAATCTTGCCACCAGCGACGTCGCGCACGCCCCGCCGGACGGCTACATGCTGATGATGCTGACCACCGCGAACGTCATCAACGCCACGCTCTACAAGAACCTCAATTACGATCTGCTGCGCGACATTGCGCCGGTAGCCAGCATCGATGATGAGCCGTTCGTCTTCGAAGTGACGCCGTCGTTTCCAGCAAAGACGCTGCCGGAATTCATCGCCTATGCCAAGGCCAATCCCGGCAAGGTCACCATGGCATCCGCGGGCATCGGCAGTGCGCCGCACATTTTCGGCGAGATGCTCCAGAGAATGGCCGGGATTCAGTTGGCCCACGTGCCGTATCGCGGCAATCCGATCCCCGACGTCATCAGCGGCCACGTCGATTTCTTCATCGGCCCGATGCAGTCGGCGCTGGAATTCATCCGCACCGGCAAGCTGCGTGCGCTTGGCATCACGACGGCGCAGAGGTCTGACGGACTGCCGGACGTAGCGCCGGTCGCCGATGTCGTGAAGGGCTACGAAGCCAGCGGCTGGCTCGGCATCGGCGCGCCCAAGGGCACGCCGGCCGACGTCATTGCGCGCCTCAACAAAGCGGTCAACGACACGACGGCGGATCCCGCCGTCAAGGCGCACCTCAACAGCCTCGGTGACATCGTGGCGCCGAGAACGAGCGCCGATTTCGGCCTGCTCATGAAGAACGACGTCGAGAAATGGGCCAAAGTCATCCAGTCGGCGAACATCAAGCTGGAGCAATAAGCTCGCGGAATTCTTCTCGGAGTTCTGACCGACGTATCAGCATGGAGGTGACGGCAAGCGCGGCCGCGGATTTACTGGAGATATGGCGCAACTGCAGCAAGAAGCCCGGCCGGCGCGCCCATGCCTGCCGGGGCGACGAGCGCTGCCGGATACGGCCCCGCCTGGCCTATTTCGAAAATCCGAATTTTGGCCAACCTGATTTCGTGTCCAGTTACCGGCCTCCCGGCCATCTGCGCACCCCGACCGCAATCCTCGACCACTTGGCGTATTGGCGCGAGCCGCCTGCGCCGGAACAGATACTCGACGAATGCGCGGCGGAAGCCGGCGCGAAAGCCGCGGCAGCCCTGCGCTTCGCTTTTCGTCTGGAACGGCGCCACGCGCGAACGGGCCACGCCCGAAGCAAATGAGTTGCACGATGAGGACCGTGAGAGAACGTCCCTCCGCGTGCGGGGTGAAGCAAAGTTCAGTTTGCCCAGGCCTTGGCATAAGCGACAACTCGACGAGGGCTCGCGCCGGTCCGGGTTGACAGCGGTGCTGACACTCGCTCGCTGATACCCGTGTGAATCTAACTGCCTGAAGCCAGGCATCTGGCTTATGCCGGCATGGTGATGTAGACAGTACAAGCTTTCACATTGTTGCTCCCGCCGACTTAATTTTTGCGACAGCCTTCTATTTGGGGAATGGATCGATGATCCAAAACGACCAGGTCAACGCCACCGAAGAGAGCACCCTTGAAGTCGATGCAGCCGATGGGGTGCTGGCGAACGATACTAGCCCGAATGGGCCGCTGACCGTTGTCGAAGGATTGTATCGAACCACCGGCGGCGGCCAGATCTACTTTTTTTCAGACGGCTCCTACGACTACGTCTCGGCTCCCGGCTTCTCCGGCGCCGACACCGTCCAGTACACAGCGCTTGATAACAGCAGCAACGTCGCTGGAACCGCCATGCTGACCATCGACGTGGCGGCGACCGCGCTTCTGCCCTTCGTCTCCATCGGCACGCAGCTTGGCGTGCGGCAGGTGGTGACGGCCGGCTTCCCGGAGGTCGGCAACGGGATCGACACCAACGCCGGCACGCCGGTGCCGCTGACCGGCGGCGGCTACCTCATCGCCGTCTCCTATCTGGATCAGGCCAACGGCGCCACTAACCGGGTGCAAACCTACGACGCCAACGGCAATCTCGTCGGCACCTTTGATCCGGGTGTGCCTGTTTACAGTATCAAGACGGCTGCGCTGGCGGACGGCGACTACATTGTAGCCTGGGACACTGGCGATCCGTCACCTCCGACGCGCACGGGGCATGTCGAGCTTTTCAGTGCGACCGGCGCGGCTCTTGCTGGGCCGATCTCGCTCACCCTGCCGGCGGGAGCGACTGGGATTAGCCAGATCGCAGCGCTGCCCGGCGGCGGCTTTGTGGCGCTGCAGGAAGATCAGAACCACCAGCTTTATGCGTGGTCGTTCAACGCCGCCGGCGTACCCGCAAGCCAGCCGTACACGATCGGCCCGTCCGGTGTGCTGAGGCCAAGCCTCGCGGTCCTGCCCGACGGGGAGATCGTCTTCGCCCAAATAGAGAACGGCGACGAAGTCCACGTGCAGCGCTACGACGCGCTGGGCAATCCGATCGGAAGCGAAATTCTTCCGCCGAGCGACGGCAATGTCATCGATCCGGGATCGATGTCTGTCACCGTGATGCCCCACGGCGGCTTCGCGGTGGGCTGGGAATCCATCATTTCGAATTCCAACCCGCGAGAGGAACTCTCTCACGTCCAACTGGTGGACGCGAATGGCAGTCTCGTCGGCAATCAAGCCCAGACAGACTTCTCCTACACCTCCGTTTTCGGCGTACCCCTTCCGAGGGTGACGCCGCTCGCGAACGGCGGATTCGTCACGAGCTGGCGCGGCATCGTCGACAACGGCAACACCTACGAGGGTGTCCAGGCCTACGATGCGAACGGCAACGCAGTCGGCAGCCTCCTTGAGTTCCAGGATCAGAGCGCTTTCGGCACTACCTTTGCTCGCGTGTTCGCGCTGCCGGAAGGCGGGTTCGCGGTCGTCCTGGAAACCGCGGACGACACGAACAGCCGCCAGAATCTCCACATCTACGACAACGGCGGCAACTATGTCGGCGACGTCCGGATGGAGGATGCGGGCGACGGCTCGGATTTCAGCAACATGTTGCTGGCTAACCAGCCCGACGGCAACACTCTTGTCCTGTATGACGTGGAAAACGACACCCTGGTGTCGAGCCGCGCCACCGTTCAGACCCTGAACCTGAACAACGGCACGTCGACGCCGAGCATTCAGACCGGCATTTTGTTCAAGCAGAACACGGTCGGCACCGTCCCGGTCATCGTCTCGATTCCCGATCCGGATGGCTCGGAGATCGTCCAGTGGATCGACGTCGCCGGCGTTCCGGCCGGCTGGACGCTGAGCGACCCCGGAGCAACTGCAGTATTCGACGGATTCGAATGGAAGGTCATCGGCGGAAACATCGCGCACGGTGGGGAAATCGATCTTTCACTTACGCCGCCAGCCAATTTCGTCGGATCTGAGACGCTCACCGTCACGGCGCACGTGATCGACACCGGGAACGGCACCCAGAACCAGAGTATTCCGGTCACTTTCAATGTGACGGTGACACCTCTGGAGCCTGCAAGCTCCACCGCCGACATGATCATGCGCGACAGCAACGGCAACTACGAGATCTACGATTTCGGCAACAATGGCATTCTGGCCGCCGGGCCCCTGGGCCAGATCGGCGCGGAGTGGCAGGTTGCAGGCCTCGGCAGCTTCTCCGGGACTGACACTTCGGACATGTTGCTGCGCAATGGCAGCACAGGGATGTTCGACATCTACGACATCAGCAACAACACCATCACCAAAGCCGCCGACGTGGGCCAAGTCGGACTGGAATGGAGTGTTTCGGGCTTCGGAGATTTCAGCTCGCGGCCAGGCGAGACCGACATGCTGATGCGTAACAGCAACAGCGGAAAATTCGAGATCTACGACATCGCCAACAACGCCATCACCTTTTCGGCGCCTATGGGCCAAGTCGGTCTTGAATGGTCGGTGGCGGGCTTCGGCGATTTCTCGACGCGGCCCTACGAAACCGACATGCTCATGCGCAATAACAACACTGGCCAATTCGAACTTTACGACATCAGCAGCAACACGATCACTTCCGCAGCCCCGATGGGAAAGGTCGGATTGGAGTGGTCGGTGGCCGGATTCGGTGATTTCTCCAGTAACGGCAACGAAACCGACATGCTGATGCGTAATAACAATACCGGCCAATTCGAGCTTTACGACATCAGCAACAACACAATCGCCTCAGCGGCGCCGATGGGGCAAGTCGGGTTGGAGTGGTCTGTGGCCGGCTTCGGCCCGATCAACGGGGCGGGTGCGAGCGACATGCTCATGCGCAATAACAATACGGGTGCATTCGAGCTTTACGATATCAGTCACAACACAATCACTTCGGCGGGGCCGATGGGGCAAGTCGGACTGGAATGGTCGGTCGCCGGGATCGCCGCCCTTTCGCCGGGTGACGCGACCGCCGCGAGCACTCAGCTCGCGCAGGCGATGGCGAGCTACGCACCCACCGGCGGTACGGTCATCGCTCCTCCGGTGCCCGATCAAGCGGCAACGCAGCCCGTAGTGCCCGGCATCTTGACCGCAGCAAATAGTCAGATGCCGTTGCCCGGATAGCAGGACTCGCGTCTCGCCGCTACGCGGTCTTGGCGCGCGCCTCGTGGATCGCCTTCCACAGCACTTCGGGCGTTGCCGGCATCTCAACGTGCCTGATGCCGAGCACGGACAGCGCGTCGACCAGCGCGTTGGCGACCGCCGGCATGGCGCCGACGCAGCCGGCTTCGCCGGCTCCCTTGACGCCCAGCGGATTGGTCTTGGTCGGCACCGGGTTCGAGCCGACGTGATAGGACGGAAGATCGGTTGCCCGCGGCATGGCGTAGTCCATGAACGAGCCGGTCAGGATCTGGCCGGCCTCGTCGAATTTGATGTCTTCCATCAAAATCTGGCCGACGCCCATGGCGACGCCGCCGTCGATCTGGCCGTGCAGCAAGAGCGGATTGATCACGGTGCCGACGTCGTCGACCACGTTGTAGCGCAGGATCTCGACGACCCCGGTGTCCTCGTCGATTTCCAGTTCGCAGACGTGACAGCCGTTCGGATAGCTCGCGGCTTTGCCCTGATAGATCGCCGTGGAGATCAAACCCACTTCCATGCCTTCCGGCAGGTTCTTCGGATCGATCGAGGCCTTGGCGACTTCCTTGATCGTCATCGTCTGGTTGGTCTTCTGGCTCGAGAATACGCCCTCGTTGAAGTTGACGTCGGCTGGGTCGATCTTGAGCATCTTGGCCACGATGGCCTTGCCCTTGGTCTCGATCTTCTCGGCGGCGAGCGTGAAGGCCGAGCCGGAGAACGCCGCTGAGCGTGAGCCGCCGGTGCCTTCGGCAAAGAACACCTGGTCGGTGTCACCCTGAATGTAGGTCACTTCGTTGGGATCAAGGCCGAGCTTGTCGCAGACGACCTGCTTGAACGCGGTCTCGTGACCCTGGCCCTGGTTGATGCTGCCGGAAAAGATCGATACCGAGCCGGTGCGGTCAAACCTGATTTCGGCGCCTTCGAGGCCCGCTGCGGCGGAGCGCTCGATGGTGTTAGAGAAGCCGAGGCCGCGCAGCTTGCCGTTCTTGCGCGATGCGGCGCGGCGGGTTTCGAAGCCCTTCTTGTCGGCGGCGTCGAGCGCCATGTTCATGTTCTTTTCGAACTCGCCGCAGTCGTAGGTGAAGGTGACGCTCGTCTTGTACGGCATTGCGCTCGACGGGATGGTGTTGCGGCGGCGCAATTCCGCCGGATCGATGCCGGTCTGATCGGCGGCGAGGTCGACCATGCGTTCGATCACATATCCGGCTTCGGGCCGGCCGTTGCCGCGATAGGGGCGGACCGGCTGGGTGTGCGTGAACACCGCGGTGACGTCGATATGCGATGCCGGCGTCTTGTAGACGCCGGCGAGCGTGCCGAGATTGCCGGTGAAAGCCTGCATGCCGGTCTGCAGATAGGCACCGATGGCGGCGGTAATCTTGGCGCGGAAGCCGAGAAAATTGCCGTCCTTGTCGAGCGCCAGCTCGGCATCGGTGACGTTGTCGCGCGCCTGCGCATCGCACAGAAACGATTCCGAACGCGTCGCCACCCATTTGACCGGGCGGCCGGTCAGCTTGGCGCCGAGCAACACCAGCGCACATTCATTGTAGACGGCCGACTTCATGCCGAAGCTGCCGCCAATGTCGCCGCACACCACGCGGATTTTGCTGTCGGGCACTTTCAGCACGTTGTTCGACAGCTCGGTCTGGAACACGTTGGTGCGCTGCAAGGTCGTGTAGATGGTGTAGCGGCCTTCGATCGGCTCGTAGAGGCCGATGCAGCCGCGCGGCTCCATGGTCGCCGCAGTGACGCGGTTGACGACGAAATGATGTTTGACGACGTGGGCGGCTTTGGCGAAGGCGGCGTCGGTCGCCTCCTTGTTGCCTTCGATCTGGATGAAGCCGATGTTGTTCGGGCAGTCGTCCCAGACCAGTGGGACGCCTTGCTTCACCGCGTCGCCGGTGGAGACGATCGCCGGCAGCGGCTCGTAATCGATTTCGATCAACTCGGAAGCGTCGACGGCCTGGTAGTACGTATCGGCGACGACGAAGGCGACGTAGTCGCCGATCATCCGCACGCGGTCCTCGACCAAGGCCGGATACCGCGGCTTGTAGCCGGGCGCGCCATCGCGGCGTTTAAGGCCGCCCGGCACTGGAAGGTCGCCGAAGCCTGCTGCCTTGTAGTCGGCGCTGGTCAAGACCGCGAGCACGCCCGGTGCTGCTTTTGCTTTCGACGTGTCGATCGAGCGGATGCGGGCATGGGCGTGCGGCGATCGCAGCACGTAGCCGAACGCCGTGCCGGGAAACACCATGTCGGCGACATAACGGCCGCCGCCTTTGACGAGCCGCGGGTCTTCAAAACGCGGAACCGGTTGACCGATGGCAAATTCACCCATTGCATCCTCGCATTCCGGCCCCCACCCATCGGAGGGGGCAACGCCGCCTTAGGGCCAAATGACATAAAGCTGCCCGGCGGACGGCCGGGCATCGGTGAAGCCGCCCGGTCTTACATTGTGTTGCGAAGCCCTTCAATCGGGGGCGAGTCGGCGTTAGGGTGCTGGAGCCAGATCAATAGGTCCGCTGCCATGCCAGAAACATTCGAGTCCGCGCTGCAAGCCCGCGTCGGCGAAATGGTCGACGCCTGCACCCGCTGCGGCAAGTGCGTCGAGGTTTGCCCGGTTGCGGGCGCCGCCGGGGTCAACGCCGAGCCCACGCAGGTGATCGGCGGCGTTCTCGATCTTCTCCGGCACGGCGAGGGCAACGAGGCCGCGCGCAAGTGGGCGAGCGGCTGCGTGCGGTCGGGCGATTGCATCGAGGCCTGCGACTACGGCGTCAATCCGCGATTTCTGTTGAGCATGGCGCGCGTCGCCATGGCGCACGCCGCGGACGACGCGGCTACCCAGCGCCGCAAGGGCGTCGAATACTTTCGCAACACCGCGCGCGACGTCAATGCGCTGTCGCACCTGCAGCTCGACGATGCGCTGTTGGCGCGTCTGGGGCAGGGCGCCAAGCCCGCTGCCGACACGGCGCCGGACTTCGTGTTCTACACCGGCTGCAACGTGCTGAAGACGCCGCACATGGCGCTGCTGGCGCTCGACATCATGGATGCGCTCGGCACCACGTATGAAGTCATGGGCGGCCCGACGCATTGTTGCGGCATCCAGCAATTGCGCGCGGGCGATCTGGCGACATTCGGCCGCTTCGCCGAGAACACGCTCGACAAATTGGCGCAGAGCAAGACCGGGCAGGTGCTGTCGTGGTGCCCGTCCTGCCACGTGCAGTTCACCGAAATGACGTTGCCGGCGGTCGAGCGCACGCGCGGCGCCAAGCCGTTCGAGATGACGCCGTTTACGATGTTCGTGCGCAACAATCTGGACCGGCTGCGGCCGATGCTGCGCGAGCCGGTGCCGATGCGGATCGCGCTGCACAAGCATCCAGGCATCCACGGCGTGGTCGAAGCGGCGGAGGAGATCCTCTGGGCGGTGCCGGGCATCGAGGTTGTCGATCTGCATCTGCCGCGCGCCGGGCTCCAGGCCAACGACATGAGGGCGCTGCCGAACTATCGCCGCGAAACCCAGCAGGCCGAGCTTCTCGCCGCGGAGGCGGCCGGCATCGACGCGCTCGTCGCCGTCTATCATTCCGACCATCGCGAATTGTGCGCGCATGAGCGCGACTGGCCGTTCCGCATCATGAACATCTACGAGATCGTCGGCGCCAGCATGGGCCTGCACGAGGACGATCACTACAAGAGGCTGAAGATGATGCAGGACGCCGATGCCATCCTTGCCGATTGCAGCGATCTGGTGAACCGTCACGGCCTCGATGTCGAGACCACGAGGCGCGCCATCAAGTCGATGCTGGCCGAGCAGCCGGTGCCGTTGCGCGGCGCCTGAGGCATTTTTCAGTTCAATTCGCGAACGGCCGGCATCGAATTTTTAACCGTGCCGGCGTGGATGACGCTTCGGCACAACGTGCGCGAGGTTTCCAAGCGCGTTTTTATCGCAAATTTTAGACCTTCCGGGCGAAGACAGCGCACGGGTTCAGGCATGTCCGACGAAAATCGCGTTGCTCTTTCGCCATCGGTTCGAACTCCGCTAGGCCGCGTCATCGCGGTGAGCGGATCGCAGGCGACCGCGCAATTCCCAATCACCACGGCCATGTCGGAGGGCGGCGAATTCGCCTTCTCGGTCGGATCGCTGGTCGGTATCGAGAACGGTGCCGCGCTGGCAATCGGCGCGCTGTGCGACATCACGCTTCAAGTCGCCGCGACTGGTGAGGCGGCATCGTCGGCGATCGGGCGAATCGATCTCCTGGGCCAGATTTCCGCTGAAACACGTTTTCAGAGCGGTGTCGCCGTCTATCCGAAGATCGGCAGCGCCGTTGTCAGCATCGGGACCGACGACCTGAAAACCATTTTCGATCTGGCGAGCCCCAGCACGGTCGAACTCGGCCGCCTGCAGCAGGATGCCTCAATCGCAGCGACCGTCAATGTCGACGAGACGGTGCGCAAGCATTTCGCCATTTTCGGTTCCACCGGGTCGGGCAAATCGAGCGCGCTTGCGCTCATTCTGCGTAAGATCATGCAGGCGCGCAGCGATCTGCGTATTCTTTTGATCGACGCCCACAACGAATACACCGAATGTTTCGACGGTCGCGCTCACGTGTTCGGGCCGCAAAATCTGAACTTGCCGTTCTGGCTGTTCAACTTCGAAGAGCTCGTGCAGATCGTGTTCGGCTCGCGAAGCGGCGCCGAGCGCGAAATCAGCCTGCTGGCGGATTTGATTCCACTGGCAAAGACCGAGTGCGCGCGCGCAAGCGGCATGCTGCGTGCGAGCTACCGGGCACAGCAAACCGACAATGCCTCGCGCTTTACCGCCGATACGCCGGCACCCTATCGTCTCGAAGACGTGATCGCGGCGGCCGAGAGCCGCATGGGCAAGCTCGAGAATCGCGATCTCGCGGTGGCGTATCAGCGGCTCGTCATGCGTATCAACGCGGCGCGCCGCAATCCGCGTTACGCCTTCATCTTTGAAAGCGCGGCCGACACCGGCGACCCGATGGTCGAGATTCTATGCCAGCTGTTGCGGTTGAAGGACAACGACCAGCCGATGGCCATCGTGCAGCTCGCCGGTTTCCCGGCCGAAACGACCGAAGTTATCGTCTCGGTGCTGTTCCGGCTGGCTTTCGAATTCGGCGTCTGGAGCGATGGCTTGAGCCCGGTGCTCATCGTTTGCGAGGAGGCGCAGAGCTACGCCAATGCCGACCGTGACCTGGGCTTCCGCGTCGCCCGCGAGGGTCTGTCGCGCATTGCGGTCGAGGGCCGCAAGCACGGCGTCTTTCTAGGGCTGATCACGCAGCGGCCGCATCAACTCGATCCGACCTTGATTTCGCAGTGCTCGACCGTGTTTGCCATGCGGCTCGGCCACGAAGAAGATCAGAAAATCATCCGCGCCGCGGTGTCGGATTCCGCGAGCCGGCTGCTGGCGTTCCTGCCCTCGCTCGGCACCCGCGAAGCGCTCGTGATCGGCGCCGGCGTTCCGACGGTCACGCGACTGCGGTTCGAGGCGCTGCCGGAACGCAGCATCCCGCGCAGTCAGGCCGAATGGAGCGGCGATCTCAACCGGGCGGACACGGTCGACGACCGGACCATAGGCGAGATCGTCGCCCGCTGGCGCGGCACCGCACCGAGCACCAAGCCGGTCGCCGCGCCGCCGCTCGCCGACCTCAACGCCGGAGATCTCGTCGGCTGGTCGGCGCCAAGCCATCGGTGACCACAGCGATAGGCGCCGGTCGGTCCCCGCGCTTCGCCGCGTCAGGGCAGGGTGATCATGCCGGTCCAGAACTGCCGTTCAGGGCCGGTGTCGATGTCGTATTTACGGATGAAGGCGAGCTTGCCGTCGTCGCCGACGCGGAAGACAGACAACGCGGCCGGAACTTCAATAATGCGATCCCCGTCGCGAACAGGGGCTGATGCAATGCCGGCCGCGACCAGCATGCGGCCGCCTGGGTCGATACCGAAGGTCCGCAACTCGACGGTGTGCCCGTCGGCGTTCTGGATGAGCGTCGGCTCTCCAGTCGCCTGATCGATCGAGAACACCGCGAGGTCGTTCTGGCCGCCGACGACGGCCGGCTTGCCATTGAAGCTCGAACGGTCCGATGCCCGGTTGGTGACGTAGACGAATTTGCCGCTCGGATGAACGTGAATTGCGCCGGCGGCTTGCCGCATCGCCGGCATTTTCGACAGCGTATCCTTGACGAACAACGGCTCGCGCTTGAGCCCGCTGACTGACTCAAGCGTGTAGACGTAGAGCTTGTTCTGCCGCTCGATCGAGACAAACACCCATGGCTTGGTCGGATGAAAATCGAGATGCCGCGGGCCGAAACCCAGCCCGGTGCCGGGCGCAATCGAGGCGAGATTGCGCAGCACGCCGTTATCGAACGAGAATGTCTTGATTGCGCCGGGGTCCTCGGCTTTGCCGCGTTCAGCGTCGTTGCCGCGCGCGACCAATGTCACCAGACGGTTAGACGGCGCGGTGAGGACCTGATGCGCGTAGATTCCGGTGTCGAGCTTTTCCGGCTGCGTGACCGGTGCGCCGATTGAGCCGTCGGCATTCAGGCGATGCACCGTGATTTGGCTCGGATTGTTATAGGCCGTCAGCAGATATTCGCCGCTCCGATCGACGCTGAGGTGGATCGGCCGCGACGGCAATGCCGCCGAATCGCCGTGGGGTCGCAAACTGCCGGTCGCGGGAGCGACTGCCAGCGCGGTGGCGAAATGCTTGTCGCCCGCAACGCGCGGTCCGCCGTTGCTCGACGCGACGTAAAGATAACGTCGCGATGGATGTGGCCAGGCGTATTGGATATTGGCCTGCAGCGTCACTGCGCCGCACCGCGTCAATGCTGCCTCATCGACGTCGATATCGAACACGCCGAGTTCAGGTCCGATGGCGGCATAGTAAACCGTCTTCGTCATCGTCAGATTCACCGTTCAGGGCGGCGCAAGGAGCGCGCGGCCGAAGTCCGGAACCTTGGCAGGGGACGAGGCAAAGTTCCATCGCAACTTCGCGATGTCACCGTGATCGGCCGCAATCTGCTTTAGCGATGAAAGTTTGTCCGGGACCGGACACGGGAGGACGACGACGCGCGACTCTATTCCGCCGCCACCGGATTGCCGAGGTGCATCAGGTTCCCGACCAGCGCCTCGATCCGGGCAATCGAGCGGAAGTTTGCCGGCCGCATGTCTCTCTCGGGAATTTTGAGATCGAATTCGGCTTCGACCGCGAGCATAAGATTAACGAGGTCGAGTGACGACAGCCCGTTCTCGCCGAGATCATCGTCACGGCCAACAAGGCGGCCGATCGATCGTTTGGCGAGCAACGCCTGCACCAGAGAGTTAACGCGTTCGCTCACATTAGAATTGCCGCGATCAAGCACGCTGAAATCTCCCCGAAATACGCCGCCTGCGGAACTGGTTTCTGTGATGACATTATCTCATTAACCGAACGTGACTCCGGCATCACGATTTTGCGTGGTGTGGGCATTCGATCAGTAACCTTGATGGAAAAGAACCGCGCTAATTGCCACTAAATGACACATTGAATTGCTGTTTTCTGCTGTACCTCTAGACCATACGGATCGCTGTCGAGGCCCGATTGCGAGGAATCCGATTCCATCGTGGAGCGTATCCCAATGAATATCCGCACTGCGACGATCAACGGCATCCCTAAGGAATTACGGATCCGCGACGCAGCGCGTAACGGTCAGCTTGCCGCGAGCGCTGCGAGCCCCGAGACGGCTGAATTGAGCGCGCGTGTCGACAAAGTCGTTGCGATTGCCGCAGCGCATGCCGCGGCCGTCGACAGCGAGTCGCGGTTTCCAAAAGAAGCGATCGCCGCCGCGCGCGCCGAACGTCTCCTCGGTGTCGCGGTGCCGCGCGAGTTCGGCGGCGACGGTCTGAGTGTCGCGGACGTGACCGATATCTGCTATGCGCTCGGCCGCGCCTGCGCATCGACGGCGATGATCTATGCCATGCACCAGACCAAGGTGGCGTGCATTGTTCGCCACGGTCGCGGCAGCCCATGGCACCAGCTGCTGTTGCGTCGGCTTTGCGCCGAGCAGTTGCTGCTGGCGTCGTCCACCACGGAAGGGCAGGCCGGCGGCGACTTGCGCAACAGCGCGGCGGCGGTAGACGGCGAGACGCGGATCACGCTGGAACGTCAGGCGACGGTGATCTCCTACGGCGAAGCAGCCGACGGCATTGTCACCACTGCGCGACGCTCGGCAGATGCGGCAAGCTCCGATCAGGTGCTGGTCGCTCTCCTGAAAGAAAACTACACGTTGGAACGCCTGAACGGCTGGGATGCCTTCGGCATGCGGGGCACCTGCAGCGCAGGCTTCAAGCTTGTGGCATCCGGATTGCGAGAGCAGATCCTGCCGGTGAGCTACGAGAAAATTCACAGTCACACGATGATGCCCTTCGCGCACCTCGTCTGGAGCAGCGCCTGGGCCGGCATCGCGGCGGCGGCCGTCGAGCGCGCCCGCGCTTTCGTGCGCAAGGCTATGCATCGGTCCGGCGGCACTCTGCCTCCGGGCGCCGCGCACCTGACGCGCGCTGGCGCGAGCCTGCGGACATTGCGGGGTCTGATCGCCACCTCGACCCGGCGCTTTGAAGCCGTGGCGTCAGACCCGGCGATGCTGGAGTCCATGGACTTCCAGACCGGCATGAACATGCTCAAGGTCAATGCGTCGGAGCTGGCCGTCGCGACTGTGATGAGCTCGATGCAGGCCTGCGGACTCTCGGGCTACCGCAATGACAGCGAATTCAGCATCGGGCGGCATCTGCGCGACATCCTGTCGTCGCCGATTATGATCAGCAATGACCGTATTCTTGCCAACGTGGCGGCAGCGTCCGTGCTCGGCGCTACACCGGAATCGCTGCACGATTAAGCGGTCAGGGTTCGGTCCGGTCAAAGAACCGCCAGGGCGGCGAAGACAAAAAAGCAGGAGGCGTTAAGTCCAATGAACGTGGCATTCAAACAACCGGCGAAGGCGATCCACACGCTGGACTCCATCGCGGAGGCGTTGCTGCTGCCATCCGGGATCGATGGCGTCTATGCGCGCACCGCGGTGTTTGAACAGGTCGTCAACGGACTCACGGATCTGATTTCGGAGTACCGCGATCCGAACACCGAAGTGTTGCGGTTTCCTCCAGTGATGAGCCGCCGTCAGGTGGAGAAATCGGGCTATCTGAAGAGCTTCCCGCACTTCCTCGGCTGTGTGAGCTGCCTCGCCGGCGAGGAGTCGGAGATTCGCGACGCGGTCGATCGCCACGACGCGGGCCAGGATTGGACGACGGCGCTGTCTTCGGCCGATCTCGTTCTGAGCCCGGCGGCCTGCTATCCGGTCTATCCGCTGGCGGCAAGCCGCGGCCAATTGCCCGCCGAGGGGCTGCTGTTCGATGTGGCCTGCGACTGTTTCCGCCGCGAGCCTTCAAAGATGTTGGACCGGCTGCAATCGTTTCGGATGCGCGAGTATGTCTGCATCGGCACGCCCGATCAGATCGAGGCATTTCGTCATCGCTGGATGAAGCTCGCGGAAGGTTTTGCCGGTCGATTGGGCCTGAACTGGCGCATCGATCATGCCAGCGATCCGTTCTTCGGTCGCGTCGGCAAGTTCATGGCCGTGAGCCAGGTCGAACAGGACCTGAAATTCGAGCTGCTCATCCCCGTGCATTCGACCGAAAAGCCGACGGCGTGCATGAGCTTCAACTATCACCGCGATCATTTCGGTGCGACCTGGAACATTCACACCGCGTCCGGCGAAGTCGCCCATACCGGCTGCGTTGCCTTCGGCATCGATCGCCTGGCGCTGGCGCTATTTGCCACGCACGGTCTTGACTTGCCGCAGTGGCCGGACACGGTGCGCAAGTCATTGGGAATCTAGTTCAGACGCCCAGCACCGCGTATTCGGTGTAAGCCAGGTCGCCGAGGCGCGGCTTCTGCGGACCCTTGAAATACCGCGGCATGCTGCCGCCGCGATAGAGGCCGACAAGCCCGGGCATCGGCGCGTTGGCGTCAATAATGACAAATGGTCTGCCATGCCGCAGCAGTCGGCGGCCAAGCGGTCCGGCAAAGCGCACGAAGTCGCCGACATCGCGGCAATAAATCAATTGCGCGCAAGGCAGCAGCCTTTTGACGCGCCGCGGACGGAAAACGAACGGATAGGCGCGCTCGGACGTGGCGCACCACAGGCTGATGCAGCCGAGGTCGGCATGTTGCAGAAGGATGTCCTGCTCCAGCGGGTCGAACGCGACCGCCGGCCGGGTGTGTGCGTCAAGAATTGCCACGCCGGGACTGCCGAACAGGCCGTTCAGCGCCGGCACCGCGACGAAGACGCCGTCGGAGTAGCGGGAGAAGCCCTGCGCTTCGATGATCGGCCAAGTATGCGGTGCGGCCGAGACGTTCAAAAAAGTCACGTCCTTGTGGGTCAGTGCGCGCGACACCAGCAGCGCCGCGTAGGATCGAAATGCCGGTTCCACGTACCAGCTCGACAGATTGCAGCGTCGCACCGATGTATCGGCCGTCCTCAGCTCTGCGCATATCAAGAGGATGGCGCCGACCGGCCTGTTGTCGCTTTCCAGGAGGTACCCATATTGCGGCAGACCGGCCGGCGGCTGCCGCGCGCCGAGTTGTGCCAGCGCGTTCGACCAAAATTGCGCGTCACGGCTCGGAAAGCCGCGCGCAAGCAAAGCCGTAATCTCTGGAACGTCGCTATCGATGATCTGACGGCAGCGAATTGCCGGCACAGGTGCAACCTTTTGCGTTGACCACGATCGTATCGTGAACTTGATCGTAAGTGTTGCGGGACTATACCGGAGCGAAATGAACAAAGAGTAGGTTCGCAGCCCATGTCGATAAAGTTAACCATAATGGAGCAGATGGCGCAGGTCGCGCGCGAACAGGGCCGGGCGCTCGCGCCGCTACGCGACGATCTGGCGTTGCTCGACTCCGGACTCGATTCGCTCAGCATCGCCGTGCTGGTGGCGCGGCTCGAGGACCGACTCGGCACCGATCCGTTCACGAGCGGCGACGACGTTCATTTTCCGGTGACCGTCGGCGACTTCGTGAAGGCCTATGAAAATGGTGCGCACTGAGGTGCAGCCACTGCGTCACTACGTTGATCGGGGGGCCGCGGATCGTTTCTTCTTCGATCGCAAGGCGCAGGTGCGCGTCGCCGACCTTGCGCGCGGCACCAGCCTCGGCGGCGGACTTGCCGAATTGGCCGGCCGCTCGGTTCTCATC
>DASZWK010000401.1:0-10975 GCA_035546235.1 Xanthobacteraceae bacterium | reverse complement strand
TTGTCTATCGCGCCGGCATCGATCTTTCCGGTTCGCCCGACCCCGAACGGCTGATCGAGCAGACGTTTGCGGACAACGGCTGGGGCCACATGTGGCGCAACGGCATCTTTCCCTATCCGCACTATCATTCGATGATTCACGAGGCGATGGGCATCGCGCGCGGCCGCGCCAAGGTGCGTTTCGGCGGCAAGAAGGGCAAGGAAATCGATGTCAACGTCGGCGACGTCGTCATCCTGCCGGCGGGCACGGGCCATCAACTGATCAGCCAGACCCAGGAGCTTGTCGTGATCGGCGCCTATCCGCCGACCGGCAAATATAATTTGTGCCGCGGCAGCAAGGCGGAGCACGCCAAGGCGATCCAGTCGATTCCGAAGGTGCCGCCGCCCGCGACCGATCCGGTCTTCGGCGCCAAGGGGCCGCTCATCGCGCTGTGGCAACCGTGAGTCGTGATGGGCGCTCGCGCCACGAGGGCGTCGCCCTCGCGGCAGCGCCATGTTACGCTAGGCCGGCGTTTGAGGGAGATGTGACAATGAGAATCGTGTTCGCATTGCTCGCACTATTTGCTGCGGGAACGACCGCCGCCTCCGCGCAGGAGCTTCTATCCGGCCAATATCAGTGCGTCCAGAATTGCACCGGACCCCAGATGGTATACATCACCCAAAATGGCTGGGACATGAACCTCGTCAATGAGGCCGGTCAGCCATCGCGTGCCTGGATCGATCATCCGGGCCATATCTGGGCGGAGCGCTGGAACGAAGGTGCGGTGATTTCCCCGGACGGATTCGCCATACAGTTCGACGACGGCACGGTGTGGCAGCGTTTCGTGCCGGTGCCCCCGCCGCAGCCTCCTCTTCGAAGGCGTGGTTGAATCCAGGCCCGATCAATCAGGTCGCATCATCACGTGCGCGCCGGCGGTGCCGGCAGCATGCCTGCGGGCGCGTCCGCGGCGTCCAAACTGCTCGTCTCGAATCGATCGCGCTTCAATTCGCCCGCGGCTTCGAGCACCGGATAGGCGACCGAGCAGATATGCGAGTGGATGCGCTTGAGGTCGCTCAAGATGTCGAGGTGCAGCGACGTGGTCTCGAGGCTCTCCGGCCGGCCCTCGCGCAGCCGTTCGAAATGCCGTTCGGCCGCGGCAAGCTCGGCCTGCCGCAGCTCGGATTTCTGCCGCAGCAGCCGGCGCGCCGCCGCGATATCGCCGGTCATGAATATTCCGAACGCTGCCTGCAGCGAATCGACGACTTGCTTGTGGAAGCCCGTCAGTTCGGCCGCGCCCTCGGCGGAGAACTGGTAGCGCTTTTTGATCTTCTTCGCCGCCAGTTCGCACAGGTTCTTGTCGATGATGTCGCCGATGTGTTCGAGATTGATGGTGAACGAGATGATCTCCATGGCGCGGCGGCCGTCGCGCTCGTCGAGGGCATCGCGCGTAAGCTTGGTGATATAGAGCTTGATCGCCTCGTTGAGCCGATCAACGGCGTTGTCGAGCCGCGAGACGTCGGCCGTGAGCTTGCGATCGTTGTCGAGCAGCGCCGCCATCACGTTGCGCAGCATGGTTTCGACGAGATCGCCCATGCGCAAGGTCTCGCGCGCCGCGTTGGCGAGCGCGAGCGGCGGCGTCGGCAATGCCGCCTCGTCGAGGTGCCGCGGCGCATAAGGATCGGCCGGCTGTTTGCGCTCCGGCAGGATACGTTCCAGGAGCCATGCGACGGCGTTGAGCGGGCCGATGAAGACCGCCGCCAGCGCGATGTTAAACAGCATGTGGAATTCGGCCGTCATCTTGGCCGGATGCGGCTGCAGCGCCGCCATTTCCCGCGCGATCGGACCAAGGAACGGCAGCACGACGAGAATGCCAACGAGCCGGTTGATCATGTTGCCGACCGGCAGCCGACGGCTCGCCGGATCGCCGCGCGTGCCGGACTCGATCAGCGGATTGATCGCGCTGCCGAGGTTGGCGCCGAGCACCAGCGCGAGCGCCGCTTCCGGCGTCACGAATTGCGAATAGGCAAGCGACATCACCAGCAGCACGACGGCGACGCTCGAATGCGCCGCCCAGGTGAGCGCCGCGGCGAGGACGATGCAGAGCACAGGATCGTTGGTAATTGATTTCAGCAACGCCTGCACGGCCGGCGCCTGCTCGGCCGGCGCGAGCGTGTCGAGCAGAACGTGCAGGGCCAGCAGAATGAGGCCGAGGCCGATGCCGACGCGGCCGAGCGCACGGACAAGGCCATTGTCCGCGGCGCGAAAAGTGACGACGCCGATGATCAACAGGATCGGGGCGGCCGCCGATATGTCGAACGACAGCACCTGCACGATCAGGGTGGTGCCGACATTGGCGCCCAGCATGATGGCGAGTGCAGGAACAAGTCCGACGACGCCCTCGGCGCAGAGCGAAGCGGTCATCAGTCCGGCCGCGGTGCTGCTCTGCAACAGCGCCGTTAAGCCGAGGCCGGCACCGAACGCGGTGAAGCGATTGCCCAGCGCCTTGCCGAGCAGGCGGCGCAAATCGGGGCCGAACGCGCGCAGCACGCCGCTGAGCACCATGTGCAGGCCCCACAGCAGCAGCGCCACGCCGCCCATCAGATCAAGCAGGACCAGGCTTCCCATCGGCTGTCGCCTTCATCTTAACGCCGGCACCAAATGCCCGGCCGGCGCACACGCGACCGTCAAACCGCGGACGTTTCGGTAAATAGACCCGGGGGACTACGAGTTCCAGTATTTTTGCAGGCGGCTGCCGCGATGAATGTGGCTTCGCGCTGCGGCACGGTCCGTGTCGCGTCAATCTTGTTTGGCGCCTACGGTGTCGGCCATCACGGCGCCGCGCTGGCCCAGCGGTTTATCATCGCCAATCGTGGAATCCTGCGCGGTCTGGTGTTCGATCTCGGAATTCAGTTCGGCGCCGAGCAGCACCACCATCGAGGAGATCCACAGCCACATCATCATGGCGAGCACCGCACCCAGCGAGCCGTATGTGGCGTTGTAGGTATTGAACTTGGCGAGGTACCAGGAAAACAGGAACGACGCCGCGATCCACACCACCGATGCGAATACGCTGCCGACGCTGACCCATTGCCAGCGCGGTGCGCGGCGGTTTGGGCCGTAGCGGTAGAGCACGGCGAGGCCGGCGAGCAGCACGATCAGCAGGGCCGGCCAGCGCGCGATCCGGATCAGGTCGCCGCCTTCGTCGCCGAGCCCGGCCCAGGACAGCGCCAGCGGCAGGGCGATGACGGCGCCGACCGCAATCAGGAAAACCGCAAAGCCGCCAAGGGTAAACAGCAGCGCCACAAAATTGAGCTTGATGAGATTGCGGCTCTCCTGCTGCTCGTAGATGACGTTAAGGGCGTCGATCATCGCCTTGACGCCGCCCATCGCGCTCCACAACGACACCAAAATGCCGACCACGACGCCGATGCTGAGCGCGCCATTCCTTTGCGAGGCGATCCGCATGGTCTGCTCGTTGAGAATGCCAAGCACATTGGCCGGTACGACGTCCTGCAGGAGCGACAGATCCTGGCCGATGGTGGAGGCGTTGAAGAAGATGCCATAGGCCGAGACCAGTGCGGTGATGGCTGGAAAGATGGCGAACAGGATGAAGAACGCGACGCCGCCGGCAATCGACAGCAGCCGGTCGGAATTCATTTCGCAATAGGTCCGCCACAGGATGTCCTTCCAGCCGGCCCACGGGATTTGCAGCGGATGCATGGCGCGTCGGCCGCGGCCACGCTCCGCGGCGCGTCGGAGCTGAATATCGCTCGGCTCTTCCGAACTGCGCGGCTCATTGAATGGCCGCTGTTTTTTCTCGGACTGCGCCGTGGATCGGTTTGGCATTTTCAGGGCAGTTTCGGATGACATGGCCCGGTCCTGATGTTCGAAGACAACGTCCAGGGTCGGCAAGTGGTTGCGCGCCCCATAAAATCGGCGCGCCGCGGGCCAAGTTGGCGTGTTCGGCCAATCGATACAGGCGTTGAACGCGAGATCGGTAGCGCTCGGCTACCGGGCCGGGATCGTAACAGAAAGCGGCGATTGCCGGATCGCGACAGCCGATGCGGAACAGCCGCCGGCGCTTATCCCGCCGAACACCAACCACTGAGGCATTCCCAAGGTTAAGGGGCCGTACAGGGCGTTGAAGGTATCGCTGCCGATGGTGATAGCCGTCGCGGTGTTGGAATAGGGAAAGCTCGCGTTGACGGAGGTCTGCGCAAGCCTTGCGGGTACGCCATTCACCGCCGTGAGAGCCCCGTATACCGAGGTTCCGGTCAGGCTCACGGTTTTTGTGGTCTTATTGAAGTCGACAACCAGAATCTGATTGTAGATGGCGCCTGCGGAATTATTCGCGTTCGTGCCAGCCTGACAGATTTGGTTGTAGGTGGTCGCGTACTTGCCCGAAAGCACGGGAATGGATTGCGCCACAACCGGCCCACAGATGAATAGGAAAGCCGGCATGCCGAACAGAAGCAATTTCCACGGCATGAAACCTCACCCCCAAGTAGACATGACTTCCCAGCGCCGCGGGTTCCACCGGCGCGGCGAGCATGCTCATTAACCTGGTTCACCGCCGATAGTCTACGTGCGGCGTGCCCCGTCTGTTCGCAGCGAACAGACCCGCATACCGCATCCATATGCAGATTTAATGATCCCCGCCCTGGTCGCCGCAACAAATTTGTCATCGCGGTGCAAACCTGGGCAATCAGCATGGCGCTGCAAGGTCTTCTCCCCATCACAAATGAGGCCTCCCATGCAGCACGCCAATCTAACGAGTGAACGCCTAAGAAGGCATCGTTGGCTTTCCACCGTTGCAACAGCAGCGCTGATTGCGAACGCCGCAATGCCGATCACGCACGCCAGTGCCGACGACAGTGCGACTGCTTCGCCGATCAAGCACGTCATCATCATCATTGGCGAAAACCGCAGCTTCGATCATGTTTTCGCAACCTATAAGCCGGTCAGCGGCGATAAAGTCTTGAACTTGTTGTCAGAGGGAATTGTAAAGTCCGACGGGTCGCCGGGCCCCAACTACGGCGCGGCCCTGCAGTATCGGGCGGAAGATTTCAACAAGTACCGGCTGAATCCGCCAAAGACGCCCTATGTCGTGCTGCCACCCGCACTGGCCGGCGGTCCTTCGGATCCTTACGTCTGCGCGGCCTTGGGCTATGCCGGCGTGACCTCGTGCGTGAATAATTCGACGCTGGCGGCGGCCAAGAGCATCGAAAACGGTCTGGCCGACGACTATGACCAGTATCTGCTGACTGGCGGCACCGGCCAAACCAGCGGCACTCCCGACAACCGCGTCACGTACAACGGCCAGGATGCGAGTCACCTGCCGCCCGGTCCGTATCAATTGACCAACGCCAAATATCCTTATGATGCCTATGCGGCGAGCCCGGTGCACCGGTTCTTCCAGATGCAGCAGCAGCTCGACTGCGACGCCTCGGCTGCGGATCGCAAGGACGGCTGGGGCTGTCTTTCCGACTTGTATCCCTGGGTCGAAGTCACTGTCGGCGCCGGCTCCAATGGCGCAGCGCAGCCTGCCGGATTCACCGATATCTCCACCGGCGAAGGCTCAACCTCGATGGGCTTCTTCAATGTCCAACAAGGCGATGCGCCTTACCTGAAATACCTCGCCGACCATTATTCGATGAGCGACAATTATCATCAGGCGGTCAAAGGCGGCACCGGGGCCAATCACGTCATGATGGGCGCCGGCGACGCGGTTTGGTTCAGCGACGGCAACGGTCACCCGGCAACGCCGCCGCATAACCCGGTGAATCCCAACATGCCCGGCACGCCGCCGAACGGCGTCAGCGCGCTCAGCGAAATCGAAAATCCAAATCCGCAACCGTCCACCAACAATTATTATACGCAGGACGGCTACGGGGGCGGGTCGGGGTCGCCGACAGCGGCAGCGCCAAACGCAAGCTACGGCGGCGGCTCTTACGTCAACTGCGCCGATCAGACCCAGCCTGGCGTCGACGTTGTGGTTGATTATCTGCAGTCGCTCAGGAGAAAGGTGAACCCGAATTGCCAACCGGGGCACTATTATCTCCTCAACAACTACAATCCGGGCTATTTCGGCGACGGCACAAACGCCTACACCGACACCAACCCGCACAATTATGTGTTCACGGTGCCGCCTTCCAACCTGCGCACGATCGGCGATGAGCTAAATGAGCGCCGCATCTCCTGGGCCTATTACGGAGATCAATTCGACCGCTATCTGGCTGACAAGTATGTTCAGAATCCGGAGGACGTATACTGCAATATCTGTAACTGGGCGCAGTATTCGACGTCGATCATGACCAACGCGGCCGTGCGCACCGCGCACCTCAAGGACACAATCGATCTCTACGCCGCGATCTCTAATGGCACGCTGCCGGCCGTCTCTTACGTCAAGCCCAGTGGACTGGTCGACGGTCACCCGGCTTCGTCAAAGCTCAATCTCTATGAAGGCTTCGTCAAAAAGATCGTGGACGCAGTCCAGGCCAACCCGAAACTGTGGGCCTCGACCGCCATCTTCGTGACCTTTGACGAAGGCGGCGGGTATTGGGATTCCGGATACGTTCAGCCGCTGGATTTCTTCGGCGACGGTACGCGGACCCCGATGATCGTGGTTTCGCCCTACAGCAAGGGCGGCCGCATCTCGCATACCTATACGGATCACGTCTCAACGTTGAAATTCATCGAACGAAACTGGCGATTGCAGCCGGTCACGAATCGCAGCCGCGACAACCTGCCCGATCCAGTCATGGCCCGGAACCCGTACATCCCGGTCAACTCTCCGGCGATCGGCGACCTGTTCGATCTGTTCGATTTCGGGCACTGAGCCGAATGGTTCGCCACCCCGATCCTTGAGGGCAAGGCCACGAGGCACCCCCGCGGCGCCTCGTGTTTTAGTGCTACGACTGCGGGGACGTACTCTTTCTGCTCACCGCAGCGGGCTGCGGCCATCGCGAGAGATGAGGGCGGCCCGTCCGCCCGGACGGCGATTTAGGCTGCAGCTGCCGCTTGTCGGCTTGGGCGATGCTCGGCGGGGCGTTCGCTCTTGAGTTCGTTTGGTTCGCTCTTGGCATCGCTCTTGGATTCGTTCTTGGCGCTGCCGAACTGTGCGCGGCTCCAATTCCAGAGCGTCTTGATTTCGGCCGCCGCGCGGCCGCCGGGGTCGTATTCGGTGACGCCGAGACCGGCGGCGATCGCGTCCTGATAGTCCATGCGGGTCGCCAGCATCGGCTCGGCGAGCACGCCGAGTTCGGTGAGACCCTTGGCCGCCTGGCCGGCGCGCGAACTGCGGTAGGTCACCGGACACTGATTGAGCACGAATGCGGCTTTGCGCTTGGCGAGGAACAGCGCGCGGAATGTCGCTGCGGTCGCTTCCATGTCGAGGCGCGTGGGCCGCGCCGGCAACAGGCAAAGATCGGCGGCCTCGGTGATAAGACGCACGGCCGGGCCGTCGGCGCCGGCGGTGTCGAAGATGGCGAGCGTGAAGCCCGCACTGGCGAGACCGTCGAGAATGGCGCGCAGCCGTTGCAGGCGCTCACGCTCGAGCGGTTCGACCATGATCCGGTTTACGGCGTGCGCCGCAGCCCGGCGTTCTGCCCAGTGTACCAGCGAGGCCTGCGGATCGAGGTCGAGCGCAATGACCCTCTCGCCCGACTGTGCCGCCGCGACCGCCAAAGAAGCCGCCAGTGTGGTCTTTCCAGTGCCGCCTTTTTGCGTGAGCAGAACGATGGTGCGCATCAAACTAACCCGTTGGTCCATTGCGACCGTGCTGTGGCCGTCCTCGCCGTAAAGGCGAGCTGGCTCAGTTGTTGGGAAGCCGCGCCGCTGGCGCGGCGGCGATTTGGAATCTCGATGTCGACGGCAAGCGTCGACACGGTGCTGCCGCGGTCCATCGTGATCTGCACCTTGTCGGGATCGAAGGCGACATGGCGGGCGATGACCGCGAGGATTTCTTCGCGCAGCACGCCGAGCAGATCGGGCTGGTCGCGCGTCTCGCGCTCGTGGGCGAGGAGGATTTGCAGGCGCTCGCGCGCAACCGGCGCGGAGCCCCGGCGAAACAGGCTGAGCAAGTTCATGCTGCTTTCCGTCCGAACAGCTTGTTGAAGAGGCCGCGGCTTTCCGTTGGAATGTGCATGGCGATTTGTTCGCCCTTGAGGCGCTTGGTGGCGTCGAAATAGGCCTTGGCTGGAGCGCTGAGCGGCGCATTGAGCGTCACCGGCGAGCCGACGTTGGAGGCGCGCAAAACCTCTTCGCTCTCGGGGATGATGCCGATCAGCGGAATGGAGAGGATATCCAGCACATCGTCGATCGACAGCATCTCGCCGCGCGCTGCGCGCCACGGATGATAGCGGGTGATCAAGAGGTGCTTGTCGACGCACTCGCCGCGCTCGGCCTTTTCGGTCTTGGAGTCGAGCAGGCCGATAATGCGGTCGGAGTCGCGCACCGAGGACACTTCCGGATTGGTGACGATGATCGCCGAGTCCGCGTGCCGCATTGCCAGCGTTGCGCCGCGTTCGATGCCGGCGGGGCTATCGCACACGATCCAGTCGAATTTGGTGCGCAGCTCGGCAATCACCTTGGCGACGCCTTCTTCTGTCAGGGCGTCCTTGTCGCGTGTCTGCGACGCCGGCAGGAGGAACAGATTCTCCAGCCGTTTGTCCTTGATCAGCGCCTGCGGCAGCTTGGCCACGCCGTTGATGACGTTGATCAGGTCGAACACGACACGGCGCTCGGCGCCGAGCACCAGATCGAGATTGCGCAGGCCGACGTCAAAATCGATGACCACGACCTTCTGGCCGAGATGGGCGAGCGCGGCGCCGAGCGACGCTGTGGAGGTGGTCTTGCCGACGCCTCCTTTGCCCGATGTCACGACCACTACGCGTCCCGATTTCTCGTCGCTCATGTCTACGACCTCTCGTTAATTCATCGCTGTGATTTTCAGCGTGTTGCCATCAAGCCAAGCCTGGGCCGGTCCGCGGCGCAGGCTGGCCTCGATTTCGTCCGCCGTCTTGTAGTGAGGGCCGATAGCCAGAAGCTCGCCCTCGAAACGGTGGCAGAAGATGCGTGCGCGCGAATTGCCCGAGGCGCCCGCCATGGCGAGCCCGCGCAGCGTGCCGTAAATGTGGATGGAACCGCCGGCGATGATCTCGGCGCCAGAGCCGACCGAGCCCAGCACGGTGACATCGCCCTCGATGTAGACCACCGATTGTCCGGAACGCACCGGTGAATCGATCAGGAGCGACGCGGGTTCCTGCTTCTGCGGCGGCGGAGCCGGCGCCGGCGAGGCCGAGGCGGGCTCGGGGATTTCAATCTCCTGGGCGCCGCGGCCGCTGCGCAGCACCGGCGGCAGGCCGGGCATCGCCTCGTTCGGCTCGATGCCCTCGATGCCGAGTACGCGGATGCCGCGCTCGGCAAGGCTGGCGACGAGTTCGACGATTTCGGACGGGGTCAGGCTGGCGGCCGACAGGTCGAGCGCGACCGGATGGCCGGCGAAGAAGCCCTTGGAGCGCTCCAGCGTGGCGTCGAGGTCGGCAAGCCAATCGGCGATGGGCGGTTGCGGCGCGAAAGCGAACGCCATGTAGGAGCGGGCGCGAAACGTCAGCGACTGCCGTGGGCAGATGAGGCTCGACAAGGCCGCCTCTCCAATGTGGATGAGTCTTGATTGGTTAATAATCTGCGGACATAAAGTTAACGCGGAGTTAACGGTTACCTCCGCTTAACCTTTTTCCGGCGCGGTTTTCTTGAACAGAAGACCCTGGCCGCGGGCACAGGCTGGCGCTGCCGCGAAATACTGCTTTCTTTGATCGTGCGAATTGTCAGCCGCGGCTGTTTTGGCCTAGTCCGGCTTGATGCCGGCGTCGCGAATGACCTTGCCGTAGCGGGCGTGGTCGGCGGCGATTTTCTTGGCAAAGGCGGCGCTGTCCAGATAGCTGAGCTCGTAACCGAGCGGCGCCATCCTGGTGCGCAGCTCCGCCATCTGATCGATCGCCGCGATCTCGCGGCTCACGCGCGCGATCGCGGCCGGCGGCGCTTTCGCCGGCGCCGCGATGCCGAACCAGACGCTGACATCGAAGCCCGGCACGCCATTTTCGGCGACCGTCGGCACATTCGGCAACAGCGTGACGCGCTGCGGCGAGCCGACCGCCAGCGCCTTCACCTTGCCGGTCTGGACGTACTGCATCACGACATTGGGGGTCGCCCACATCAACGGGATCTGGCCGCCAAGCAGATCGTTGAGCGCCGGACCTGTGCCCTTGTAGGGCACTTGGGTGATTTCGATGCCGGCCGCGGCGTTGAGCATCAGCAGCGCGAGCGAGTGCGGCGTGCCCATGCCGGGTGTGCCGGCCGAGAGTTTGCCGGGGTTGGCCTTGGCGTAGGCGATCATGCCTTTCAGATCGGCGACCGGCGACGACGGTCCGGCGAACAGGACGAGCGGCGTGGTCGCCATCTGCGCCACCGGCGCGAAGTCTTTGACGACGTCGAACGGCACTTTCGAATGCAGCCATTGCTGCAGCGCTGCCGAGGTCTCGAAGGTTGCGAGCGTGTGGCCGTCTGGCGTTGCCTTGGCGACCGAATCCAGTCCGACCAGGCCGCCGGCGCCGGGCCGGTTTTCCACCACCCAAGGCTGCTTGAGCCGCTCCGACAGTTCCTTCGCGAACACCCGCGCGATGGTGTCGACACCGCCACCGGCGGCGATCGGCACCACCAGGGTCACCGGCCGCGTGTCGGACGCAGGCGTTTGCGCCAGAGGCGCCGATTGCATCGCGGCGACGAGCGAACCGGCCACCACGGCAAACGCCAACGCGGCGTATGCAGCACGCATGACTTCCTCCCCAAAACGCTTTTGACGAAGCCTAACGCGACACCGCCCACAGGACAAACGCCGCGCCTTGCACCCAGCGTTGCCGCCGCGGCAATTCTGGTCTAAGCACCCCTCGCGCGGGGCCGAGCCATGCAAGCCCTGCCGCCGCCGCGCCTCGCAGGC
>DASZWK010000400.1:0-3846 GCA_035546235.1 Xanthobacteraceae bacterium | reverse complement strand
TCGAGCCGGCCGAGCACCACGTTGGCATCGGTGATGGTCGGCTCGGTGCCGCCGCCGCGGTAACAGATCGGTCCCGGATCGGCGCCGGCGCTGTGCGGGCCGACCTTCAGTGCGCCGATATCGTCGATCCAGGCAATGCTGCCGCCGCCGGCGCCGACTTCCACGACGTCGATCATCGGCAGCATGACTGGATGGCCGCTGGCGTAGCCGCCGACGTAGTAACCGGGCGCCAAGGTCGGTTCGCCGTCGCGCACCAGGCTGGTCTTCGCCGTGGTGCCGCCCATGTCGAACGAGATGACGTTGCCGAAGCCAAGCTTTTCGCCGACGCGCGCCGACGCGATGATGCCGCCGACGGGACCGGATTCCATCATCGCGACCGGACAGGCCGTCGCCACTTCGGGCGTCATCACCCCGCCGTTCGACCGCATGATCGACAGCTCGCCGGCAAAGCCCGCAGCGGCAAGCCGCGACTTCAGGTTCTTCACATAGCCGCCGACGCGCGGCCCGATATAGGCGTTGACCACCGTCGTCGACAGCCGCTCGAACTCGCGATATTCGCGCAGGATGTTGTGCGACAGCGACAGATAGGCGTTCGGCAACGCCTCGCCGGCCATGTCGCCAACGATCCGCTCGTGCGCCGGATTGACGTAGGAGTGCAGCAGACAGACAGCGACCGCCTCGACGCCTTCGGCGGCGAGCACGCGGCAGGCCTCGGTGACGCTCGCCTTGTTGAGCGGCCGGAACACCTCGCCCGTACTTGTCAGCCGTTCCTCGATTTCGCGCGTCAGATGGCGCGGCGCCAGCGGCTTGTGGCGGTGGAAGAACAGATTATAGGCCTCGGGCCGATTGCCGCGGCCGACGATATAGACGTCGCGGGTGCCGCTGGTGACGATGAGGCCGGTCTTGGCGCCGGTGCGCTCGATCAGCGTATTGATGGCGATGGTCGAGCCGTGGATCAGCTCGTCGATGGCGGCGGCCTCAAGCCCGCTCTTGCGGATGCAGTCGAGGATCCCCTGGCTGAGCTCATGCGGCGTCGTGAGGCTCTTGGCCTCGACGAATTTGCCGGCCTTGTCGTCGAAGCCGACGAGGTCGGTAAAAGTCCCGCCGATGTCGATGGCGACGACGATCATTGCCGCGCCTCCAGGCGACGCCGAGGGATAAAAAGGATGGGGGAGGGGAAATACGCCAACACGGCGCGGCAATCTATAAGTTTTCCCGCGGATTACAATGTCCGGTAGGATGGGGTTGTCGGCGGTGAAGCCCGGCAACTGCCGCGGCGGATTTCGCACGCTGCAACCAGCCATAAATCGCGAAGAAGGAAGGGCTCAGAAATGCCAGGAGAGTTTGCCGGGAAGGTCGCGGTCATCACGGGGGGCAGCCGCGGCATCGGCCGCGAAATCGCGGTCGAATTCGCCCGCGAAGGTGCCCAGACCGTCATCATATCGTCCTCGGCGGAGAACCTCGCCGCCGCGAGCAAAACGATAGCCGCGGCGGGCGGACCGGCGCCGGTGGCGATCGCGGCCGACCTGCGCACGCTCGACGGCTGCCGGCAGGTGTTCGACCGCGTCAAACAGCAATTCAACGCTTGCGATATTCTGGTGTGCTCGGCGGGCGCGACCCGTGCCGGCAATTTCGTCGATCTGCCGGACGAGGCCTGGATGGATGGCTATGCGCTGAAGCTGTTCGGCTGTGTGCGCATGTGCCGCCTGTTCTGGCCGATGCTCAAAGCCGCGCAGGGATTTGTCGTCAACATCGGCGGCGGCGCGGCGCGCTCGCCGGGCGCCGATTTTTCGATCGGGGCCTCGGTGAATGCCGCGATGGGTAATTTCTCCAAGTCCCTGTCGCAGCTCGGCAAGCGCGACGGGGTCAACGTCAATGTGATCCACCCGGGCGCGACCGAGACCGAGCGGTTCTTCCAGCTCATCGAACAGCGTTCAAAGGCATCCGGCAAATCCGTGGAGCAGCTCAAGCAGGAAGCCACGGCGCGCGACGGCGTGCGCCGTCTCGGCAAACCCGGTGATGTGGCGGCGCTGACCCTGTTTCTCTGTTCGGAGAAGGGGCGTCATATCCAGGGCACCGCCATCGCGGTGGATGGCGGCGCCACTGTGGGATACTACTGATACGCGGTACGCCTGTTCGCCAACGCCCAGCTACGCGCTGATTTAACTACTCAGTGATACTTGGCGCGTCCGGCACTTTCTTCACCTGCGTGACGCCGTCGGAAATGATCTTCGTCAGCTGACTCACCGATTGGCTCAGTGCCGCATACTCGATGATGTCACGCTCGACGCGCGTGCCGTCGGATTGCAGCTTGTCGCGCAGCGTCTTCAGTTCGGTGATGAGATTATCGATTTCGCGCGCCGAATTGCCGGACACGCGGCGCAGCAGCGAACTCAGGCTGTTGGCCGCGACGTCGTTTTCGCCGCTACCCTGGCGTAATGCCGTCGCGTCGCGCCGCACCAGTTCGCGAATGTTGCCTTCGATTTCCACTTCGGTCGGCTTGTCGCCGTCGCCAGTCCCGCGTTGTTTTGCAAAGTTCATGACATACCCCGCTTTTGGACATACCCCGCTTGGAGCCGCCCCCCGGCGGCCCACAGCACCCCCATGGCCGCATGAAAATGTGACCACTTCGCGGCCCGCAAAATGTTCCCGCTCGGATGCCAACAGCGGATTGGCTTTTTTCCCGAAAAGAACCTGCCAGCGCTGATTTCTGCAGCGCTGGAAAGCCCTACGCGTGCGCGATCATGGCGCCCGTGCGTCGCAAATGTGTCGTGGATGCCGCGGCGGAACCCGTCCCGACCGCGCCGGCGCGCGAATCATGCGCCCTGCCGCCGTCAGTGCTTGCGGCGCATATCGCCCGAAGAGTTGATGGTGGCGTGCAGATTGCGGGCGAATTCGACGGCGCCGAATACCGCCATGTCGGGAGCGGTCTTGATGTATTCCTTGACGCCGTAAATGGCCGGTCGGGGCGCCATGAGGATCGCGGCGCACAGCGTCTCCACCGCCTCGTCAAGCTTCGCCGCCGCAATCACGTCGCTGACGATGCCGAACGAGAGCGCCCGCTCCGGGCCGATCTCGGCCTGCGAATAGACCAGATAGCTCATTGCCTTGCGCGGCACGCGATCGACGAACGACGACATCACCATGGTGGGCAGAATATTGTGCGCCATTTCCGGCACCTGAAACACCGCCTTGTCGCTGGCGAGCGTGATATCGCAAGCCGCCGCAATGGCACAGCCGAAGCCGAGCGCGCGGCCCTGCACGACGGCGATGATCGGGATTTTGGCGTTGCGCATCGCGCCGTAACAGTCGAACACGACATCGCTGAAGGCGCGGCGCTCATAGGCGTCGGGGTCCTTCTTCGGTGTTGAGCCCATCACCGCGCGGCCGATGCAAAAATCATTGCCGGCGCCGCGCAGCACCACGATGCTCGACGTTTTCTCCGCGCCCGCGATGATGCCGGTCAATTCCACCACCATTTGGTCGGATACGCCGTTGCCGCGCTCCGGTTGGTTCAGCGTGACGCGCAGGATTTGTCCGTCTTGTTTGGTCAGAATGTCAGGCATGGGTTGCTCCTGTTGGGTAATGAACCGTCATCCTGAGGTGGCCGCGAAGCGGCCCTCGAAGGATGCCGGCCCCGGGCGTTGGGGCCGTCGTCCTTCGAGGCTCGCTGCGCTCGCACCTCAGGATGACGGGACGGACGAATGAATCGCCCGCCAGATCTTCTCCGGCGTGACCGGCATTTCGATATGGCTGACGCCGAATTCGGCGAGTGCGTCGACCACGGCATTGACGACGGCGCCGAGCGCGCCGGTGGTGCCGCCCTCGCCGGCGCCGCGTACGCCG